>PBQI01000191.1 GCA_002725625.1 Rhodospirillaceae bacterium | reverse complement strand
TTCTGTCTCATTCATAACTCCTATAGCGTTACGATGAGCTAGAAACTCTCTCTTATCAAATTCTACAATCTAGTGCCATAAGCACTGACGAGGGACACATCTATATTAGATTACACCGGTGGGAAATGGCAGGCCACGACATGACTGTCCTCTAATTTTTTCAAATTTGGCTCTTCCTCTGAACATTTTTCCTGGGCCTCCGGACAGCGTGTTCGAAAACGGCAACCGCTGGGCGGGTTAAGGGGGGATGGGATTTCACCCCTCAGAGGCTTTCCAATATCATTTGATTGCCGACCCCTATCTATTTCGGGAATAGTCGCTATCAAACCGGCTGTATAAGGGTGGGCGGGCGCAGCATAAATTTTCTCTGATTCCGCCAATTCGCATATCTTGCCGAGATACATAACAGCAACCCGATCACTGACATTTTTGACCACCGCCAAATCGTGACTGATAAACAGCAGCGTCAGGCCGTACCGTTCTTTCATATCCTCAAGTAAATTGAGAATCTGCGCCTGAATCGACACATCAAGAGCGGAAACGGGTTCATCGCAGACAATCAGTTTCGGCTCCATGATCAACGCCCGCGCAATACAGATGCGCTGACACTGGCCGCCGGAAAATTGATGAGCTCGCCGGTCCAAGGTGACGGTGGGGTCCATGCCTACCGCCTTTAGGACTTCCCTTACTTTACGATCAATTTCCATCTTGTCTTTAACGCCGGCGATGATCAGCGGTTCGGCGACGATGTCGTTGACCCGCCGACGAGGATTGAGCGAAGAGATCGGGTCTTGAAAAATAATCTGAAAATCCCGGCGCAAAGGCCGAATATCCTTTTGCGACAAGCCGGTTAACTCCCGACCCCGGAATTTTACGCTGCCGGAGGTGGGCGACGGCAATTGAATAATGGCGCGGCTGATGGTCGACTTGCCACACCCCGATTCACCCACCAAGCCCAGAGTTTCGCCTTCGGCGATATCAAGCGTGATCCCCAGGACAGCGTCAAACCTTTGACCTTGGGTCACATACTCGACCGTGACATCCTTCATTTCCAAAAGCGCCTGATCAGTCATGCTTTATCCCGACCGTCGCCAATTGGACGCCAGCAAGCGAAACTGTGTTCAGAATCGTCTTCCAGTTCGGGGGTGGCTGCCTTGCATTTGTCCTGAACATAGGGACAACGAGCCTGAAACCGGCAACCCTCCGGCAGGTTCAACAGATCGGGCGGTAAACCCGGGATGGCTTGTAATCGCGTATGGGGCGAGTCAGATAGAAGAGGCGCCGAATTTATTAGGGCTTCGGTATAAGGCATGCGGGGATTGGCAATCAATTCTTCCGTTTGGTATTTTTCGACAATTTTGCCGGCGTACATAATCGCCACATCATCCGTGTAGCCCGAAACAACGCCCAGATTATGGGTGATCAAGATCATCGACATATTGCGCTCGCGCTGCTGCCGCCTGAGGAGGTCGAGAATTTGCGCCTGAATGGTTACATCAAGAGCCGTCGTCGGCTCATCGGCGATCAGTAGCTTTGGCTCACAGGCGATGGCGATGGCGATGGCGACGCGCTGGCGCATGCCGCCCGATAGATGCATGGGAAATCGGCCTAGCTGACGCGTCGCTTCTGGAATACCGACAGAATCCAAAAGTTCGGCGGCCCGCAGTCGGGCGGCTCTTCGTTTCATGCCTAGGCGTTTGGTCAACACCTCGGAAATCTGCTTGCCGATTTTTTTTACCGGATTGAGGGACGACATGGGGTCTTGAAAAACCATAGCGATGTCACGACCTCTGATCCGGCGCATGTCTTTTTCGGCCAGTTGGCGCAGGTCGCGGCCTTCAAACAGAACGCGACCGTCACTCAGGACAGAGCCGTCTTTGGCCAAGATATCTATAATCGTCAGCGACAAAACGCTTTTGCCCGAGCCGGATTCGCCGACGATACCCAAAGTGCGCCCTCGCACCAACTTTAAGGAAACTCCATCAACGGCGTGGGCGACGCCACGGGGCGTGTTGAAACGGGTATGGAGATTCTGAATTTCGAGAAGCGGCGGCTCAAATCTATCCACTATATTTTCTTCCTGAAAATTATACGGGCTTCGCGGCGTTGTATCTTCCAGCCGTCATCGGTACGCGCGAACGCTTCGTGATACTCGCCGACGACAAACGGACCTTCCAACGGATAGGGTTTTTCCTCCTCGCCATTGTAAAGATAGAGGGTGTAATAGGTGACGCCCTTGGCGATGTCTTCCTCAACAACCGAGAAAGCCGTCGGCGTGACAAAATGAGTCGTCTTATTGGGCGTCGTCGTTTTTATCCAAGCAATAAAGTCCTCCACCTGCAACTCTTCGCCCAGACGGACGTAGCAAGCGTCGGCGGTCATTAAATCCGCAAGATCGTCATGACGGCGTTCATCCTGCAACCTGCCAAACTGCAAGGAAATGGATTGGCAGGCGTCTTTGATCGTCAACATCTCCAAATGGTCCATGATCTATCCTTTCAAATCAAAGCCCCCCACTACGGAGGTCAAATTTTCGGCGTAGCCGGTCACCAATCAAGTTGAGCGACAACACGGTCAAAAACAATATCACAGCCGGCATAAAGGTAATGTGAGGATCAGTGTTGATATCTGAAAACCCGATGGCGATCATGCCTCCCCAAGTCGGCGTTGGCGGCGGAATACCGACGCCCAAAAACGACAGCGATCCCTCAATCATGATGATAATCGACATAAAGGATAGAATGTAAGCCAGCTGCGGCAGTAGAATATTGGGTAGTATTTCACGCCAAAGAATTCGCACATCCGAAGCGCCCTGAGCCATCGCCGCCGTAACAAACTCCCGATTGGCCTGGACCAAGGTAGAGGCGCGGGCGATCCGCGTATTGGCGGGAATGGAGGTTATGGTGAGCACGATGATCAGATTGATCACATTAGCGCCAGCAAAGAACAGGATGCACATGGCCAGGACAATGTTGGGAAACGCCAAGATCACATCGGTCACGCCAACGATCACGGATTCGACAGCACCCCTATAATAGCCCGCCAGCATACCCATCGCGAGACCGATCACCATGCCGAACACCGGCGCAAAAAATCCGACCGTCAGCGATATTCGAGCGCCGTGGATAACGCGCGAAAATATGTCTCGCGCCACCACGTCGGTGCCAAACCAATAGTTGAGGCCCGGTCGCGCTTTCAGATTGGTGAAATCGCTCTCTGTGGGATCATGTAACGGCAGGATGTCAGCGAACAAGGTGAGAAAAAGGAGGGCTGAAATCCAAACCATTGGCGCCCAAAACGCCAGGCCCAGCTTTTGTCTGGAAAGCTGCGTCGTTGCGTATGAAGAAGCTGCGTTGGAATGGCTCTGGGTCATCGCAGCACCCTTGGGTCGAGCATACCGTACAAAAGGTCCACAGCTAAATTGATCGCCACATAAGCCACTGCGATCAGTGCGACAATCCCCTGCACCATCAGCACTTCTCGGCCATGAATAGATTCGATCAGCAAGGAGCCAATCCCCGGAAGCGCGAAGATGCTTTCGACAATAACGGCGCCACTAATCAGATTGCCCAATTGAATGCCGACAATGGTGATGAGCGTAAAGGAAGATGGCCTCAGAGCATGTCGGAACAGAATATAGATATCACTTAAGCCTTTGGCTTTCGCCAGAGAGATATAATCCTCTTGCAAGGTGGCGATCATATCATTGCGCAAAACCCGACTGAGAATGGGCCACTCGATCAAGGCAAGGGAAATTGCCGGCAAAGTGAAAGACCGGATATTTCCCCATAGGTCTTCGGTTATAGGGACATAACCTGTCGCCGGAAACCAATTGAGGAGTACGGCAAACGTGAAAGCCAGCACGATAGCGATAACAAAACTGGGAGCCGCAAGAAAAATAAATGTCAGCGTTGTCACCACCTGATCAGTCGCTTTGCCGGCGCGATAAGCGGTGACAATTCCGGCGGGAACGGCGAATGCCACGGCCAGAAACTGCGCCATGAGCAGAAGTTGCAGTGTCACCGGCAGCCGAAGAGCAATGGCTTCTGACACCATTTGACCTGTTTGGTAGGATTTCCCTAGCTCCCCTTGAAAAGCGCCACCCAACCAAGCGACATAGCGGAAGTAAATTGGCTTATCCAAACCAAGGTCCTCCCGGATGGCCTGGACAGCCGCCTCATCGACGATGGCGTTGTCCGTTCCAACTCCGGCAATGGCGTCGGCCACATCACCGGGCAATAGGTCGATGAATAGGAAGCTTAACGCCGTGACGGCGAAAGTAATCGGGATCAAATGGATGATCTTGCGACGAACGTAGGTGGGCATCTAAATGTTACTTTCGATCAGGCGGAATACATGCCCTAGATCAGATCGTTACCTTTCCAGCCACGTCTTATGAAGACTGCTAAGAGTTAAATTTGACCTGCTCAGCCCCTTTACCATTTTACCGGCGATGATCGCGAAATTATTGTGGCTACGGAACAAGATTGGCTGTTGCTTTACTACAGCGCGCACATAGTCGCAGTAGGCAGCCTTACGAATTTCGTCGCTCTTGGAACTGCGCCAAGCCTTTTCCAAGGCGGCGTCAACGTCGCCGAAATTCGACTTGGTAATGTTCGAACGGTTTTTGGAATAAAAAGCCTGCGCTTGAAGACCAGGGTCTACTGCTTCTGAGATACCAACCAACCAGGCATCCCATTTGCCGGACCGAACGGCCCTAAAATAAGCCGGCCCGGGAGGCACCACTTTAAGCTCGACTTCAACGCCCAAGCGTTTCCAAAAAGTCTGGTGAACTTTGGCTCCGACAATGAAGTTTTTGATGGGCATGGTGATCATCTTGAACTTCACCGGCTTACCGTAAGCCGCCAACAGCGCCTTGGCTTTACCCGGATTGAATTCAGGATAACCGGTGGTACCGCCACAACTCCATTTAGATTCCGGACCAAACCAGTCTGTTGATGGACGACCGAATCCGTCATTGGAAGCTTTAAGATCAGCGCGTCGATTAACGGCGTGAGCTAGCGCCTTGCGCACCCGCACATCGTTGAGCGGTGGTCGGCTGGTGTTGAATTCAATCGTGGTTGTGCCACCGACCAGTTCGGTCAGAACTTGAAGGTTTGGGGCTTGCTTGGCCTGATTGGCGGTCTTGCCGTCACGGGTCAACATGACGTCAATGGCGCCGCTTTTGACCGAATTGAGACGTGGTAATTCACCCTTGATCACTTTAAAGACGATCTTGTCGAGATGCTGTTTCTGGGGATTACGATAGTGGGGATTTTTGACATAAGTAATGGACAAGCCGGGCTTCCATTCGGCTAGCATGTAGGGTCCTGTGCCCACCGGTTTGCGATTGAGGCCTTTCCCGACCTTCTTTGAATGCTCGGGCGCATTGGCCCACATGGGATAGACCGGATTGGAGACAATTGCGCTAAATGCCGGAAAAGGACGCAACATGCGAAATTCGACTGTGTGAGCGTCAACAGCCGCCACTTCTTTGATAGGGCCAACCATACCACGAAGGAAGCCCCAAGCCCTACTTGCTTGATATCGCTGGAAATGGACAACGTAGGCTTCAGCGGTGAAAGGCTCACCGTTGGAAAATTTGACGCCCTCGTGCAATTTTACGGTCCAGGTTTTTTTATCCGGCGAGCTTTTCAAACTGAGTCCAAGCACCGGGATCAGACTTCCGTCTTTGCCCCGTGCAAACAAATCTTCGTAGATCGGCAACATGGCGTTGCGACGATTGTATTCAGGGCGTGGATTAGCAGACGAATCGAAACCGGTCATTGGGCGATCCATGCCTACGGTCAAGACGCCTCCTTTGGTCTGCGCTAAAGTCGGTCCAGCAAAAAGCAGCGCACTTAGTGCGCCTAGGATTACATTTTTTAATTCTTGTTTAATGCTGCGTTCCATTTTCTTCTTCATAGCGACACTCTAATCCATTGTTTATAAAATCCAATTTTTGAAATGCTACTTTGAGGGATTTCGGTATTCATAGGTCTCGGGATCTAATAAATCATGCCAATCCTCGACGCCTTCGATGTTGGGTTGAAAGGGATTTTTTAAATCGCCGCCTTGTTCAAACATCCAGTAGTAGCCACCACTGGGGTAATCTTCTATTTGCCAGGCGTTTTCATCCAGATCGGAAAAGGTAAATCCGTAGCTGCCGTGACTGGCGCTGATTTTATGGATAATTCGGAATCCGAACCGGTCCTGATTTTCCACAATTATCTCTCGGGCGGCGTCGACCATTTCGGGTCCCGCCATGTCGAAGCCCATATGGTTGTGCATTTTATGCTCGCGGACTGCGGTGTCCGTCTCGATAATATCGATGACGGCCACACTGTTGAGGCGAGCGAGCATACGCTTGGGATTGAGCTGGACAATTTCAAAGCCGAACATTTCCTCGTAGAATTCGCGGGATTTCTGCAAATCAATCACTTCACAAGTCATGTGAGACATCAGGCGAGGTTTCAGGATAGAAGTCCTTTGATCATCGACGTCCACACCCCGGAGCGCAGGGCCGGTGTCACAGGTATCCCCGAAATGATCACTATATCCAGCGACGGGATTTTCGAGGATTTGCCAATAATTGCCGTCTTGATCGACCAGCATGAAGGAAAGCCCTTCATCACTCTCCACAATGTCGCTGACATTTTGAATTTTAAAAGCCGCCCGGTTTTCGAGTGAAAGTTCGCGGGCCTCTTTGACCTCATCAGCCATCACCATATCAAAACCAAAATGAGCATTTTCGAGCCAAGGCCGGTGCGCCTTCGCCAAGCCTTTTTCACCAATGGTAACGCCGACAATCACCGTATTGCTGCCGAGCCGGGCGACCAGTGTTCGAGGGCTGGTTTTCACCACATCGAGCCCCAGAAAATCACGGTAGAACTGCGCTGACTCGTCAACGTCCTTAAGGGTGGCGTGGCCGTGCGAAAGGAAATGAACGTCTAGCAAGGGGTTCTGGGATTTCAAGAGAAGGCTCCGGGCTTGAATGAGATCATAGTCATTTATCGAGCCACATTTCATGCAAATGGCTCATCTTGAACACGGGCTTTTTTGGTCCTTTTACATATGTCCGGGAGACCGAGTAGAAAGTGTTGTGATACCGCAGCAGAAACGGCTGGTGCTTGATGACAGTTCTAACATAGTTGCAAAAAGCATCCTTGCGCCTGGCCGCATCTTTGAAGGGCAGATATGTGGCCTCAAGGGCTTTATCGACTTCGGGATGGCTGAACTTGAAAAAATTACCGCCGCTTTTGGAGTGAAGATTTTGGGCTTGGAAGCCCGGATCAAGAGCGCCGCCAATACCTAAGAAAAACGACTGGAAGCCGCCACGAAGAAGCGGCAGCACCCAGGAAGCCCCAGGGGGACGCGGGTCGATTTCAACGTCTATCCCTACCCGTTTCCAAAAGGACTGATGGACTTGAGCGCCGACCATAAAGACCGGAAATGTCAGCACCGCCAGCTTGAATTTGACCGGCTTACCGTAATCTTTGAGCAATGCCTTGGCCTTGGCGGGATTGTATTCGGGATAATCGGTGTCGCCGCCGCAATACCATTTCGATTTCGGGCCGAACCAGTCTGTAGCCAATATGCCGCCGACGCCGCCCAGAGCCGCCTGCACTTCCACTTTGCGATCAACTGCATGGGCCAGGGCTTTGCGCACGCGAATGTCGTCAAAGGGAGGCTTGGAAGTATCAAGAGCCACAATGCCGGACCCCTGGTCGATCTGGGCGAAGACTTCAATGCCGAGGTCTTTCTCGGCCAATTTCGCCAGCTTCCCAGAATTGGTGATGTAGAGATCAATATTGCCGGCCTTAAGGCCATTTAGACGCGCTTCCTCGCGGGCCACCAAGGGCATTACGATCTTGTCGAGATATTGTTTTTCCGGATGCCGGTAATTGGGATTGCGAACCAGCGTAAGCGAAACTCCCTGATCCCAGCTATCCAGCATGTAAGGTCCCGTTCCAACGGGAAGCTTGGAAACAAAGAGTCCCATACTTTTAGCGTGCTCCGGCGCATTGACCCAGAAAAATTGAAAGGGTCCCGCGAGGGCGGCGCGAAATCCCGCATGGGGACGCGACATGCGAAACTCTATGGTATGATCATCAACGGCGACGACATCTTCGACCGGACCAATCTGGCCTTTAATGAATTTCGCCCTAGGGCTTTTCATGGCCCGTTTGAAATGATCCGCATAAGCGCGGGCTGTCAAAGGTTCGTCATTGGAGAATTTAACGCCCTTGCGCAGGGTCACTGTAAAGAGTTTCTGATCCGGCGAAATTTTTAGTGACGTTGCTAATTTTGGGACCAACTTTCCTGCGCCATCGACGCCGAACAAATCCTCGAAAATAGCCCGTTGGACATTGAGCTTGGTGGGATAAACCGTCGGGTTTGTCGCCGTATCGAATCCGTCAAATGTTCGGTTCATGGAGACCCGCAAGGTGCCGCCACGCTTGCCTTGCGCCACGCTATCGGTCGTAACAGCGATAGCGATTACGGAAACCATCAAAAGGGTCAGCACGCTATGCACAGACTTCAATCTTTTTGTATTAGAGAAGAAAAAAAGAGATTTCATGACACCCACCTGCCTTAGAATTATTATACCAAATTTATTGAATTGTATGACGAAATCTTTCTGGTCATTATTACCTCCCAACTAGACTCGCTTTTATAACAAAACCGGATCAGTTATAGGGGGGAAGGACAATCTTGCAAAATAGCATTAAAATTTTTGGCATACTAAACACACCAGAATCATGACAATCATGGAATGCAACAAAGTCTTAGCTTCTTCCCCTCGACCAGACTGTGCAAAAAGTAAGGCAAGGTTATACGAAGCAGTGTCTGACTGATCGTTTTCTTCTATAGCTTGATTGTAAAAAGAAATGGCCGTCTCCGTGTCGCCTGAACGGTGACATGTTACTCCCTTCTCAAATAAAGAATCACTCATTTACAACTCAAGAAATTTATCTCAACTGATACGTCTGCATAAAACCTGTTATGGTGCAGGATTTCAAGCGATCTGGCGAATTGCTCTTCCTTTTTGATTAAATAAAGTATTGTCCTGCCCCCATGGGGGCAGGACACCGCTCCATTTTCTCCATTTAGTTTCAATAATGTTCGACCAATCCAATCGTAAATTCTGCCAGTCTCCGACGACCTCGCAGCTTCTTTTGACTGAATTGTATCGACTGCCAAGCGGTGCAAATGAGAATCTTGAAAATAGTGGAAGTATCTTGATTTAAATCAAGGACAAATAGTTGCAAATAAGTCACGCAAGGAAATATAGGTTAATTTGATTGTGATGATTCCGTTGGTTGATTCTCATTATTTAATCAATCATTCTTCTGATGCTGCCTTCGTTATCGATGGCGGACTTGAGATCGTTGAATGGAATCAGGCGGCACAACGGCTATTGGGTTATGCGCCCGATAAGGTTATTGGGCAGCATTGTTCCGACGTTATTCAAGCTTACCTACCAAACGGTGAACCACTATGCGTCACCAGTTGCGATGGCATCCGGTGTTTTCGCCGGGAGAAACCGTTTGCCGCACATGCCTGTGTGGCGCGCCATAAAGACGGTCGCCAAGTTCCCATAAATATCGCTTCGGTCACAATACCGAAAAAAGACCGGCAATTGCACGCCGACGCCGGAATCGCCGTCGTATTTTTACGGGATTTGGAAGAAAAACCAGACCGGTTGCCGTTGGAGCACACACTGAAAATATTCACTTTTGGCAGCTTCGGTCTGGCGGTCGGCGGGCAGCGCATTGCGTTGGTGAAATGGGAACGCAAACAGGCGATAACATTACTGAAATATCTGGTGGCCCATCTAGGCCGCCCGGTCCACCGCGAAACCCTAATGGATATTCTGTGGCCTAATATCGACGAAAGCCGGGGGTGGAAGCGGCTCAAGGTGACAATACATTCTCTGCGCCATGAGTTACATGCCGCCGGCTTACCTGAGGACGTTGTAGAAACAGCCAACGAGACTTACACGCTGAGACGGGACGCAGTGTGGGTAGATTCATCGATCTTCGAATCAAGTATCGCCGAAGGAAAGGCGCTGCAAAATCAGCAACAATGGGAAAATGCATTAAAGCAATACACGGAAGCACAACATCTCTATCGAGGTGACTACCTGGAAGAAGATATCTATGCCGATTGGTGTATGGTAAAACGGGAACAGCTACGGGAGATTTATCTTAGTATGCTGGCCAGCATGGCGGATTGTCATGGCGAACTCGGTCATTACGCTGAAGCGGCGCAGGTATGCCGAACGGCTCTCGTTTGTGATCCGGGCCGGGAAAGTTTTCACCGTGCCCTGATGGATCATCTGGTGCATCTCGGCCGCGCCGATTGGGCCATCGCAGAGTACCAAAAATGCCAGAAATTTCTAGATCGCGAACTTGGTATGGAACCAATGCCTGAAACCGTCCGTCTATACCAACATATTCTCGAAAAACATGGTGGCAAACAGGTCGGATAATTGATCGCCCGACATCCGGAATGAATTATTTTCATCACCGCTTTTGAGGCGCCACGGGCGTGTGCAAATTGAACGATTAAAAGTTTATTCCCTCTTTTCTATACCTTGCCTTGATTGCTAAATTTTCCTCTCCATTACCAAGATTAGCGCAAAATCCGTGTGATCGCGGCCATGGACGGCCTGTCTATTCTCCCTTTGTTACTAGCCCGTTACCAGCCTGTTACCAGCTTGTTACCTGCATGTGTTAGCTAATTTCCCGTAGTAAGAATCGGCAAGATCGATAGGGTCAACTGCATGGGAGAAAAACGTTCGTTCGAATCTTTTGTTGCCCGTTTCTGGTTGGAAGGCGGGACGGATGAAAATCCGTTCTGGCGGGGGCACATTCGTCACGTTCAGGGCGAAGAGGAGGCCTATTTTCAAGACCTCGAGAGAATGAGCGATTTCATGGAGCAAGTGAGTAATGTGCCCGGTCCCCAGTTAAAAAGAGAGTAAGTGGAAAAAACTAAATAATCAGCGGAAATAATTATTG
>PBQI01000190.1 GCA_002725625.1 Rhodospirillaceae bacterium | reverse complement strand
ATCGCCAGGGCCAGGGGATCCTCGAAACCGCGCAGATCCAAGCCGTGATCCATCAGGTTTTCGGGCATGAGCATGCGCGAATCCTCACCCGGCAGGCAGATGGGAAAGCCCTTTTTGTAATCTTCCTTGATGCCGAGGGCGGCATTAAGGCCCTCATGGGTGATGCCAAGAGCGTTGCCCATCTAAAGGCTCCTTGCCGATAACGGCTCGTCGCCCGGATCGCTTATCGCCATTGTTGACCCTTTTTTTTCCGGCTTCACGTTCTGCCCATTGCTGTTATTAGCGCGATGGAAAGCGCAAATAAACTACTTTTTGAGTATCAATATTTATAAAACCACAAAATATAGTGTATCACATAATTGATGCGATTCTCCTGAATTTCGCCCATGGAAACCCATTCGATGCCTTCATTTTTCTCCATAAAAGATTGATAAATTGATATTTTTTCCCGATGGATCAAAAAAATATTTTCACTCCCGCCTGTTCGTAGCCCTTTCACGATCACCGCAAACCAAGATCAAAAGAAGATTTTGCACCGCTGGAGCCATATACCAGAAGGTATGAGAATCACCTATATATTGTTATATAAACAACATATGGTAATGATTGATTGACATGTCACATCACATAATATAACCGATTCATTAGTTAGGTTGGATTTGGGGGAAACTCAGACCGTGGGCGCAACCAAGGGCTTCGAAGGCATGCCGGGGCGGTCAACCGATTCGGCAATTGAGATGGATGGCCGGGACCGGCCGCTCGGGGCCTATTCGGTTTTCCACGTCAAACGCAACGCCCAGGAGGAAATTTTTGTCGACGTGGTTTCCGCCGCCGACGAGGCCACCGCCAGGCGGAGGGCCGAACGGCTGTTCGGGAACATCGCCATCCTCCATGTCCGCAAGAACGATTTGGCGCCTGAAGACGGCCCGGCTTCGTCAACGCCGCCGGCGGCGAAAACGCAGCACCCCCATGACGCGGCCGGCTATCCCAGCGCGCGTTTCATAAATGGGAAATTTCACGCCACCTCCGCCGCCGCCGCTGGCGCCGCCTTGCAAGACATTGACGAATAGGGCATTTCGGCGCCGGCCCTTCCCTCGGCGCTGATCGTTGCCGCCTTTTCCCCTTTGCACTCCACCGCCAGCATCGGGTTAGACTGGCCCCGGCTTTGATTTTTTTAAGGAGCGGGCATGCGCATCGGCATTGATCTCGGCGGCAGCAAGATCGAGGGCATCGTTTTGGACGATGGCGGGGGTGTGCTGGCGCGGCGCCGCGTACCGACGCCGCAAGGCGATTACGACGCCACCGTTACCGCCGTCGCCGGTCTCGTCGCCGGCCTGGAACAAAAGGCTTGCCCCGCCGCCAGCATCGGCGTCGGCATCCCGGGCGCCATTTCACCGGCCAGCGGACTGGTCAAGAACGCCAACTCCACCTGTCTTATCGGCCGCCCCCTCGACAAGGACCTGCCGCCGGCCATGGGACGTGATCAATTCAAGGTCAAAAAAACCATAAAAAGAGAGGCGGCGCAATTGGTGGTCACCACGATCAAGATCAATGTCTCGCGGATTTTCGGCCAAGCCCGGCCGCCGGTGAGGCGGCGAAGTTGCTGATTGTTGTCTTGGGATGTTTGGTGGTTACGCTCTTGGATATTGACAAGGGTTTGAATGCCCGCCAAAAGCTCTTGCGTGGTTTTGGTCATTGTTGCTGAACCGGTAAATATGTTCCTACACTTCAATCTTAGGTAGTTAAGTAGACAAATTTTCCCAGCATACAATGGCAATTTATTCACTGCAGCATTGCACAAAGCACATGACTGTGGAATGCATGCCCTGGTCTTGGAGCAAATCCGGTTTGCTTTCCGGGCAATCGTCAGCTGCTGTTATTGAGTTCGGCTGGTAGGCACGAGAATCGCCAACCTCACTTCGTCCCCAGCGCTTTCCGGAATCTCAATGGCAGCACCGAGATCCTCGGCCAACAGCCAGGCGAAATGAGCTTGAACGTTATGCGCCGTTAGCGCGTCCATTGGCACATCCCGGGTCATGACCGTCAAATACTCGTCTTTCAATCGGGCACCGGGACCCGAGGCGACAATCGCCATCCCTACACCATCGGAAAGGTCCGCGAAGTGGACGCCCAGTTCTCCCCCCCGGGGAAGGCAATCTATGCCTAACAAAATCAGGTTGAGAAGAAGTTCGACACCGTTCCCGCCGAGCACGTTGTCCGCCGCCAATCCCGGGTCTTTGGGCCAGTTCAGGTTGACCCTGCCATCGTCGAGTAAGCCAACAGCTAGGTCCCGCGCCTTGGCTAAGGATTCATCGCCGACGCCGAAACCAAAGGCCATGCGGTAAAAGCCAAGACGGCAGGCCGTCTGCTTGGCGCTCTGGACCGCCAGGGCCAATGCATCATCGTCATTACCACCGCCATCTTTGGCTCCAGCTTCTTCCAACAGTTCCAATCCGGCGCTGACGGCGCCGACAGAACCGGCAAGATTGTGACAAAGACGGGAACATAAAAGTTGCGCCACTTTTGGATCGACGGGCATGTTCCACCTTTCAGATGTTAGCCATGCTTTATCACTAAAAAGAAGACTGGATTTTCCCCCATGAATACCCATCATAATAGTCACCATTCGAAAACAGGCCCAGCCCGAACCCGGTAAACGCCCCGACAAACGAAAAATATTAAGTGGATTTAGTCGCCGGAACGTTCCCGTTTAATATACCGATAAAGAGTGACCCCGTTGGCATACAATAAGGTTAGTAGAGTTGCAGAATGAATGATGAAACCGAGATAATCCAGTTGACCATTAACGGTCAAAACGCCACCACCATTAAAGACCAGACGATATTCGACGCGGCAGCAGCCGCGGATATATCCATCCCTGAACTCTGCTCCGATCCACGCACCAAGCCGTCAGATAGATGTGAGATGTGCGCTGTCGAGATCGACGGAATTGCCGAAACCATCCTGTCATGCAACACGGCTGCCGCCAGCGGCATGATTGTCAATACCGAGTCCAAAGCCCTGACCAAGAAAAGGCAGGCCATCCTCGACAATTATCTGTCCGATCACAATGCCTATTGCCTGCCGCCATGCCAGTACGCTTGCCCGGCCGACATCGACGTGGCCGGGTACTTAGAACTGATCGCCAATGGCGAGAACGTCGGCGCCACCATGCTGATCAAGGAGCGCCTGCCACTTCCCGGTATTCTCGGCAGGGTTTGCCCGGCGCCGTGCGAAACGGTGTGCCGCCGCGCCCAAATCGACGGCGAGCCGGTGGCCATTTGCTGGCTCAAGCGCTACGCGGCGGACAAGGCCGCCGAGGCAGGCGAGAAGACGCAACCCGATCCGGCCCCCGATAGCGGTAAATCCGTGGCTGTCATCGGCAGCGGTCCCGCTGGCCTCTCGGCTTCCTATTATCTAGCCCTCGACGGCCATAAGGTAACGATCTATGAAACCCATGAACATGCTGGCGGCATGCTCAGGTACGGCATCCCGCCTTACAGACTGCCGAAGGAGGTTCTTGACAAGGAAATCAATGATATCCTCAGTCTCGGTGTGACGCTCAAGACAGGCACCTCGCTTGGCGGAAACTTCAGCATATCCTCGCTATTGGACGGCGGCGAAGACGCTGTATTCCTTGGCATCGGCGCCAGTATCAGCAAGGAGGCCCGCGTCAAAGGCGAGAGATCAGAGGGTGTCTACTCGGCCATAGAATTTCTCAATGAGGTCAACAGGAGCAAGAGGACGAAAATCGGCAACCGCGTCGCAGTCATCGGCGGCGGCTTTACGGCGGCCGACGCCGCAAGGACAGCCAGACGCCTGGGCTCCAGGCATGTTTCCTTGGTCTACCGCCGGGGTCGCAAGGAGATGCCCGCCAGCCCCCTGGAAATTCATGAATGCGAGGTTGAGGGCGTTGTCCTGGAACTTCTCACGGCGCCGGTTGCCATCAAGCCCGCCGGCGACGGGTCACTCATCATGACCTGTCAGCGCATGGAACTCGGCGAGCCTGACGATAGCGGCCGGCGCCGCCCCCAACCGGTCGAAGACTCGGATTTCAACCTGGAGGTCGACAACATTCTGCTTGCCATCGGCCAGGATGTGGACATGCCTGGCACCAGAGAGGATATGTCACTAACCGGCTGGGGTTCGATCGAGGTTGATGGCCCGACCATGATGACGAGCATACCCAAGGTGTTCGCCGCCGGTGACTGCGAAACCGGAGCCGCGACCGTGGTTGAAGCCGTCGGCGGTGGACGGCGCGCAGCAAAGGCGATCTCCGCGTTCCTTGAAGGCAAAGGGCAACGTGAAATCGCCGATATCGTCGCGGTGGAAAAGCCGAAATTCTTCGACATCGGCGCAAAAAGCAAATTCAACTATCAGCGCGCTGAAATGCCGGTTGTCCCAGGGGATGTGCGCAACGATACCTTTGGCGTCGAAGTGCGCACGGCGAGTCTTGGCGCCGACGATGCGACGGGCGCCTTCCGCGAAGTCGATGAAGGCTTCACCGAGGAACAGGCGGTCGCCGAAGCCCTGCGCTGCCTGCAATGCGTCTGCCAGGCTGCCGGCAGTTGCAAGCTCCAGGAAAACTCGATCCTCTATAACGCGGGGACCAAGAAATTCAAGGGAACGGACGATATGCTTCAGCTAACGTCCTTCCCCTTCTTCGTGTTGGACATGGAAAAGTGCATCAAGTGCCATAACTGCATCAATGTCTGCAAAGAGGTGCAGCACAGGGACGTCTACGCCGTCGGCGGCGACGAATACCCCGTTCTTGTCAGCGGCACCAACGATTACCGCGACACGGAGTGCAACAACTGCGGTCAGTGCATCTCGGCCTGCCCGACCGGGGCGCTGAAGGATATTACGGATGTCGGCATAAAACGAAGCGCGGTCCGCAAAAAGGTACCCACGATATGCGCCTACTGCGGCGTCGGCTGTTCGCTGAATCTGGAGGTCGAAGACGGCAAGGTGGTTGCCGTTTCGAACTCGTTCGAGTCCGAGGCGAACAATGGAAACCTCTGCGTGAAGGGGCGCTTCGGTTTCGATTTCATCAACCATATCGACCGGCTGACGACGCCCTTGTTGCGTAAGGGCGGAAAGGGCTCTCCGCTTGAACCCGTGTCGTGGGACGAAGCCACCACTTATGTTGCCGATAAGCTGAACCAAATTAAAGAGGAGCACGGACCCAACGCCATCGCCGGGCTGAATTCGTCGAAAGCCACAAACGAAGAGAACTATGTGTTTCAGCGGTTCATGCGGGCCGCCATCGGGACCAACAACGTGGACCACTGCGCCAGACTATGCCACGTCGCCTCGGCGGTAGCCTTGGACCAGTCCATTGGCAGCAGCGCGCCGACGGCGACGACCCGTGATATCAGCGAAGCGGATGCCATCATCATCATTGGCTCCAACACGACGGAAACCCATCCGGTCATTTCCGGTGCCGCCCTTGCCGCCAGATACGAACGCGACGCGTCGATCATCGTCATCGATCCGCGCCGGATCGAGATGGTCGATCACAGCAACATTTGGCTGAGACCCAACGCCGGCACCAATGTCGCGGTTCTCAACGCCATCGCGAAAGTGATCCTCGACGAAGGACTGGCCGACGAGGCGTTCATCGCCTCCAGAACCGAAGGTTTTGAGGATTTCAAGACCTCCCTCGAAGGTTATTCGCCGGAAATGGTCGAGGCCGTGACCGGCATCGACCCCGCGAAGATCAGGGATACGGCGCTAACTTACGGCCGCGCAAAGCGGGGGATGATTCTGTGGGGCATGGGAATCACCCAGCATATGGCCGGCGTCGACGGCGCCTATGGGCTTGTCAACCTTTCCCTCATGACCGGCCACATTGGACGGCCCGGCACGGGCCTGATACCGCTTCGCGGACAGAATAACGTTCAAGGCGCCAGCGACATGGGCCTTCCCAACGCATTCCCAGGATATCAGAAGGTCGCCAATCCGGAGGTTAGAAAGAAATTCTCCTCTGGATGGAGTGTCGAGGTTCCGGACAAGCCCGGACTGACGGTGGTTGAAATGGAGAATGCCGCCTATGACGGCGGCATCAAGGCGCTTTATGTCCAGGGCGAGAACCCCATGCTGAGCAGTCCCGACATCGACCACGTAAAGAAGGGGCTGGAGAAATTGGAGCTTCTTGTCGTGCAAGACATTTTTATGTCGGAAACGGCGGAGCTTGCCGATGTCGTCCTGCCGGTCCGGTCGTTTGCCGAAAAAGACGGAACGTTTACCAATACCGAACGACGCGTGCAGTTGATCCGGCCGGCTATCCCGCCGATTGGCGAAACACGCGCCGACTGGGATGTCGTCTGTGAAGTCTCCACTAAGATGGGCTATGCGATGACGTTTGAAAATTCCGCCACAATCATGGAGGAACTGGCCGGTTTGGTACCCCAATACGCCGGCATCAGGCACAACCGCCTCGGCAACAATGACCTGTTGTGGCCGGTCCTGGATACCGATCACCCTGGAACCAGGGTGCTTTATAGCGAAACATTCCCCAGGGGCTTGGGCCGCTTTACGGTCATCGAGCAAGACGCGCGCGGCGAATTGCCCGAGGACAAGTTCCCCATGCTGTTGTCGACGGGACGCATGCTCGAGCACTACCATACTGGAACCATGAGCCGGCGGGCCAAAGGACTCGACCGCCTGATTCCCGAAGCCGGGCTTGAGATGAACGCCATCGATATCAAACGCTTCAATTTTAACGACGGCGAGACCGTGCGCCTAACCACGAAGCGAGGTTCGGTCGATGTGAAGATCTCCGAGAGCGATTTGCCGCCGGAGGGCGTCATGTTCCTACCTTTCCATTTCACGGAATCGCCAGCCAACAGGCTGACCAGCAGCGTTATGGATCCGGTATCCAAGACACCGATCTACAAGACCTCCGCTGCACGGATAGAAAAGATAAATTAATTTGCCTAGCTCTCGACCGTTGGGTCGGCCATCAATTTGGCGAAAGCGGCAACTTCATCGCTGACGCAGGCCTCGGCCTTGGCCTCCATCTCCCGGTAGCGCGACAGGACTTCCCGGCCCAAGGGCGTCACCTTGGCGCCGCCGCCGCCGGCGCCACCGGTGGAGGT
>PBQI01000189.1 GCA_002725625.1 Rhodospirillaceae bacterium | reverse complement strand
GAGAATATGACTACCCTGCTGTGCACCGCATGGCACCCGAGCGCTTGCACCTGATTCAGCAGGGAGGCAACCCTCTGTCGCAACAGGTCATTGCACCGGGAGCAGACCATTACTTTACCGGCACCAGCGATCAGCTAATCGAGAACATCAGCGTGTGGCTAGACGGTCTCACTCTTTAGATCGCCAGCAGCTTGGCGCTGCTCCGCCACCAGCGGTGGCTATACCAGGCTTGAGTGAGGCTTTTCACGCATGGCTTCTCGCCATGGTTTACCTGGCTCGTTCTTTTTTGTAGGCTTTCTACACTCTAAGCCGTAACGTTCAAGATTCAATGTGCTAAGGCAAAGATACATATGAAGAACGGTGAAAAAGCCAGCAGATGGCGATCAGACGCTGTTTTGGGCGGCGACCCCAAATCAAATTCTTGAAAACGAAATACTCAAGTGCATAGGTTTAGGAGACGATGGGCCATGCTGGTCATCAGGCATAGAACCCTGGTTCTGGCACTGTCACTTATCTTGTTGGGGCTGTCGGGATGGTCGATTGCGACTAAACCGATCTATTTTGACAATTCCAATGAGATGTATTTCCTCATGAATGACCCCAACCTGCTTGCGGCTAACAAACTGACAGATCTGTTCGGCGATTCGGAGTACTTATCGATCGGGATATCCGCGCGTCCGACCGATCAGGATGTATTCGAGCCGCAAACCATCCGGATGATCGACGACTTAACTCAATTCCTGGAAGACCACCCGATCG
This sequence comes from Rhodospirillaceae bacterium, assembly GCA_002725625.1. Lineage (GTDB taxonomy): Bacteria > Pseudomonadota > Alphaproteobacteria > Rhodospirillales > UBA2165. Next base: position 11,932 of record PBQI01000189.1, on the reverse strand, counting down.
TGACACAAGTACGAAGTTTGTCCAAGTATCAGTATACCCATGATGATGGGGGCCTATTAGCCACAGATTATCTGTTCGATGACCCAAATGCCCTGCCTGAAAATCCCGGTCTACTGCAAGATGCACGCAATATTATGCGTCTTGAGAAACTGGCCCTGGACACCTTGATAAGCCAGGATTTTCAAAATACCCGGATCATGGCAAGAACCGAGTATCGAAAAGCCGCCAATGATCATAAGGTCCAGGTAGTCACCGACGTTATCCATTTTATTGAGGCCGGGGGGTACAAGAATAAGGGCTATCAAATCCATTTATCGGGCGTACCGGTCATCAGTGAGCGCTTTGAGACCTTAACTAAATCCGACAGTGGGTGGATCAACCCGACGATAGTTATCGTGATGACCCTGATCCTATTTCTGACCTTTCGATCCATTACCGGAACCCTGCTCCCCTGGGTTCTAATTGGTATTACGATATCGGGAGTGACTGCCATTCAAGCTCAGTTGGGGTGGCCATACACTGCGGTGAACACCGCCCTAGTGCCGACATTGATCATTATCGGCGTTGGCGCTGCTGTACATGTTCTGGTTGAGTTCTACCATTTTCGCAATCAGGGGCAAGACTCCAGACAGGCCGCTACCGAGACCATAACCAATTTGCTGCAGCCGGTTTTCTTTACCTCGCTAACTACCTCACTGGGTTTTTCCGCATTGGCCGTCACGGATCTATTACCCGTAAAACAATATGCGTATCTCGCCGCCTTAGGTCCAATGATCATATTTCTTGTTGCCATGACCACTTTGCCGGCAATCCTGAGTTTTGTTCCCTGGTTGACCAAAAAAACAAAAAATGCCTTTGCAGGCGATTGGGTCAGCCGCATCACATCCTCGATTCCAGACTTCAGCTTTGAATACCGCAGAGTAATTACAGCGTTTGGTTTCGCTGCACTGGTTTTCAGTATTGTGATGATGCCGCGGATTACAGTGGATTCTAACTTTATCAATTACTTCAAAGAAAAAAGTTGGGTCACTCAAGACCTACTTTATTTCGACCAGCACTTCAATGGTATAGCCGGCCTGGAGATCATCGTAGATTCCGGGACCACCGGAGGCATTAAGGAGCCAAGGTTTCTTCATCGAGCAAATAAGCTGCAAGATTATCTGAAAACTCTGGAACAGACTGGTGAGGTAGCTTCTTTGCTGGATTTTCTCAAACAAATCCGCCAAGCCGTCTCAAACGATGACCCAAAGCATTTCACACTTCCAGATTCCGTCGAGATGACTGCACAATTATTGTTGTTGTATGAAAACTCCGGCCCAGATGAGGATTTGTCTGATCTGAAAGACTTTGATGAACGATACATCCGGATCACAGTTCCAACTATCAACATGGACGCTAGCAAGATGACCGCTTTGCTGGCGACCATTAATGACACGATAGATAAGGACTTTCCCGATCTGGCTGTCGAGATTACGGGGCCCATCGTGATGCTGAATTCCCAGGATCGATACATCAATGAGGGGTTATTTCGCTCCTTCACCATCGCTCTGGGAGTCATTGGCCTGAGTTTCTTTTTCCTGTTCCGATCAGTGAAGTATGGATTTATCGCCTTAGTCCCAAGCATCGTGCCAATTCTTATTACCGGTGGCATAGTCTCACTGCTTGGCATATCACTGGATCTGGGCACGATGGTGGTCGGCGCCATGACTATGGGTATCGCCGTCGATGACGCCATCCACGTAGTCAGTCGTTACTTGCTTGGTCGCTCGCAGCAACTGTCGGTTAGAGATTCTATACAGCGCGCTATGACCGAATCTGGTCGAGCGGTCGTCTTTACTTCTGTAGTGCTGGTAATCGGATTTAGCGTCATGCTGCTCGGCTCCTTTATTCCCTATATTCAAACTGGGCTGTTTTCCGCAACCATCATGGCATTGGCCCTGCTTGGTGATCTCATCGTGCTCCCCGCTCTTTTGTACTTAGTGGATGGACGAAACGACGCAGCGAGGAACCGTTCTTCGCTGCAGCCAAATTAATCATTTCAAATTCCGGGAAATCATCCAAATGTCGCATTTATTGGTTCTGGCAGGAGTCTTCAGCTTCTTCACTTTATTAATCGCACCAGTTACTGCCAAGGCCGAAAGTTTTACCGCATATGAAATCATGCAGCGCGTTGATGCTCGAGATACCGGTAAAACAGCTGTTAGCCATAACACACTGATCCTGATCGATAAGCGGGACAGGCAAAGAATCAGAACTCTGAAATTTTTCTCGAAAGACTATGGCGAGGTCCAAAAACGGATCTCTTTCTTTCTTGAACCTGCCGATGTGCGCGACACGGCGTATCTTTCGCATGAATGGGAGGACGAATCCCGTGAAATTGACTCCTGGCTGTACCTGCCTGCCTTGCAGAAAGTAAACCGTATCGCTGCAGCTGACCGTTCTAGCGCCTTCATGGGTAGTGACTTCACTTACTCGGATATAGATGGCTTTAAGATTGATGATTTTCAATACACCCTGATTGATGATAGCGACCCAGTTGATGGTGTTGACTGCTGGGTATTGGAGTCAACACCCAAAACGGAATCAGTTACCCGAAAAACAGGCTACACGCACTCAAGATTCTGGGTGCGCAAAGACAACTTCATGCAGGTCAAATCAATCATCAATGTCAAGAAGGGCAAACGGATCAAATTCTTCATGGCCCGGGATATTGAGCTGGTTGACGGCATATGGATAGCCAGAAAACTTCAAATGGTGACTACTCGCAACAACAAGCGACAGCATTCAAGCCTGTTCATAATCAACGATGTTAGGTTTAACCAAGAAATAGAGGATTCACTATTCGAGGTCCAGTCCATGCATCGGGGCAACTGACTTGCGCGCAGTACTGTATAGATCAGCATGGCGAGCAGCACTTCTGCTACTGCTGCACTCAGCTGCAGTTCCTGCTGATGATTTTTTTGCTGATATTCCAACAAAAGGCGAAAGCAGTGCTGTCACCGAACGACAGCGTATTTCCGTTACCGGGGAGTTATCTCAGACCTTAGCCTATGGCCTGGCGGCCCCTTCGCTACCCACATTTCACCGTGATCAGGCCGGCGTTGACAGTCTGAGCCAGCGGCTTCGACTACAACTGACGGCCAGGCCTAACGACTGGCTCTCGGCTCGACTAAGCGGTGCCGCATCTGTTGAATGGGCCCGTTGGGATAAAGGGGAGCTTGGCTTTTCAAACAATGGCACAAATCTGGAGTTGAAGGATGCCTACGCCGATGCCGCTCTGGGAGATGAGATCTGGCTTCGCGCGGGTAATCAGATCATTGCATGGGGCGAAGCCGAGGGACTGGCAATAACCGATGTGATTAACCCGCGGGATTCTATCAAGCCTGGCCAAGCCGAGTTGGAAGATATCCGGATACAGGTGCCGGCACTTTATGCTTCTTTTCCGAGTGAGGATTTCTTTGCCGAGCTTGCCCTTACCTCGGATGCAGGGGGCATTAAATATGCAGCCAGGGGCGAGGCTTTCGACCCCTTCATTACCGTGCCAAAAGCCAGTGCCCAATTTTCTGATGTACCCCCGGAGAAATACTGGGAGTTAATCGGGCGGGTAAGCACCAATTTCAATGGCGGCGATCTATCAATTGTCGCAGGTGACCTGAATTGGGATGAAATCAGTGCCGTTAATCTGATGCCTGATTCTCCACCGCGGATCGAACTCGGCCAGGCAAGAGGCCAGGTATTAGGATTTTCCGGCAACCGGGCGCAAGGGAATTGGTTGATCAGATATGATGTGGCCCAGCAGTGGAATAAGCCTTTGCGCAGTGCTGATGTCACCCAAATACCCTGGGATACTCGCGATCAAACACTTTATGCGTTCGCAGCCGAGTATTCGGGAATCAGTGATTGGCTCATCTCTTTTGAGCTCGATACGATTCAGACTCATCAACACACACCTGAGTTAGCAGTCGAAAAATGGCAGTTAGGCTATTTTGCACGAGCGCGCTGGGCAACGTTGAATGAGCGCCTCGTAACACAGTTCGTGATGAACGGCCTACCTGGAGATGACGGCAGGATCACCCGCCTGTCTTTGCAATACCAGTGGTCCGATGCGCTGCACCTGAATACCGATTGGGTGCTATATCATACCCGTGAAACTGAAGCCCTTCTCTATAATTACAGGAATCAGGATCTGATAAGACTGCGGGTTTCTTACTTTTTTTGAACCCATTGCCTGCCTCAGGGAGTGCTTACCGCAATTGGACTCTTCCGCTTGGACGCTCCACTGGCACTAGGTACACGAGAGCGCTTTAAAACTAGAGCGCCCTGGTGAAAACACTATAGGTTCGCGAAGGTAACCCCAACCGATCATAGGTTGTTTTGCCTTCTTTTGCTAAGGCGCCAATAACCGGCAAACCAGTCGCAGCTGCCGTTTCCCACAGCGGAACGGCAAGTTCATACAGGGCCGGGGTAGCCCGCCATTTCTCCAATAAGCCGACGGTATGAAAAATGATCCGGATATGATCCGTTGGCGCATCCTTGTACCCAAATATAAACCCACCGATCTTGCCGTTATCGTCGCTAAGAATATGAAATAACTCAGCTTCCATCAATGGCTGAAGATGAATAAATGCGCTCAGAAATTCATCCTGGGAGATCTGCGAAAATCCATAATTCTGGGCAAATGCTTCCATTGCAGGCTGGTAGAGCTGTTGCAACTCTGTTGATAATTGACTGACATCCCCTTTTCGGATCGTCAATCCTGGCAGTGGTGATTGATCAGCGCTTTTTTTGAAGTACTCAGCGCTGCTCTTGACAAAATCGGGGGGCAGATCCCAACTGCTCCAGGTTGTCAGCACGTCATACCCCGCTTCTTCCAGGAGCTTTCCATAATATTCCGGATTTCGAGGTTCCCCAGGGAAAGGGGTGGTATCGAAACCACTCATCTGCACACGGTAGCCTGTAAAAATATTGAGATTGACCGGGCCGTGAACGTGCGTTACTCCTTTTCCCTTCAACCATTCCTCCGCGGCCCGCAACAGGGCTTGGGCGCTGGCCGTATCCTCTGCACAGGTAAAATACCCCACATGCCCAACCAACTGGCCGTCGTGCTGGTGCAAATTCTGATCCAAACTGGCAAAGACGCGGCCAGAGAGCTTTCCCTCTTTCTCGCAGACAAAGCCGTAACCTTCAGCGTGCTTGAAAAATGGATTGCCCAGGGAGAGTTGGGCCCGCTCAAGATCAAGAGGAACCGAATTTCGGTCTAGCCCCAATACCTCGGGCACCTGATGAAATACGCCGAATTCTTCAGCGCCTAAATTAAGCTGTTGAATTTTCACCTTTGATCTCCTGCTCAGGAGCCAAAATGATACCGGTATTGCCATCCAAAACAATATGCTCCTGCGAGCCAAGCCGGGACACCGCATTTTTTACGCCGACCACGGTCGGTATACCCAACTCACGCCCAATAATTGCGGTGTGGCTGAGCAAACTGCCTTTTTCTGAGACCAGCCCAGCGCACTGCGCCATAATGAAGACCCACGCCGGGTCAGTGTTTTTCGTTACCAGAATGTACTCACTCAGGTCATCGACCTCAAACGCCTCCCGGGGATCACTGATCGCCAGGGGAATCCCCTCAACACGACCTGCCGATGCCCCCAAGCCGGTGCCCAGCACTCCATTTTCGATTTCATAGCTCTGCTGGCCAGCCACATCAGTTCTCAAAAACCAAGCATCTTTTCCGTTCGCGCCGAGTATCCGGCAGAAAAACTCAGGAAATACCTTGGATCCCGCCGCCCACTGGGAGTTATCTTTTGCCTGTTTGGCCAACTCCTGCGCACTGGTTTTTCCATCAGCAAACTCGAGTAACTGTTCAAGAGTGAGCCCAAAAAAATCCTGGACATCGACTTCGCAAAAACATCCGGGATAATCACGCTTGAGCCTGCGCAGCATCGCGAGCAGCGCCGTTCGCACCAGCCCAAAATATGCCCCACGGATGAACCGGGTCTCCTCTCTCGTCGCGATGGTTCTTTGGGCGAAACGTGTAAGTATCTTAAGCCACCAGCCGGAAAAACCAGTCAGCTGGACCGGCGCAGAGGGTTTTTCTTCAGATCTATCGGATAATGCTGTTGCCTTGGGCACCTTAAGTTTCCAGGACAATAAGCGGAAAAATTCCAGTGGCGACTGACTGAATGCAAGCGACTCGAGTTTCAATTCCTCGAAACATCGGTGTCCGTAAACTTCCAGGTACCGCTCAACACAGTGCTTCTCGTTCTCAAAACCCGCCTGCACCAGTGCTGTATATATTCCCGAATAGGGCTGCTCACTGGTACTGTCCGCCTCATCTATCGCAGCACGAAAAGTATCGAGAAACCTCTTGGGATCCACAATAGATTCACACAGGCTCTCCAATCCCGCTAGCGGCTTGAGGGATTCAATGCCTTCTTGGGTGACAATTAACTCTGGCAGCACTGTTTCGGGGTAGCCATGCCTGCCCAACAGATCCACAATTTTCCGAGTGGACAACATAATCAACAGGTCATTCAATGAAGTTAAAGCAAAATCGCTCGCCTCCTCAATCGCACGATCCAAAGCTTTGGGGATTTCTTTGGGATCTTTTTCGCCGCGGAAATATTCCAAAAACTCTACCAACTGCCTATTTTTTTGTCTGGCAAATTTCCTAAATATTGTCTTGTGGCGAAGTGTGAGATTAATAATCGCTGCGTAGTAACTCAGGAGTTCACCTTTACTGTGCTCATCAACATTGTCGATGATCACATCCAGATTGCGCGCGCCACCAATCATCCGATGCCAGTTATCGACCGTGGCCTTTCCACCCGGTACCGAAAGCAGCATTCGATAATAGCTTTGAAGGTTGTAATAAAGATGCCCTCCTACATTGGCGATTAATGTCTGGTAGGCACCTTCGTTTATTTTTTGACGTTTTGCCGAAAGCCCGAGGACCGCTCCGACCCGCCTGTGAACCGTCTCGTAGACTCGGCGAACAAAACTCGCACCCATCGGGCTGATCAATCCAGGATAACTCTCTGACAGATTTGTATCGATAAAATACTCCAAAGCCGGTAACTCGGTGGTAATTGGCCGAGCCTGCAATAAATACAGCGCCCCCTGATGTGTCGCCCATTCGACATCCGCTGGGCACCTCATATTACGCTCAATCGTTAAGGTTGCGCGGACGACCTCTAGTGCCATTTGGGGGTCCAACGTGGCTTTTGCAGCCATATTCATTGGAACTTCGACTTGATGAGTATGAGGCGACCGGATCGCGTCACGATTGTGAGTCACCATTGTTTCCTTTTGTGCAATGTAACTTGCAACCAGATTTTCCCAGCGATCTGCATAGAAGCGGTCAACCTCGACCGTACCAGATACCACCCCCTCACCTAACCCAAATGCAGACTCAACGTAGCAAAGCGACGAATCACCTACGGGAGCACGACTGAATGCCACCCCACTAACTTCTGACGGAATCATTTCCTGAATAACTACCGCCGCCGATTCATGCTCCCGAGCCTGACTGTGTTTTTCGTGATATATCTGCGCCCGCTTTGAATCAGCCGAGCCGAAACAATTATTAACAGCCTCAATAATCTGGCTGGCGGGCACAAAAAGAAAAGTATCCATCATCCCGGCATAACTGGCTTCGGCACCATCCTCGGCCGCCATGCTACTTCGCACTGCAAAATATTGCGCATCCCATTTTGCTATGTGTTTTTCAAGTTCTTCTTTTATTGACTCCGGCAAGGCCTGATTGTTAGAGCGCCATTGAAAGAATGCTTGCGCTGAAAGCACAACAAACGGCGGTACCTGCAACCCCCACTGTTTAAGGCGAAACAAATGCAGAGCCTTTCCACCGAGCATTGCGGCATTCTGCTCTTGCTCTCGATAGTCGGTTACTAGAACACGCACCATTCCCCCTTAGAACTGTGGCCAATTAAATGTGTTCCCACCAGAGATAGGTCATCGCTAAGGCCAAAACTGGGAAAATGATATAAAACACACCCCGCGGTTTGGGAATCCGCACGCGAAGGACAAACAACACAGCAACAGTGACCAGGGTGATTAACAGTGGGCCTCTTGCCAAGCCCTCTCCCGGGGTGAATGAAAATAGCATAACAACCGGAAAGATCAAGGCCGCATAAGTCACGGGTAGGCCCGTGAAATAACGCATTGGCCCGGTACTTTTAGTGGCAAGGGTATTGAAGTACGCGAGTCGGGTTCCGGCACAACAGGTAAATAACAACATTGCAGCAATCTCGATCGGAGCAGTCATGCCTGAATTCACCAGAACAAAAACTGGCGCCGCCCCGAAACTCACCATATCCGCAACCGTGTCAATATAGATACCGTATTCTTTTTCGGCCTCGGACAGATTGCACTTTCTGGCGACCATTCCGTCGAAAAGATCGAAGATACCTGCATAAATCAGGCAGATGGCAGCCAACGGAACACTTCCTTTAACTGCAAAAACGACAGCCAGGCAGGCGCAGATAAGCCCGCTAAGCGTCAACAACGCGGGAGGGTTGAGATAACCGATGAAGATTCCAGAACCTACATCTGAGGCTGCGGCCTCTGGAGCACCGCTACCATCTTTTTCCGGGGATGAATTCATTGATAAAGCCCCTTTTCTATGGCCGCTCCTTGGCAGTAACTTGGGAGCAGTTTAAGCTAACTGACCTATCTTTGAGCCATATTTTACAATCGTTTCGATACCATCACGCGAATAATGAAGGATATCCTGATCAGGAACGACGATGCCGGGCTCAAACAATAAGATCACAGTCGAACCTCCAAATTCAAAATACCCCTTTTGTTCCCCTCGCTCAAATCGACCCCCTTCAGGCTTATGTTGCACAACTCTTCCAACCACCATAGCACCTACATCTATCTGGGCAACAGTTCCAAAATTATCGGTGTGCAATACACACAATTCTCGTTGATTCTCGGTAAACACTCTTAAGTTTCGCTGCAACGCATAGGGACTGACGGAATGCAGAAAACCATTGATCCTGGAATGCTGATCGTGTCTTCCAGAATCAATATAGCCGTAACGGTGGTAATCAGTCGGGGCGAGCCGAGTGATAAAACAGTCGCCTCCATTGTATTGGGCTGCCAACGCAGCATCGCCCAATAAAACTGCTATGTCGAAGTAAGCCCCTTTTACGGGGATTACAGTACGGTTGGTAATCGGATAATGAATTATTCGACCATCCGCCGGTGAAATAAGATGGCCTGGCGTATTATCGATCGGCCTTGCTCCATCGACTAATTCACGAATAAAGAATTCGTTAAAATTAGCGAACTCTTCCAGGGGCCGCAGAATTTCACCAGTATCAATTCCATATTGCTCTATGAAAGAAACAATGGATTCTTTGCTGTTAGCATGACGCTTTACCCGACCATAACAGCGACTGAACCATAGTTTCTTCAGCAGGTGCTCGCAAATCCAGATACCTAATCGCGTTCCATAGAAGAATTCCATGAACCTGCGCTCAAAAACAACCTCGTATTCCAGAGATTTCGTCAGTCGATTGTAAAGTCGTATATCGACTATTGACATGACATTTACACGAATACTGTTGCGTTACTATTTTCTGCTTTGTTCATGCATCTCTGGAGAAGAAAAAAAGAGCGAAAAAAATTGAGTGTTGAAAGTTGCCAACGAATCCCGCCCTTGGAGGAGGGATTCCAGCGACGATCATCGGCGTGCAACCGCCAAGTAGAGCGATAAAATCCTCTAGGGCGCTTCCTGCGGCAGGAATTGGCTTAACTTTGAAGGCCATAGCATTTACAATTCTTCGAGAAACTGGCTACGTCAATTCACGCATGAGACGGAGCCTTTCCCCAATACTGACCGCTATTTTCCCATATCTGAGGACTTGATCAATGAAAAACAGGCTCTCGAGAGTTACCCTCTACATCTGGGAAATGTTTCCTCCTCATATCTTGATCCTAGCAGGATTTGCCAAGTTTTTTGCTGTGTATTTGGGCTTACAGGCGCTTCATGGAGATGGGCCCGTTTTTGCCAATTGGGCTAGCATATCTGGTGCGGTATGCCTGACGCTCTTTCTTCTCTTATTGCGCGTGTACGATGAACTAAAAGACGCTGACGCCGATATTCGCCTGGGTACAGCAGGCGATCCTCGATATAAAGACCGCCCTATTGTTACCGGGGCAGTAAAGATCGAAGATATTATTGCACTTCGTTGGGGAATCACAACAGTTCTTATTCTGCTTCATGTTGCCGCAGAACCATTAGTGATTGCGACATTTGCAGCAGTATTTTTTATTCTCTGGCTATCTTTCAAATGGTTTTTCTGGGCCGCCATTAAAGATAACTTGTTACTGGCATTAGTTACCCATAACCCTTTGACAATAGTCCTCCTGATGTATGTATTCGCAGTGTTCTTCGCTCAGTTCATAGAAGTGACTGTGGATGCGGCATCCATCATGTTATTAATTGTTGGTATCTGGATGCCTTTGGCTGCATGGGAACTATCCCGCAAGCAACGCATTCCGGAAGATGAAACTGACTATCAGACTTATACCAAGATCCTTGGGATGAAGATAGCGCCCCTTGCTCCGGTAGTCTTTATCCTCATATCTGTGATGTGCCTCGTATCAGTCTCTGCCCGTTGCGGGCTATCCCTTATTTACCCGGCAATTCTCATCGTCATTGCAATAATCGTTATTGGTGGGTACCTCAGATTCTGGCTCTTCCCGACCTCAAAGAATTCTAAGCTACAGCCTTTTACCGAATTATTCATACTTACTGCCGATATCGGCCTGCTATTGACCATTGCACTGGAACGTGGAGTAAGCTGGACTTAAGGCATTAACCCATCTGTTTCTTGAGCCCTACGAAATACAGAGAAACTGCGACAACATAGTGAACTACTCCGCCAATAGCCGCCAGAACAGCGATATCAAGAACAGTCATCGGCAACACAACAGCCATTGCAATCGCACACCCAATACTTGAATCAATTTGATCAACGACTAGAAAGGTTTTCCCGACCCACCCAGCCTTATTGGCCCCTGGTGCAATGTCTATCCGGCGCTTAATAAAACTATTTGGTAACTCGGCAATAATGTATCCCAAGCCGATAAATGCCCCGAATATCCAGGCATTTTGGGCAATAGCAACACTTTGATGCTCAATGATCGTTAAACTGAAAATAGTATCGGAATAATCACATAACACACCATTGAGCCCAAAGGCCAAAGCGGCGCCAAGTGGCATACTTATTAATCCCTTCCAGGTTTTGTTGTCTCCAAACAGTCTTTTCCGATCCCACAGGATGAATCCCGCATCCATTGGCGCTTGCAACGCATTGAGGATCGGCAATTTAATTAAGACCATATGAATTACCCCAGCAACCGTCATCAGCGCACAAACATATGTCAACTGGACTATGGAATAATTCATCGAGATTTCCAAAAAGGCCTTATCGACATAAACATCAGTAACTCTAGGCTATGACAGTCCGCTTGTGTGAACCCACCCGCACAGCAAAATGGGACTCGATCGACTATCAGCACACCATTTCCTTTCGCCACTTTTCGATCTTCCCCTCAGAATAGCGGTGTCCTATCGAGGCGATGTCCCGTATCGCCTCGAATTCCATCGATTGAAATTGCGTAACCGGCGGACGTAGATATAGGCCCGAGAAGTCATTTGCAACAGCCTGCTGCTGTGCCCTTACACTGGCAAGTTCCGCTGCGCGCATCAGGACATCGGAAATACCCGGCAGTTTTAAAGAAGGAACAAAGGGAGTGATACGCTTCCAGAGAATCTGCCAGCCTGAGATACTCACGCCATAAGGTGAGTTCTCCTGCAAATCAAGAGGAGCCGAGACATCAACTGCAATTACCCTTCCGTCACAACACTTATGCATAACGTCGATCGGCAAATTGT
>PBQI01000188.1 GCA_002725625.1 Rhodospirillaceae bacterium | reverse complement strand
TGGCGTGCCGAGGAGTTAACATTAATGGCATCAAATGCAGGATTTGCTGATCATCAGGTTTTTCCCCTACCAGTCTATGAAACGGCGCGGTATCCCGTAAGTGGAATTGTCATGCCAGGGTTCATGCAGCGGATAATCCATAAATATGGATACTATGTCTTCAAAAAAACTTTATAATATTCGATCTGATTCTTGGCCTCTTGTTGTTCAGCACCTCTCGGGCATTGCTGCCGGCATTCTATTAATTTGGGAGTTGGTGTGGCATCTGGTTACCTCAAGGAACTTACCAAGCGGGCCTTCCTTCCCGTTCTCGCCTTGATCTGTCTATCTTTAGTATATTCGGAGATTAATCCGTCTTACAGAAAGCGCTTCATTTCAGCCTTCAGTAATCGACTAATTCCTGGGCTCTTTCATCGCCGCAAATATGCTGATCAGGGTTAGGAATTGCGCCGCAATCCACCAATTTTGCCAAACGCCAAAGCTGAGTAGGCTAAACATCAAGATGGCAACGGTAGTTCCGATCAGCCAAGGATTCTCAGGGCCAGTATTTCCGCCGATACGCCAAAGCAGAATTCCTCCGAACAGGGCGACAATAATGGCTCCGACACCGCCAAGTTCCAACCAAATCTGAAGCGGGCTGTTGTGTGGATGCAAAGGTAAATAAAAATCCTTGAATACAATGGCCCCTTTTCCGTCGGTCGACATATCACGGAGAATATACTTGTCATTGCCTCCCGGAATAGATTTCGATGAATTACCCCCCCATCCCAGAACCGGTTTTTCCCCAATATTCTTAACGACAAATTTCCAGGTTATTAATCGATTGACCGCTGAGGAAGGCAGGTTGATGGATTTTGCGTAGCGGAGGATTTTCTGATTGTCGCTCGAGGTCAGAAATAAACCGGTTAAAAATGGGGTCGCCATCATGCCAATTACAAAAGCGATCGCCAGAATTCTGGCGGTAAAACGGTTCGAAAAATGCGCGGCAGTGATAGAGATTATGCCGGTAAATATGGCCAAAATCGATGTCTTAGCGTTGTAATTAACGGCGAGAAGCAACAATGCGATCAACAGACTGATCGGGATGAGCAGCATTTTACGGCGCCACAGAATACCAACTGTGGGCCAAATCAAAAGCGTTAAGATGACTACACCGTTTTTCAAAATGGCATCCACATTGTAACCGCTCGAATAGCCGTCATAAATTTCGACCCATTGCAGACTGCGCCCCGTGCGCGTTAACCAGTTTCCCGTTGAGGCTTCGAAGATGAGAAGTGCAATGGCTAAAATAAATCCTGCCATAAGAAAATTTTGAAATTGAATTTGATCTTGGGGCTGAAACGACATGGCAAAGAGGCCAATTGCTAGCAATGCCGCCAGTGGCGCTATTAGTTTCAAGCTAAGCATCATGTCGACCGACCAAAACGACGACAGAAGAGACCAAACTAACAGTACCGCCAACCCCGCGAAGGGTAATCTAGGAATGGAACTCAATTTCGAGCCGCTAAATTCTCCCCCAATAAACCAGTTCAACGCAGCAACAATCAAAAGCAGGACGGTCGCTTTCGGTGCAAACAGACCAATAGGTGCAAGCAGAAAAATGACACCGCCAAACACTGCATCAGCCAAATTTATTTTTCTAGTCTGTGGTATCATGTGTGGCCGGATCACTTCTCGTTGATTGCTTTTAGTAACACGTTTTCCAAATGGATAGCCTGACTTTCCCAACTATAGGTTTCCAGAACACCATTGTTGATAATCGGTTGGGAATTTTCCCGACGGCAGCTTTCCAGAGAACCGGCAACATCTTGGACCGTTTGGCAGGCATAAAGAGGGATGCCAACGGATTTTGCAATGCTTTTGCTTTCCTGAATTTCCTTGGGAAAGGTCAAAATCGGTCTTTGTGCCCCCATTAATTCGATCAATTTATGATGAAAGGTCCGTTCACTTTTTATGTAGGCGTTGACGAGGCTTTGGCGCTGTAGAGTTTGCAATCGATCGAGCGGGAGATATCCCAGGTTATCTACTAAACAAACCGTTCTAAGTTTCATTGTGGCATTTTGGACAGCGGCGCCTTCGCTACCGGCATAGAGAAATTTGACCCGTTTTCTGCAACTTTCGTCCAAGCCGTTAATCCATTGGACAATACCCGAGGATAATTGATTCAACGCACTTTCATCATAAATAGCGCCTGTCAGCAGTATTTGCAGATCGTTTGAATCGGGCCGAGGACTTGTCGTTAATACCGAATTTTTGAACCCGCTGTAGATGGTCGATTTACTGGTGCCGAACCATTGGCGTGCTTCATTATTGTGCATGTCAGAAAAACAGGTCATGGCGGCGGCATCGTTATAGTGCTGTGCCAATTTCTGGCGGAAAAGCCGGGGAACAAATAATCCCCAGGGGTCTTTGATATCTGCCACCCAAGGGCAACACGCCGCCGCCGCCAGATCCTTGGCAATATTCCAACAATCTGTGTTGCCAAAGCTGGCCCAGGCAATATCCGGTTTAAACCCGGCCACAACGGCATCAAGGAAAGGTTCACAGCCGTGGCGCCAATTGGTCACCACACCTTGATATTTGGCATAATACCAAACGATGACCGATTGCCTGATTCCCCAAGGCAAAGCACCACATCTCAACCATTCAATAGCCCGATGTTCTGACGGCGGACATGCCAGATTAAAGGGGCCGGAAAAGTCGTGCGTTTCGATTTGTTCGACGACCTGAGAGGGGGTTATATCCGAGCTGCTGCCATCTAAGGTTTCGGTCAGAAGGATTATTTCGTGGCCACGGCCAGCCATTGCCTGGGCAAATTCCCGTACGCGCGTGGCGCATATATGTGGCATGTCGGGATGGCAGTGGTTTATGAAAACTGCTTTCATCGGTCATGGTCCAAAAATATGCGCGACCCTTTTTCTTTAGAAAACCGACCTACAAAATTTTCCTGCCAGGCGTTTTCGACAACAGGGCGCCACAGCATTGAGGCTAAATTGGTCTCTCCATTTCTAAATCGTTGGAGAACCCTCCGCCACCATCCAGCCCGCCAAATTTCGGACTGGCTAAATTCCCGGCTTTCGATAATGGTTTCTACAAGATCACCTAATTCGGCCCTGAACCAGTCTGCTTGTGGCGGCAGAAAGCCCTGCTTGTTCCAGCGCAATCGGATGCTGTCCGGGAGCACGCCTTGCATCGCGCCACGCAACAATCGCTTGGTCTGGGCCTCTCCCATCAGTTTTTCGGCCGGCAGCGAGAAGACAAACTCAGCAAGACGGTGATCACAAAAAGGTAGCCGCACTTCACGTGAATGGGCCATGGAATTTCGGTCACCATATCGCAGCAATACTGGCAAATGAGTATAAAGCATCTCCTGATAAAGCTTGCCGGCAAGAGGATGGAATTCCGATAACCCGGCGGGAAGCGGAGGGAGCGTTTGGTGAAGATTACGTGCTGCAGACGCTTTCAATCCAAAGGAAAAATCATTGCCGTCGCCTGTGAATCCCGCCAGGATATGCCGAATTGAATTGGGTAAGGCTTGTTTAAAACTCTGGCCCTTTGTCAAAAGGCCTAAAGGATAACGTTCTCGGATGTTACTCTTTTCGGAGATCAATTCCGCATTACTCAACACGCCCCGGACGCTTTGTAGGTAATATTGGAAATACTGTTCATAGCCGCCCAGCAATTCGTCGCCACCTTGGCCATCGAGCAAAACGGTGATACCCACCTCCCTGGCTTGGCGAAAGACACACCATTGAGCATATTGGCTTGAACTTCCTACGGGTAATTCATTGTGCCAGATAAACCCGGCAAGCTCTTTTAAGAATCCTTCACTCGTGGGAAATGTTGAATGACTTTCGACGCCGGTCGTATCGACTATTTCTGTCGCCCACTGCCATTCATCGGCTGAACTGTGCGGAAATCTTCCGGTAAAAACATCGTACGGAGAATCAGCACCGCGTAGTTCTTTGGCGATGCAGACAATTGAACTTGAATCAATTCCGCCAGAAAGGCAGGAGCCTAATGGCATATCACTCCGCATGCGCAATCGGATAGAATCAGTCAACAATTCCCGAAAATGGTTTTCCGCATCGCTTTGCGACATGCGTGTAAATATTTCATCAGATCGGATATCCCAGTATCGACGAGTTTCTACCTCCATTGTCTCTATATTAAGGGTCAGATAATGCGCAGGCGGGAGTTGTTTGATAGCGGAAAAAGCTGTCTGGGTTTCGTCATCCAATCCTTGGGTCGGGTGATAAAGAAATCGGAGGATTCGATCTTGTTCATAATCCGCATCCAACCCTTTCAGGCTCAGGAGAGCTTTGAATTCAGATGCAAAAGCAAAGTAATCTTTTTCGGCATGATATAAAAACGGCTTTTCGCCAAATCGATCCCGGGCGCAAAAAAGAATATTCCTTGCCGCATCGAAGATGGCAAAAGCAAACATGCCATTGAATTCCTGGAGACAATCTTCTCCCCAGTGTTGATAGGCGCGAAGCAGCACTTCCGTATCGCATTGAGAATCAAACACGCCCCCCTCCTCAATCAGTCGCTGAGCCAACTCCCGGTAATTATATATTTCCCCGTTATAGGTTATGACGTGGCTGCCGATTTCCATCGGCTGATGACCGGCGGCGCTGGTATCGATGATGCTGAGACGGCGATGGCCCAAAATAATTTTGCCGGACGCATTTGCCCAAAGGCCGGAATCATCGGGTCCCCGATGGGCCTGAATTTCAGCCATTTCCTCCACTGCTCGAGGATTAATTCGGCTGGTGCCGATGATGCCAGCTATACCGCACATTAATTTTTCATTCCCGGCTAACCAACGTTAAACAGGCGTCAATTACTTCTTCGGTCCGAATAGAAGCTATAGAGTTTCCGGCTGTTCGAAACCCCGCTTTATCCGTTACTGTACCAGCCATGTGCCAGGGATAAAATATGCGATGTCCGTCTCCTTCAGGAAACCAGACGCCTGGTTTCGCACGAGCGCTGAAAATGGCGACGCAAGGAACATTTATCATTGCAGCCAAATGCATGGGGCCGCTGTCATGACCGAGATAGAAAAGCGTCTTTTCCATAACCAAAGCACTTAGCCGTGGTTCCGTTTCACCGCACAAATTCAATATCGGGCCGTGCCATTTCTGGACAAGGCCAAATGCCCGGCTTCTTTCATCAACTGCGCCGATTAAGATTATGCCTAATGCTCTATCCGCCTGCGTGATGGCATTTAAAACGGAAGACCAATTTTCATCGCCCCAGTCCTTATCGGGCAATTTGGCGCCGATGCTAAAGGCGATATAGCGTCCGGCGGACATTCCTTCTTCCAGTATCGAAGCCGCATCTTGTTTCTCTTCTGCGGTAAATTCCAGCCAGCTACTCCGTTCCGGATTGTCAGGTGCATCGACAATGCGTAGAAGGCGTTCACATTCGGATTCCCAAAGTTCGTCCGCTTTACGCCGATAGCGTCTCTGTTCAGCGCCATACGGCATTGCTGAAATTTTTTTGGCGCCACAGGCTTTGAAAAACAGAAACTCCCGGATCAATGAAGGAGGGGACGAAGGTTCAGATAAGTAAAATATTTGATCAGGGTTCCATTTTCTAATAGTTCTCGCCAGGCTGATTATTGATCCAAGGCTCCCTCCTCCCGGCGGCAGGCTATAAAATTTTGTGGCAAACTGAGAACCGCCAAGCAAGGATTCCACAGGCGCGGCAACGTTCATAACCGGAGCATTGGTCAGTATGCGGAATTCCGCTTCAGGAAACCGGGATTTTAAAACCGCGAGCGCAGGAAGGCTTACGATAGCATCTCCAATGCTGCCGCGGCGGAAAACTAAAATCTTATCTGCCATAATACCTTCAAATAATGTGATTTTTCCTTTAGTAAAGAATGCATAACCTGTAACCGTCTATAAATCATCAGTAAGTTGAGTATTCGTCAATTTAGATTTAGGTCGGTCGCATAATTAGAGTTGGAGAAATTCATGCGCAGATGTCGGGTTTATAGGTAAAATGAGCCGGGAATTCTTAAAAAGTGAGCGGATAAGGGTGCTGGTAAACGGCATTCATGCCAAAAGTGGCGGGGGTATTACGTATCTGCGGAATATTTTACCTATTTTGGCGGAGGATTTAGAACTGGAAATCCACCTCTTTGTCCATCGTGATCAATTCAGTTTGTTTGGCATCGTCGATGAGCGTGTTCGCATTCATTTGTTAAGTTATCCCAACGGCTTTTTTTCAAATTTGTTGTGGGAGCAGTTCGCCCTGCCGGTGTTGGCAAAAGTTATGTCGGTGGACGTGACCGTATCTCCGGCCAACTATGGTCCGCTGGTAGCGCCATCGCCAATAATCATGCTACGGAATTCGCTCGCTGTCGTCGGCAAAGAAACGAGACCGGTCAAACGACTATATTGGGCCGGTTTGACAATAATGACGGCTTTGTCCCTTTTGACCTGCAAGCGAGCTATCGCCGTGTCCAATTATGCCCGGAAGGCGTTGACGTTTGGGATTGGTCAGAAACTCATGAAAAAAGTGACCATTATTCATCACGGGGTTAAGGAAACCTATTCACCGGGCGAAAAAGTTGAACGCTGCAGCTATTTGCTCGCGGTTTCTGATATCTATGTGCAAAAAAACCTACACACGTTAATTCAGGCGCTTGTCCTGGTGCGCAATTCTTTTCCCGATATCCACCTAAAAGTTGCCGGTAAGGCGATTGATAAGGGTTATTTGCAGGAGATTAATCATTCTATTCAAATAAACGAAATTGGAGACAGTATTGAATTTATTGGCGAGCAATCGGCTGAAGAATTGTTGGAATATTATCGCCAATGTAAAATTTTTGTTTTTCCTTCGACAGTTGAAACATTCGGTAATCCTTTGGTTGAGGCCATGGCCTGCGGTACCCCTGTTTTAAGTTCAAATTCTGCGGCAATGCCCGAAATACTGGGCGATGCCGCTCTTTTCTTTGACCCGCTCAACGCCCAAGAGATGGCAAATTGCATCGAGAAGGTATTAGGTGATGAAGAAATGCAGTCAGAGTTGGCCAAAAAATCCTTACGACAGGCCAAAAAATATTCATGGCAAATTACCGCCAGAAAAACGGCTAAAGTGATAAAGGAAGCCGTTCCTGATCGATATTTAAGAGTTACCTCTAACGAAAATAATTCATCTAATCATCCCCCTGTACAGACGACGCCGTGAAGACGAAACTCCTATATCTGGTTAGTCATCCAATTCAGTATCAAGCCCCTATGCTACGCCTGATCAGTTCGGCGCCTGATATTGAGTTGAAGGTAATATTTGAAAGTGATTTTTCAGATGGGGCGTACAGGGACGCGGGATTTGGTTTGGATGTTGCCTGGGATGTGCCTCTCCGGGAAGGATATAACAGCGCGTTAATGAAGGAAGTTGATGTGGATACGGTATTGCGGGAGTGCGATGTTGCTTGGTTGCACGGGTGGGAGAGTGCGGTGTTCAGAAAAATTCTGGCGCAAGCTCATATTTCCGGCAAGCCGGTTTTAATGCGCGGTGAAAACTGGGACGGTGCTATGCCCGATGGCGTCGGGCCAAAAGCTTGGCTCAGAAAGCGCTACCACAAAAACATTTTTTCAAAATGCAGTGCTTTTCTGTCTATCGGTTCTATGAACCGTCAGTACTATTTAAAGCGGGGTGTGCCGGAAAATTGTATTTTTGATATGCCGTACGCAGTGGACAATGATTTTTTTGCGTCTGGAGCGACCGAAGACGCCGCGAAGGAGTTCAAAAAATCCATTGGTCTACAGGCGCATCAAAAATCGATTTTATTTGCCGGGAAATTTTCCGCAAGGAAGCGGCCGGAATTGGTATTGCAGGCTTGGCAAAAAGCCCAATGGCCAAACGGGGAGTTCCCGGTGTTAATATTCGCTGGCGATGGGGAACTTCGGAAAGAGTTGGAATTGAATTCTCCTGAAAATGTTAAGTTCATTGGATTTCGAAACCAGACGGCGTTACCCGCTGTTTATGGGGCGGCAGATGTTTTTGTGCTGGCCTCGGAAAGGGAGCCATGGGGGGTGGCTGTCAATGAAGCCATGGCTTCAGGAACGGCGGTGATCGTTTCCGATCAATGCGGCGCAGCGGCTGATTTGGTGGACAACTCGGTAGGTGCTGTAGTTCCGACGGGTGACGTAGAGGCTTTGGCCGGCTTTTTACCGTCAGTAATGGCAAATTCTGGAAAAATGGGGATGACCGCCCAGAAAAAAATTTCTAGTTGGGATTTAAGTGCTGACCTCGCCGGATTGAAATCAGCTCTCTCGTTTGTTTTGGACCGTATGTGATGTCAGATTTGAAAATACTTTTTGTCGGACAAACTGTCCCAGGATCCAGAACTTTGCAGCGAATTAAAGCACTTAAAAATATCGGCTGCCGGGTAGAGGTAATATCCACCAATTTAGCCGAAGCTCGCTATGAGGATCGGTCTAGCTTGGCCACTAGAATTCGGCATCGCTTGCGTTGCCCTGCCGACGTCGCCGACGCAAATGGAAAGATTGTCGAACGCGCGGCGGGAGAAGAATTTGACCTGCTATGGTTGGAAAGAGCGATCGAGATCAAGGCAGCTACGTTGCGACAGGTAAAACAGCGGCAACCGCGGGTCATTGTCTTGTGGTATGCTGAGGATGATATGATGAACCCACGACATCTGTCGCGTTACGTCGAGGCAGCGCTACCAAAATTTGATTTATGGGTCACGACGAAATCGTTTAATGCCGATTCCAATGAAATGCCTCTGCGTGGCGTTCGCAATATTTTATTTGTCAATAATTCTTATGATCCGGCGGTGCACCACCCGGCGTCATTGGTCGATACCGATCACGCTGAGTATGGAGCTGACGTCAGTTTCGTCGGAACCTTTGAGAATGTCCGTGCGGAAAGTGTCAAGTTCCTGGCTAAAAACGGTATAAATGTGCGCGTATGGGGTAACGGTTGGGCAAATTTAAAAGGGCAATTCGAAGCCCTGCGTATTGAAGATCGGCCGGTTTACGATGACCAATATGGTAAAGTCGTTTGTGGCAGCAAAATTAATCTCTGTTTTTTGCGCAAAGGAAATCGAGATTTACAGACCTGCCGCTCAATAGAAATTCCCGCCTTTGGTGGGTTTATGCTGCATGAGAGAAATGATGAAATCTGTAATTTATTCGAAGAAGATATCGAAGCTGCATATTTCGCAGACGACAAAGAATTGCTAGGTCAATGTAGAAAGTGGCTATCTGAAGACATTGCGAGAACGCATATTGCTAAGGCTGGCCACAACAATGTTGTATCTGGAAACTTTAGTCATCAAGATCGGTTGAGAGAAATTTTATCGGCTGCGGAAAAGGTAAAATCATAGTGGTAAGTGCAATATGAAAGTGTTGGTTAACGCATTGTCTGCCAGAAAAGGCGGGATCGTTACATACACCAACAACCTTCTGACCGCTTTCGAGGAACGGGGTATCGATGTAACGGTCGCTGTTTCCGAGGAATTCGAAGCTCGGAATAGAGAATCTATAAGCCGCCTCAATATATCGCGATATTCGGCCATAAAACGCCTTCTGTGGGAACAGTCCGCATGGCGGCGATTTGTGAAAAAGCATAATCCTGATGTATTGTTTTCTTCGGCGAATTTCGGGCTTCTGAATTGCCCGGTAAAGCAAATTTTATTGCTGCGCGAAGGCGGATTGTTCGATCCGTTTTATTTGGCAAATATGACGGCACCCCAGGGGGTTTGGAACGCGGTGAACAGGTATTTTCGCCGTAACTTGATGCTCATGTCGGCTATGACCGCTGATCAAATCATCACCCCGACCCAAGCTATGCGCGACATGGTTTTGAAGTGGCAGCCTAAAATAGCCGAAAATTGTGCGGTCAATCCATATGGCACCATCGATCAGGTTTTTAAACCGACTGAAGAAAAAAAAAGGATCTGGCGCGAGGACGGTGTACTTAAATTGCTGTACGTTTCCGTTTACTATCCCCACAAGGTTCCCAATTTGATCTGTCAGGCTGTTGATCAACTGACCAAATTAGGAATAAGGACACATGCGACGATCACTATGTCGATAGATGAATTCGGCGAAATGGATGGTAGCGTGCTGGATGAGGCGATAGTTCGAGATGCCAATCGCCGCGGTATGATAACTTTGGGCCATCATGATTATGGTGATTTACCAAAATTATATCGATCCCACGATGTTTTTGTCTTTCCATCGGTTTCAGAAACATTTGGACACCCCATGGCTGAAGCCATGAGTTCTGCCATGCCGGTGGTCGTTTCGGACACCCCCGTGAACAGGGAGATCTGCGGCGATGCAGCGCTTTATTTTGAACCCTTTATGGTATCACAACTGATAGAGAAACTTTTAGAGTTCGACCGGGACCCTTTGTTGCGAGAACGGTTGCTGAATCTAGGGCGTGAAAGAGTGGTTTCGCGGTTCGGCTGGGACGGGCATTTTGATCGATTAATAGAGACAATGAAACAGATCGTGGCAAGTTAAGCCGAATGCCGATGATGGATATATATGCCAAGAAACTAAAAATTGGGGGGGCCTACCTAGTTTCGGGTCAGGCCATTCAGGCACTGATTGCCTTTGGTGTAAATCTCGTTTTGGTCAGATTTCTGGCCCCAGAGGACTTTGGGCGCTTCGCACTGATCCTGGCCGGCGCAACGGTTGTATACTCGATATTTTCCCTCCGTATCAATGTCCTCATAATTCGCACCGATGCGACGGATTTGGATGCTGGGGCGAAGGAGCGTTTTTTATCGGCACTTGGCTGGGAGACTATATTCTCGACCATTCTGATCCTGGTCTGGATTTATTTCTCGCACGAATTTGGACCTTGGGAAGTTGCTTTAATATTGGCCATTGGATTGCGCCACTGGACCGATAACAACAAGGCGGTATTTGAACGACGTATGCCTTATCGGCGTCTTGCTATAATTGAAACCGGCACGATGACGGCAAGTAATATTTTGGCGTTGGTCCTGGTTGTCAGTGGTATGAATTGGAAGGTTCTGTTTGTCCGGGAAATTTTTCTTTCAGCGGCGTTGTTTGTAACGTTCGCACTTTCTGGCGGCCTCACTTTCAGCCGCTTCAAATTTTTGAGTGTAGAAGAATGGCAAGGATTATTTAGGGATGCCAGAGGCATCTGGCTCGATAGCGTGCTCGAAGGCAGTTTCCAAAGGATTACAATTTTGCTAGCTGGCTTCATCGGCGGTGAACGCATCGCCGGCTTCATATTTCAGGCTCAACGGTTGGCCATCGTCCCTAATCAGTTTTTGTCGCCGATTGCATCTCGTGTCGCCGGAAACTGGTTCGCCCGGATTGAAGACCGAACCAAAAGGATTGCCGGCAGAGACCGATTGTTGCTGTATATGTTCTTTCCGCTACTGATCGGTGGGGTTCTGACATTTTTATTTGCTGATCCGGTCGTGCCCTGGCTTTTCGGCGAAAAATGGCGGCCGGCATCGGAATTATTTGCGTCGATGGCTGGATTGGTGGTGTTTTTATCCATGTTCGAGACCATCAAAGCCTACTGCTGGGTAGCGAAACAAACCAGATGGCTGCTAATCGGACGCGCCTTTCAATATGGTGGCCTGTTGGCGTGTTTCGGTTTGGGCGTAATGGGTGCGATAGAGCCTGCTATAGCCTTGGCTTTAGGCTTGTCTGTTTCTTATGGCCTCGCCTTTGTCGTGGTATTTTGCATCCTGCGAATTGTCGAAAGGGATCACGGGTGAAAGTGTCCGTTTCTGTCCATGGCCGCTGGCATGCCTTTGAACTAGCAACCGGGCTTTTCGAACGCGGTAAGTTCGGGCAGTTGACAACAACCTATCCTGGATTCATCGCCCGCCGATTTGTGCCTGTAGGTATGAAAATTAAGTCAGCCGTATTGCTGGAACTTCGCCGCCGGCTATATGATCATTTAAAACTGGGGATCAGGCCGGATTTAGCCGTTGCTAGAGCATTTGGCCGTTTTGCAGCGCATTGTTTAGACGATGAATCGGATTTACTGGTGGGCTGGAGTTCGGCCACTCTTGAGGCCATTGAACCGGCTCGATCCCGGGGTCAGAAAATCGTTATTGAACGCGGATCAAGTCATATTGTCCATCAAACGGATGCAATGCAGCAAGCCTGTGATAAGTATGGTTTGAAATTTAACGGCGCCGAACCTGGAATTGTTGAACGGGAAATCAAAGAATACGTCTTGGCAGACGCAATCGCTGTACCGACTTTATTTGCCGCCGAGACTTTTGCGAATAATGGCATTGATGCGTCGAAATTAATTGTCAATTCGTATGGTGTCGATATGAAGCGGTTTTATCCGTTAGAAAATTCACATGACACCAAAGTTCCTAAAATTGTATTTGTCGGTGGAGTTGGTATTCGTAAAGGAGTCCCACAATTGCTGACGGCCTTCGGCTGCTTGGAAAGAGAGGCCGAACTTCATTTAATTGGTCCCATTGAAGCGGGTTTTGATCGGCTCCTAAATAAAATGTTGCCTTCTTCCGGTGTGTCGATTCACGGTTCCGTAGCGTCGGAGAAAATACCAGATATTCTAAGGTCGGCAGATATATTTTGCCTGCCATCTTTAGAGGAAGGATTTCCGCTCTCGATGCTGCAGGCGATGGCGTCAGGTTTGCCCGTGGTGACGACCAAAGAAGCGGGCGCTGAAGATATTATTGCGGAGGGCAAAGAAGGGATGATTGTACCGGCCGGCGACGAAGAGCCCCTCGCGGGCGCCCTGGCCCACCTGATTGATAATATTGATGTGCGTCGAAATATGGGGTTGGCGGCAAGAAATAGGGTGGCCAGTGGCTATTCCTGGGACAATTACGTGGACCGGGCTCTTGCGGAATACGAAAAGTTGCTGGCTTAAAAGCTACAATTCGTTTGCCTGATACCATTCATAGGTTGATTCCAGACCATCTTTCAATGTGATCGATGATTTCCAGCCCAGTTCCTGCATCCGGCTGACGTCCAGTAATTTGCGGGGCGAGCCATCGGGTTTGGAAGTGTCAAAAATAAGATCGCCTTGAAAGCTGACCGTCTCGGTAATCATTCGGGCCAGTTCACCAGTGCTGACTTCTTCCCCTGTGCCAATATTTATTGGGCTAAGTCCGGAATAATGTTTGATCAAGTGAATAAGTGAGTCAGCACAGTCATCAACATGAAGGAATTCACGCAAAACTTTCCCAGTCCCCCAGATTTCCAGATCAGCCTTGCATTCCAATTTGGCATTATGCGCGCGCGCCATCAGGGCGGGAACAACATGACCAGATTTCAGATCGAAATTGTCGCCGGGCCCATAAAGATTGTTGGGCTGTGCTGATATAAAGTCGCAACCATATTGCCGACGATAAGCTTCGCACATTTTAATGCCGGCAATTTTGGCAATGGCATACCATTCATTCGTCGGTTCCAAAGAACCGGTTAGAAGGGCTTCCTCTGCCATCGGCTGATCGGTTTCACGGGGATAAATACAGGCCGAACCTAGAAATAGCAGTTTCTCTACCTCGTTCTCATTGGCGGCATGGATAATATTGGTTTCGATGGAGATATTGTCATAAATGAACTCAGCTGGCCGGGTCGAGTTGGCGAGAATGCCGCCCACGGTGGCGGCGGCGATGACTATGACGTCTGGTTTATGGCTGGACATCCAGTCGTTGACGGCGCTCTGATTGCGAAGTTCAAGCTCGGCATGGGAGGCGGTCAGCAACTCACAATCTTCTTCCGCAAGTCGCCGTGCCGTGGCTGAGCCCACCATACCGGTATGGCCGGTTACCCAAATTTTTTTACCTTTGAGCGAGAAGGGTACATCAAATTTACCTTCCATGGCGATTTTTATCTCCACATTCCGCGCGTATCGATGATCTCAATCGAATCCAAAGCCGCACGATCCAACGTTCTAAATTCCTTATGATCGGTCAGCATAACTGCTAGGCCGGCTGACGCAATTGCATCATCCAATTTCGTAAGTTCAATATTTCCGGCACCATATAGCTCATCCGGCAGAACATCGATATTGGGTTCGACGACGAGAATTTTACCTTCAAACCTATCGGCCAGATCCCTGGTGATCTTTAGCGCCGGACTTTCACGCAAATCATCAATATCGGCTTTGTAGGCCAAGCCCAGGCAGGCGATGGCCCAGCAGTCTGATTGCACTGCCACTTCATAGGCCCTGTCGACGACCCAATTGGGTTTGTTGTCGTTGACCTGGCGGGCTGTTTGGATCAATGGCGTAATTTCTGGTGCAGAATCGGCAATAAACCACGGGTCGACGGCAA
This sequence comes from Rhodospirillaceae bacterium, assembly GCA_002725625.1. Classification (GTDB taxonomy): domain Bacteria; phylum Pseudomonadota; class Alphaproteobacteria; order Rhodospirillales; family UBA2165. The sequence continues at coordinate 4,752 of PBQI01000188.1, read as the reverse complement.
TGCAATGGCCCCCGACGCCGGGCCCCGGTTGCAAGATCTCGACCCGCGGGTGCCGATTGGCGAGTTCGATCATTTCCCAAACATTGATATCCAAGTGATCGCACACCAAAGACATTTCATTGGCGAAGGCGATATTGGCGTCCCGGTAGGCGTTCTCGGCGAGTTTAACCAATTCCGCCGTGCGTGCTGAGGTCAGACGGCAATTACCATTGACAAATAAGCCATAAAAATCGGCTGCCCGCTGGCTGCATTTTTTGGTCAATCCGCCGATAACCCGGTCATTCTGCACCAGTTCCACGAGAACACGCCCCGGTAGAACCCGCTCGGGGCTATGAGCAATTTGGATATCAGCCGCTTCTCCGTGTTGGCTGGGAAATTTCAGATCGGGCCGCCCGGTCGCCAGCCAGGCTTCAAGTTTTTCCGTCGCGCCGACAGGAGACGTCGATTCCAGAATGACCAGATTCCCGGCTTCAAGCGTCGGCGCCAAGGCGGTGGCAGCGGCTTCCAGATAGCTGAGGTCCGGCTTGTAAGCTACGGTGAAGGGTGTGGGCACGGCAATGACAAATGCGTCGGCCGGTTCAGGTGTTGTGGTGGCCTTAAGATTCCCGGTGGCAATGGCGCTGCGCACCAGAATATCGAGATCAGGCTCGACCAGCGGCACTTTTCCCGCATTGATCATTTCGACATTGGATTCATTGGTATCGACACCGATCACCGTGATACCTCGGTTGGCAATTACTGCAGCGGTCGGCAAACCGACATAGCCGAGGCCTATTACCGATATCCGGTTGAATTCAAACACTGTTTCAGCCTTTTTCCTTCAATTTTTCCATAATTTGTTGGCTGGCATTGCCGTCACCATACGGGTTATGCGCTTTGGCCATAGAGCTATACGCGTTTTCATCTTCAAGCAAGCGCAGGCCTTCAGCAACGATTTTGTCCGGGTCCGTGCCGACCAAGATAACCGTGCCCGCATCCACGGCTTCGGGGCGCTCTGTAACGTCTCGCATGACCAGTACGGGTTTTCCAAGGCTCGGTGCTTCTTCCTGAACACCGCCGGAATCGGTAACAATAATATGGGATTTACTCATCAAAAATACAAAGGGCAGATAGTCCAGTGGCGGCAGCAGTTTGATCCTTGGATTACCTCCGAGCAGTCGATTAACCGGTTCCTGCACGTTGGGATTAAGATGGACCGGGTAGATTATTTCCACATCCCCCTGTTCGCTGAGTTTTGCTAGGGCGGCGCAAATATTCTCAAAACCGTCACCGAAATTCTCGCGGCGGTGACCGGTCACTAGAATGATTTTGGCATCCGGATTGATATTGGGAAGTCCCGCGGCGGCCAGCGTCCTTAAGGTTTTATCCTCTTCCAGCGAACGTCGGATATGGAGGAGGGCATCGATGACCGTATTGCCCGTTACAACAATCCCAGCTGCCGGGGCACCGCTGGCCAGAAGGTTTTGCCTGGCCGATTCCGTCGGCGCAAAATGCAGATCGCAGATCGTATCGGTCAGCCGCCGGTTCATTTCTTCGGGCCAGGGGGCAAGAACGTTGCCGGTACGTAAGCCCGCTTCCACATGGCCGACTGGTATTTTTTTATAAAACGCCGCCAGCGAGGCCGCAAAGGTCGTTGTCGTATCCCCGTGTACGAGAACCCGGTCCGGGGCGCATTCGTTCAGGACATTTTCCAGCCCTATTAGTGAAGCTGTGGTGATGTGGGTCAGGCCCTGATTGTCAGCCATGATATCCAAATCGTAATTGGGTTGAATTTGGAAAAGATCCAGTACCTGATCAAGCATGTCTCGATGTTGCGCTGTCACGCAGACCAAAGACTCGAACCCGCTATCGGCTTCAAGGGCTTTGACCACGGGCGCCATTTTAATGGCTTCCGGGCGGGTGCCGAAGACAGACAGAACTTTCATACGACTGCAATTGCCCCCGTGCGGCTAGAGTTAAATGGTTGGGCGAATATAGAGTGAATAAGCCGCTCTCGCGCTAATCGCAAGGGGCCCTGACATCTTTAGCCTCATTTAAGCCATTTATTAGTAATAATTTCACCATTTTATTCAATAAAGTTCATGGAAAATCAGAGGGTTAAGGGGGCAACGGTTGTTCCCGAAAACGGGAGAGACTAAAGTTTAAGCCTTAAAAGCCGAAGGGGCTGGCATAATATAAGGGATTTTCATTATGAATGTCAGATGGTTAGAAAGAGACGAAGAAGTAGGTTTTCTGTAGGTATTCAGCAAGAATTAGTTCGTCGTTTTGTGGCTGGTGCCTTTGCCTGATCTGCGGCTGAATTGTGTGTGGTGAATCGCAATACCGCGATCCAGTATTTTCACAAGCTTAGAGAGCTGATCGTAGAGAATCTGGAGGCGGATGCACCCGATTTGATGGCTGGGGAAATTGAGCAGGCCAAACGTCATCTGCGGCGCTACAACGGCATGCCAAAACACCATTTCCATTTCAATCTCAAGGAGTGCGAATGGCGCTTCAATTATCAGTCAACCGCTAACCTGTTGAAGGTATTACTACAGTGGGTCAAAATGTGAATACTTCGAACTTAATCTATGCCTGCCCCAAACTTTTTTTGGCAAAGAGTTATGGTGCCGACAAGACCAGTTTAAATTTGGTTTTTTCGTTGGTAAAAATGCGGATTCTAGATATATTATTAACAATTATAAGAATTAAAAAATTATGTGTGATGTCGATCACATGTGATGTAGATCACATATTGTGTTATTTACTTATGGTAACGTGTTTTATGGGTTATTATAGTTAGGTTTGTGGATTATCATAATTGGGTTTAACGTTGCTCTTGAGGGTAGGAATTTGAGCAATAACATTCAGGGCCCATGGTGAATGGACCGAGATTAAATGGACGCTGTTGAGCCAACGGATGGCGAATTGGTTGCTCTCGACGGAGCGGTCGGTGACGTCGTCAACATTCCGAACCGATCTTGGGTGCGGCATGCCGATTTTGTGCGGCAGGGGCCCGATCTCATGCTCGTTGGTGCCGACGGGAAGAAAATCCTGGTCGAGAACTATTTCCTGCGTGAAACACCCCCTGATTTAGTGGATCAGTCGGGCGCCGTATTTTGGGCAGAATTGGTAATCAAACTTGCAGGGCCAGTAGCGCCGGGTCAGGTTGCAGAGGTGACCGCTGGTACGGCAGAACCTATAGGCCGTATCGAAACCATTGAGGGGGCAGTAAAGATCACTCGGGCCGACGGCACCGAAGCCACCGGCAATAAGGGTGATCCCATCTTTCAAGACGATGTGGTGGAAACCGGCTCCGACGGTGCCGTGGGCATCCTACTTGCTGACGACAGTGTCTTTTCGCTGGATAGTGAAGGCCGTGCCGTCATCGACGACATGGTCTACGATCCCGGCGAACAGACCGGCAAGATGGGTATCTCTCTGGTCAGCGGTGTCATGTCCTTTGTTTCGGGTCAGATCTCCAAAGTGGATCCTGACGCCATGGTACTTAAAACACCGGTGGCCACCATCGGTATCCGCGGCACTGCTGGCAGCATCAAGGCAGGTGATGAGGTTGAGGTGGTTCTCACCCGAGATGCCGACGGCACCACTGGTGAAATTACTCTCACCACGGCAGCCGGCGTCCAGGTTTTAAACAAGCCTTTCACGGTCGCCGGGGTCAGCAGCGATGGCGCCATTCAGACTTCCACCATAACGCCGGAACAGTTCAACAAGACCTATGGCCAATCTGCCGGCGTATTGAACGCAACTCTTACCTCGGTTGGCAGACCGCCTCTCCCCGATGCGCCGTCCCCGGAAGCTCAAGAGCAAAAAGGAGATGCTGGCGAGAAAGGCGAGGGCGAAGCTCCACCCGACGGATTTAAACCGCCGCGGGCGGGCTCCGATTTTGGCAAACATGGCGAAAAAGACCTGGGTAAAGTCAGGGCTGAGTTAGAGAAAGCCCGGCAAGAAGAAGCAGCATTGCGTGAAGGGTTTGAAAAAGCCCATAAGGTTTTTGATAAATTTCAAGATCGTTTCGAAAGGCAATTTGAACGCAGAGCAGATGAACATGTAAAACATTTTCTAAAAGATATTGCCCCCAGGCTTGATGCTCTTACTGAAAACCAATCGGCAGACGCGTCCCCGATCCTGGCGATAATTTCACGTGCCCAGTCCGCTGCTCAGATTGCCAGCGCTGCTGAAACGGCGGCGGCAATAAAGAAGGCTGCCGTTGAGGCAGAAATTGTCGCCAAAGGTGTCGCCGCCGGTTTGGATCAGTCATCCTCGAATACTCTCAGCTCTGCCGTTACTGCACCTCTTGATGCCCTTGGCGCTGCCAGTGCGATAGCGGCCACTTCTTCAGGTATCATGCTTTCGGCCGGTGCCTTGCTGGGGTCCTTAAATAAGGGAATGGAAATTAATCCTCAGCTGCTTTTGAAGCTTACTAGTGCCGCCGATGAAGTTGTTTTGGCTGGCGTCCGGGTCGACGTTATCGTCAAGGGCGCCATTGCAGCAATGGATGAAGTGGTTTCGGCAGTCATTACGGCTACCAAGGCAGCTTCCGGTTCTGGGAAGCTTGCGGCTGCGGAGGCTATGGTTACTCAAATTCTGCAGACTAAAATTAACGCTAAAATCACGGAAGAAGCAGCCAAAGTTACCGATGCTCCGGTTGGGGCCAACCTATCCCAAATGTCCGTCGATAATCTGACGACGATCGTCGATAAGGTTAAAGAAGAAGTTACAGCTGCAAAAATTTTATTTGCTGCTAATCCA
>PBQI01000187.1 GCA_002725625.1 Rhodospirillaceae bacterium | reverse complement strand
TTGGCTTGAGACTACCGTAGTTCCGATGGGGATTCCGATGCTGGGTATCTGCCTGGGGGCCCAGGAACTCGCACGAGTGCTGGGGGCAAAAGCGTCTCATGGGACCCGAACGGCCAATAATACCCCGTTTTAATTCCGCCACCCGACTTCAGAAAAACGCCAGATCTTATGCATATGCACCTGCCAGGGATAGAAATTTTCTTTCACCAGATGTGGAGCCTTGATACATCAGCAGGCCCAAAACAACAGCTCAAGCGGCATCAGGGACAAGGTGGTAGCTAAGCGGGATCTGGCTGCACTTTGGCTACTCTTTGCTCGCTATATGATCCGCAACCCGTTTTCACTGGAGAAGATGGAGTACAAGACGAAGCAGAGTCTGTGTTTTCAACAGAAAGAATCTGGTTGCGTGTACTTCCATACATCGTTGGCCACCAGAATACGGGTTGTTACCTAGCAATTGGCACTCCATGCCAAGGCTTCTTCAGCCACATAATATAGTGCTTGACTGCTGGCACAATATCATTATAAATCAATATATATTCGATGTTTTACTAAGTAGCGGGATCACGCTATCATTTTCGCTTAATTTCATACAGGAACTTAGAAAATGCAAATTTTAGCCAAGTTTTTATTGCTTTATCTATCAGCCGTTTTTATTACATCTTGCAGTGATGATACCTCAGCCAGCGGTGATGATACCTCAGCCAGCGGTGATGATACTTCAGACAGCAGTAGCGAAACCCCTCAGATCACCATACGTCTGAATGCGTTTAAGGATTTTTCATGTACAAATAACTGGACAAACAGGGATGGCGGACTCGGCTTGGTCGCTAACAGCAGTGAGGGAACATGTAAAACAACATTTTCCGGGGTCGATGGCAAATACAAAATCGTATTCAGGGCACAGACAGAATTTGATGGTACGCCGAAATACAAGATTTCAGTGAATGGCGTGACCACCGCCAGCGGTAAATATCCTTATTCAACCGGTGTGCTGACTTGTGATTGCTTTGGTAACCTTAATAAATGGCGCACAAACTGTCCGGATGTGATTGTTGACCTGACTGGCGGCACGGTAGATCTGGTAAACGGTGATGTTATTCAGGTGTGGGGCAAAGAGGTATGGCATTGCGGTACCCATGGAGCATATGCCAAATGGAAGGGGGTAAACCTTGTCCCTGTGAGTGAATAAGAGCTGAACCTTCTAGAAAACACCCGTGCTAAAACAATAATTGAGGAATAGGAATTTGCTTTCGGCAGATGAGGGCCTTCAGATAACCCTGAGCCAAGAAGAGATCAACCGGGTTTTTCTGCTTACAAATAGTCTTCTTGTTGATACCATGAGGCGGTATTCGCAAGACCTTGATCGAGGTCAATCTTCGGGGTATAGCCCAGCTCATTCCTTATTTTGCTGATGTCGAAAGCTCGGTTTTGACGGTACCAATCTACCCTGCGGGGGAATATTGGCGGCGTAATGTGCAGTGGCGTGCAAATTTTTTCGAAAACATGGCCGGCCATGATGAGTGGCCAGATTGGAAAATGTGGCGTCGAGATTTCTTTGTTCATAATACGGGCAATACGATTTACCAATTCTTCGATAGTGAGGTATTCGTTATCAGCGACCAGATATGTTTCGCCAATACCGAGACCTTCCTCCATCAGAATCATGTGAACATCAACCAGGTTTTCGACATATAGCGGATGATAGAGCGCGTTGCCAGAGCCAAATATCGGGAAGAAGCCGCGATGGACACGTCTGAAAATCATTCCAAATCGTTCTGGATCACCTGGGCCATAGATCGCAGATGGCCGGGTAATCGAGGTTTTTAGTCCCCTTTCATTGTATTTGTTGACGAGTGGCTCAGCCTCATATTTCGTTCGTTGGTAATAATCGGCGGGTTTGATTGGGGCTGACTCATCAGCAGGCGGATTGTTAACATTCCCATGAACACCACAGGTACTGCAGTAAATCAGTTTTTTGACATTTTCTTGTTGTGCCGCCTCAAGAACTACCTTCGTGCCACCCACATTCACTTCATCATAGTAACTATTGGGGACATTCAGTTCTCTGAAAGCGGCAGCGAGATGATGAACAACCTCAACTCCTTTCATCGTACTTTCAATAAGAGACTTGTCCGTGACCGAGCCGATGACAACTTCCGCGCCCCAGCTTTTGAGTTCATCGGTTTTGATTCCTTCCTTGTAATCAAGTGCCACCACATGATGGTGTTCATCTAGCAGACGCTTGACCAAAGCTTTTCCGGTAAACCCGGTGCCGCCCGTTACGAGTACTTTCATAGGTTTTCATTCCTGAGAAAAGAGATAATTAACTGGATGTGATTCGCGAGTATATTGATGAAAGGGGCTTGGTGGTTATATCCCATCGAAACAATGATTCCGCGCGGGCTTTGTTGCGGGCCCCTTCAGTCGTTCTATTATTAATGTTGTCCAAAAGACCCGCAAGCAAAGAGTTGAATCGGAGTAGATCTCCGTGGGGGCATAAACAAGAAGAATTGCCTATTAATTTTCTGTTGTTTTCTGTGTCGAAACAGATCACCGGAAGACCGGAGGCCATATAGTTTATGATTTTTCCGCTCGCTTCACCAGAAGAGTTGTCTTTTGGATCGAGGGCAATGTGGGCTAGAGACAGATATTCGGGAAGGTGGTCAAACCCCACTCTACCGGTAAGTGTGCATCGATCAAGCAGATTGCAGGATTCGAGCAGATCCCTGCATTCGTTGACCGGGTAGCCGACAAGGAGAAAGTGTATGTCAGATCGAGTCTTTACGGCAGATTGAATTATTTTAACAAGAGTGTTCAACCCTTTTGCTGGCAGCAGGGAGCCTGTAAAGACTATGATGATCTTATTTTTAAGCTGTGTATATTGATCAATGAGCTGATCGGTATTCGCAAGATCTAGAAAATCGTCTAGTTCAAAGCCATCCTGTATAAGGGTGAATTTCTCACTGTCAACGCCAAAGGTCTTTGAGAGTGTTTTAATGTTTTCTGCGGAAGATATCGTGATTTTATCCGGTAAACGTAATATGACAGCTTCAATTATCCAGAACAGCCTGTTAAACAAACCGTTGTTGTTGATATACCCGTAGGATTGGAGTTCTCCTGTCAGAGAGCCCTGAAAATCTGATACCAGTTTTATTCGCCTCCAGAATAGCAGGATTTTAATAATCCATCCGATTAATGCCCCTTCATGTAGATGAGATTGAATGATATGAGGTTTATATTGAAGAGCCCTCTTTAAAGATAACATCAATAACTTCACATCAGCCCAATATTTTCCAGAGTTAGGGCCGGCAGAAGTGTCTCGATAGTTGCCTATTGGTGAGATTCTGGATATCGAGATATCGCATTGATCGGCACCATGGTGATAGGTGCACAAGTGATTAACAAAGCCTCTCGAATTCAATGAGGAAATTATTCCCGCGATTCGTATGTGACAGCCTCTGTCAGAAAAGAATGGGGTTGGCGCAATATGCAGAATTCTCACTGAATTTCCAATCACAGCTAATCAATTATTTGGGCTGACAGCAGTGTTAAGATGGTTCATCACCGATTCCAGTTCATTGTGACGGGTCTTGTCATCCCAATTCAACAAATCACCCATAATTTTTACGCATTGTGATAAACATTGAGCTCCAGGGTTGCCGATCGTTCCTAAACCTGTTCTCCTGAAAATAAGATCCGAAAGATGGCAAACCGCCTCATTTTTCACAATGTATACAATTTCCGCCTCGATTATATTGTCACGTTCAGAAACCGTTCTGAGCAATTGAGGCTCTGATTTACCCAAAGAATAGATTGAATCTATATCTTTTCCATATCTTCTGATCAGGCTTTGTGTCAAATCAACTGGAAAAAGATGATTAAATTCTACGCACTTCCTGTCTTTGAATGATTCTATGTCAGTGATCGTTCCCGATGTAAGCGGAATTCCTTTTGTTTTGCATGAAACAGCAAGATCTAGTTTTGCTGTAACAAGATCCACAGTTTTTTCAGCCACGAGGCGTGATGTAGTGAACTTGGCGCCGAGTGCAGTGATCAAACCCTTAATTTCTGAGTGTGATTCATGATCAATAATTAGATATTCACCAGTTCCCTGGTAAGTATCCGTCTTGATGGTATTCGCCTGTAGCGGGTAGATCCCCGAAAAGCTGTAGAGCACATCATTCCTATCGAGTTTCGCTGATGGTATTGATGAATTCACTTCAAAAATAAGATTTTCAATCTCCTTGTTTGTGATGCTCAGATTGTCCAGGCCATTATCCAGTGGCTCGTTCGTTGTGCCTATAAGAGAGTGACCACGCCAGGGAATTACGAAAACATGTCTGCCGCCTCGATCAACAATACTTTGTCCTTTATGCTGACTGGGGAGCGCGACAGCATAATCCTTAATAATCTGTCTGGTGACAATGTGTGAACCTTTAGAGAATCCGGTTGTGATGTCATGAGGATCTGAATTGAAGAGCGTTCTGTTTAAGCCGTCTATCCAGGGTCCGGTTGTATTAATTATCATTCGACCTCTTATTTTAAACTCATCACCATCGATGCGATCGGCAACCGATACCCCTTTTATTTTGTTATCATCATTAATGAAGCGTTCAACTCGAGTATAGTTATAAGCGAATGCTCCTGAATCAACAGCGCTTTTGATGATTGCCAGCGTCATTCGTTCCGAATTTTCCATATGGCTCTCATAAAACACCGAACCACCGGTTAATGAGTCTGATTCAGCAAGATCTACCAGTGAAACGAGTTTCTTTTTCGATATAAACCAGCCTTTTGGTATTTTTTTATGAAAATCTTTGATCCGAGAGTTCTCTCCATAACAGAGCACCCTGTACAACATCATGCCAATCCTGAGCAATAGTTTGCTTTTTCTTATATCCCGGTAGCAGGGAACCAAAAAGGGGATGAAGTGACAGAGATGAGGCGCAACGGATTGATACCACGATCGTTCAATCGCGGATTCTCTCACCTTTGAAAACTGAAGTTGCTGAAGGTATCTGATTCCTCCATGGAGCAGCTTGGATGATTTCGCGGATGTCGCCGCACCAAAATCATCTTTATCGAGCAGAACCGTACTAAGACCTCGTCTGGAAGCGTCAAGGGCAATCCATGCTCCCGTGATACCGCCTCCTATCACGATCAGATCAAACTCTTTTTCTTTGAGTTCGGCAAAATTGCGTTTATTCATGTTACGTTTCAAGAGTTGAGGTCATATTCAAGGCTTTCAGGAAAAATGATTGTTTTCGCCGTCAACCGGCCTGCACATCAAAGCTACATTTTACTACTTTTTGTCAAAGATAGACTATAACCAGTTGTTGGGTTGTTACCCTTTACCTCCGAGGGTCTCTCTTAATTCACCTATACCGATTTCTAATAACCAGCCAATAATAAGGAACCTGAATGAGTCAGCTATTCGTCTTGACGTCGGTCTTGCGGGTCGTTCGCACCAACACGTACTGCGTTATAAACGCGGAAGCCACTTAAAAGTCAACGAGAATTGCTGTGAAATACCCTTCCTCAACAAGCGGTTAGTGGAGGAGTATCGGAAAAAATAGGCACCCATAGTCATTCAAGCGACACAGTGTCGTTTAAAGTCATATTCAATCCAACAAGTCAATCATACGTTGAGACACACGTAGAAGGAACGTCATGATTAGTGCAAATCTTGAACAGTTTATGGAGCAGGTAGCAGGTAGTGAGGATCTACAGCCAAAGATCGGTGATGAAATAGACACAGAGACTTGGTGCTGAATGTGGTTGCGCGTTCCCCGCAGAGAATTTAACGGCAGGTGCGTGTCGAATTGCAACTACTACAGATTTAGATGCCCTAAGAGAATTTCACAACAAAGCTGTTATTCCCTTTCATTGGCATTAATCGCTTTTCAATGCTTTTCGGCGAATCGTATCCAAGTGCTGTTGCTTCTAACCAACTTGTAGAGCGAGGGCAGTCGGCAACAGCTAACGAGAGGATCTTTCCTTTTTCCTGTATGAGCACCTCCCGCGCAAGCAATTCGTCTATGGCTTCAGTAATCATTGGCTGGCTATATTTTTTTCCAAGTCTCCGTTCCAAAGATGATCGAACCTGAATTCGATCACACATAAGTATTATGTCGAGGTGCTCGTCGGAGACTGTATATTCTCGGCCGGGGCTTGTACGTTCGTCACAGATTTTGGCAAAACCCTCACCAAGTCGAACCGATAAGCTCGGACGACCGTTAATTGTTTGATGCAGTTGAATCCATTCTGATACCGCTTGTCTAAAGCGTTGCATATAGTCGGGGGATTTGAAATGATTATGCTGCTTTTTTCGTTCGAATAAAAAACGCTTGCCCACAGTTTCTTTCTCATAGAAAAAATATGAACATTTATTCAGGTCTATTGTTCCGGGCGGAAAACAATTCAATAGATCGGGGCGGGACAATAATGTTCCCAGCCCGAAAATTTCCTTTCGTTCATATAACGGGCTATACCTGTGCAACGAAACAGTTATAAGTTCATTGTTAGGCGGTTGAAGATGACAAAACATAGGGATTAATTCAATTACATTGTCATACCATTCAGGTTTTTCATTGGGCAATCCAATTAATAGATTGTAAAGTGATTGAAGACCGTACTCTTTCGCCCATTTCAAGAATTGCAGGTTGATCAAGAGTGATGTCCCTTTCGCCATCAACTGGAGCGCATCTGTTGAAAATGACTCGATACCGGACTGTAAACGACAAACACCTGCATTTTTCAGCAGTTCAAACTGTTCTTTCTTTATTGAAGCTTTGACCTCGTAAAATAGCTCAAGATCTAGTCCAAGCTCTACGAGCTGCTGTAGTACCGGGGTCAAAGTCGGCCAGGAAATAATCGAGTCAGTAGCATAAAGGCTAGTCTCTTGATACTTTCGACTTAGCGTAATAATATCCTCGACAATGCGCTCTGGATCGCGATTGCGGAAGATAACGCGCCCCTTGGGCAATCCACAGAAGGTGCACTGACTTTTTTGCCCCCACCAGCAACCGCGAGAACTCTCATAGGGCAGGAAGTCAACGAGAAAATCAAAAGAAGAGTCATCTTTTAGGCGCTCAGCTTCCAGATAATAGTCATCGTAATTAGGCACAGGCAAACGATTAAGGTCAGTCACTGGTTCTGATGGCAAATACTCTATACCCTTTCCATTCTTGTACGTGACGCCGGGAATTTCCTTTAATGGTGCCCGATTCTTCCAGTGACAAATAAACGTTCGAAATGAATCATCTGCTTCGTCAAAAAAGACATGATCAACAAATTTTGAGCACGCCCGGTGATATTCCTGTCCCATTGGATCTTGAAACAGCGCGCCTCCGAAGATAGTAATGGTATCTGGTTTTCTGTCTTTGACTATTCTTGCTGCCGCCAGGCTCGACATTACTTGATTAAAAGTTGCGCTAAAGCCAATTATCGACGGTGAGTGATCGAGTAGCCGGTCCGCAGTAGCCGTCAAGAACTTAGGGATAACCTCATCACGCGCGTGAAACCAGAAATCCTTTGGCACAATATCAAGAACTCCTGGAAGCTCAGAATATTTTCGGATAAATCGGTCACTATCGAGTACGTCTTTTCCAAATAAGGAACAGGCAAACAGGTGCTCAGAAAGACCTTGGAGCGACGATTTAGTAGCAAATTCTTCGGCGAGATCGATACCGATCTTCGCCGACAAATCAAAATTGCTATAGATCACCTTTGAACCAATCCCTTCTTGGTCGCAGATGCCTTTTAGAAGGCCCAGCGGCAGGGATGGTCGACTGCTGGCAGCCCACGGCATACAGCAAAAAAGCAACTCAACTTCACTTGAGCTTGATTGAACATATCGATGAGTGGCCTGAGGGCGCAAATCATTCATAGCGATAGATTTGTCTTAGCAAGATCATGGTGCTGTAGCCGTGATTGTCAGGCATTCTCGAA
>PBQI01000186.1 GCA_002725625.1 Rhodospirillaceae bacterium | reverse complement strand
TGCCGGGTGACAACATCTCGATGACGGTTGAGCTGATTACACCGATTGCCATGGACCAGGGTCTGCGCTTCGCTATCCGCGAAGGCGGCCGCACCGTCGGCGCCGGCGTTGTCGCCAGCATCGTCGATTAACGGCGGCGTCCAGCCCATCGAAGGTGGCATAAAGGGATCAATCGGTATAGGGGTATAGCTCAGTTGGTAGAGCGGCGGTCTCCAAAACCGCAGGTCCCGGGTTCAAGTCCTGGTGCCCCTGCCAGTTTTCGGGCCAAATTTGTTGGGCTAGCCTAGTTGATGAGCCTGTTTAACGCGGCACAATATTTAAGTACTGGATAAATAATATTAATGGCTAAAACTTCACCATTTCAGTTTTTGCAACAGGTCCGTCAGGAAACCGCCAAGGTCACCTGGCCGTCTCGCAAGGAAACCTTGATTTCCACCGGCATGGTCTTTGTCTTTGTGATCCTGGCCGCGTTGTTTTTCTTTGTTGTTGATCAAATCCTGGCTAGTGGCGTGAAGCTTATTTTCGGATTGGGGGGCTAGGATCATGGTAGCCCAATGGTACGTTATTCACGTTTATTCAGGCTTTGAAAAAAAAGTGGCTGATTCCATCGAAGAGCAAGCCCGTCAGTCTCATCTTTCAGATATGTTCGAGGTGGTTCTGGTGCCGACCGAAGAAGTGGTCGAAATGCGCCGCGGTAATAAAGTCAGCACTGAGCGTAAATTTTTCCCCGGTTACGTGCTGGTGAAAATGGAAATGACCGACGAAAGCTGGCATCTGGTGAAGAATACGCCGAAAGTAACCGGCTTTTTGGGTGGCCGCGGACGGCCTTATCCTATTAGCGAAGCCGAAGCAAAGCGCATCATTCACCAAGTGGAAGAGGGCGTTGAGCGTCCCAAACCCGCTGTTACTTTCGAGGTCGGCGAACAGGTTCGGGTCAGTGACGGCCCCTTTATGTCCTTCAACGGATTGGTCGAGGGTGTCGACGAGGAAAAAACACGGCTCAAAGTGGCTGTTTCCATCTTTGGCCGCTCAACGCCTGTTGAATTGGAATACTCGCAGGTCGAGAAACTGTAATTACCGCGGTAATCTTACCGCAAACCCGTGTGGGAGGCCCGCCATAGCCGCACCACGCACCCAGTAAACTTTAACTGAGGATAGACAATGGCAAAAAAAGTTGACGGCTATATCAAGCTCCAGATTCCGGCTGGGCAGGCGAATCCTTCGCCGCCTGTTGGTCCGGCGCTTGGTCAGGCAGGCCTGAACATTATGGAATTCTGTAAGGCCTTTAACGCGCACACCCAGAATATGGAACAGGGTGTGCCCATCCCCGTACAAATTACAGTGTACGGGGATAAGACATTTTCTTTCATTTCTAAGTCTCCGCCTGCCAGCTATTTCATTAAAAGGGCGGCCAGGTTGGATAAGGGCTCGGAAACCCCCGGCCAGGAGCCGGTAGGTACCGTCACCATGAATCAATTGCGTGAAATTGCCGAAAAGAAAAAAGAAGATTTAAACGCCAATGACGTTGACGCAGCCTGTCGAATACTTGCTGGTACGGCCCGTTCCATGGGCATCACCGTGGAGGGTCAGTAAGATGGCGGTTAAAGGTAAACGCATGAATAGCGCCTACGATTCTTTCGATCGGCTGGCGCTGCACGAAATCGACGCGGCTGTAAAAATCATTCTCGATGCCAAGAAAACCAAATTTGACGAAACGGTTGAGTTTTCTATGAATCTGGGTGTTGATCCCCGCCACGCGGACCAAATGGTTCGGGGGGTCGTGGCCTTACCCAACGGTACCGGTAAAACCGTTCGGGTAGCCGTTTTTGCCAAAGACGCCAAAGCTGAAGAAGCTAAGGCGGCTGGCGCAGATCTGGTCGGCGCCGAAGAATTGGCAGAACAGATTCAAGGCGGCACGGTTGACTTCGACCGTTGCATCGCGACCCCGGACATGATGGCCGTGGTTGGTCGGCTTGGTAAGGTGTTGGGGCCACGAGGCCTTATGCCGAACCCGAAATTGGGTACTGTTACCCCCAATGTCGGAGAAGCCGTTAAAGCTGCCAAAGGCGGTGAAATTGAATTCAGAGTCGAAAAGGCGGGTATTATTCACGCCGGAATCGGCAAAACCAGTTTCTCCCACGCAGCCTTGGTCGAGAACGCCAAGGCTTTTGCGGACGCCATTTTTAAGGCCAAGCCGAGCGGCGCCAAGGGCACATATGTTAAACGCGCAAACCTGAGCTCGACCATGGGCCCGGGTGTGAAACTAGATGTAGCGAATCTCGGCGACTAACGCTGCCGGATTCATATTAGGAATAATTTCCGCCCTTTTTGATTTTAATTGGATGGAAGTTTAGGAGGACGTCAAAATCCTCCGACCTGTCCGAGACCGCAGGTATCGTTGAAACCGAAAGGCAGAGACGATTTAAACAAGTTGGCCTGCATAGACGGAGATTGAGACATTTTCGGAATGATCTCTTGGGGTTATTCCAGGATGGCTCAAACTGACGACTTGGGCAGGGCGAACCGGTCTTTGAATCAAATTACGATTCAAAGGCCAAACGCTAACCGCATGGGTTAGCCGGGTGCGCCCGGCAATTCGTGCAAACACGGAGACGATTCGTGGACCGTACTGAAAAAGAAGAAGTGGTCGCATCGTTGAAGCAGACGTTCGAGGATTCGGAAATCGTTGTCGTTACCCATTACAGTGGGCTGACGGTGGCGGACATGACCGATCTTCGCGGACGTATGCGTGAAGCGGGCGCCAGTTTCAAGGTCACTAAGAATCGCCTCACACGTCTCGCCCTGCAAGGAACCAAATTCGAAGACCTTAGTGATCTGATGTCAGGTCCCACGGCTCTGGCTTACTCCACCGATCCGGTGGCGGCAGCCAAAATTGCCGTGAATTATTCTAAGGACAACGAAAAATTGGTCATCCTTGGAGGTGTCTTTAATGGGCAATCGCTGGATGTCGATGGTGTTAACACGCTAGCCAAGCTGCCGTCTTTGGATGAGCTGCGCGGCAAGTTGGTTGGCATGATCCAGACCCCGGCAACCCGGATCGCCGGTGTGCTTCAGGCACCCGCCGGTCAGGTCGCCCGCGTTATCGGCGCCTATGGGCAAGGCGGAGAGGCTGCTTAGCGGCTAACGGTGTTATCAGTTTGAGCCAAAGGAGAAATTAAAATGGCTGCAGATTTAGAGAAAATTGCTGAAGACCTATCAAGCTTGACCGTCATTGAGGCGGCTGAGCTTAGCACAATGTTGGAAGAAAAATGGGGCGTTTCGGCGGCTGCTCCGGTTGCTGTCGCAGCGGGTCCTGCTGCTGGCGGCGAAGAAGCGGCGGCTGAGAAAGACGCATTTGAAGTCGTTCTCGCGTCGATTGGTGAAAAGAAGATCAACGTGATTAAGGAAGTTCGCGCCATCACGGGCCTTGGCCTCAAAGAAGCCAAGGATCTTGTTGAATCCGCACCGGCGGCCGTCAAGGAAGACGCCACCAAAGAAGAGGCTGAGGAAATCAAGGCTAAGCTCGAAGAGGTCGGCGCCACCGTCGAACTTAAATAAGGTTTCAGGTGCGGTGGCGTTACTGATTTTTCACCGCCGCACCGACTTTATATTTATGTTACGCATCCGCCACGGATGGGTCGCGCCGCGACCGAGATAGTGGATGTGCAGTTCCGGCCCGAATCTCAGATTAATGAGGCGGGCTTTTGCTTCCTGGTCGGTAGGAATTTGCCAGCGAAAACATCAATGGCAAAAAATGACTGGGATAAATTAATTCTTGTCTTCGCCTGGGCGGCGATTGGTTGAGGATAAGAATAGATTTGTTTTTTAACGAGGGGCTGCAATGGCTAATCGCTCTTTTACCGGTCGCAAACGCGTGCGCAAAAGTTTTGGTCGGATCCCGACCGTCACTCCGATGCCGAACCTGATTGAGGTTCAAAAGAATTCATACGAATCTTTCCTGCAACGGGAGGTTCCCAAGGAAAACCGACTCGAAGCCGGCCTGCAGGAAGTTTTCAAATCGGTCTTTCCTATTCAGGATTTTTCCGAACGTGGCACACTTGAATTCGTCGATTATGAGTTCGAAGAACCGAAATATGACGTTGAGGAATGCCAACAGCGCGGCATGACTTATGCGGCGCCCTTGAAGGTGACACTCCGTCTTTTGGTTTGGGACATCGACGAAGAAACCGAGGCCCGTTCGGTCCGCGATATTAAAGAGCAGGTCGTCTACATGGGCGAAATGCCACTAATGACCGACAACGGTACCTTCGTCGTCAACGGCACGGAACGGGTTATCGTTTCCCAGATGCACCGGTCACCCGGCGTGTTCTTCGACCATGACAAAGGCAAAACCCATTCCTCCGGTAAATTCCTGTTCGCCGCACGGGTCATTCCCTACCGCGGTTCTTGGCTGGACTTCGAGTTTGATGCTAAGGATTTGCTCTATGTTCGTATTGACCGCCGTCGCAAACTACCGGTAACGACGCTGCTGTTGGCGCTCGACAATGAAAAATCCGCAAAAAAGCGGAAACAGTTGTTAGCTAACGGTGAACACCTTGATCCTGTTGAAGCTGAAGGTATGTCGTCCGCCGATATTCTTTCCTACTTTTACGACAGCGTTGACTACGTGCGGAGCAAAAAAGGGTGGAAGATTCCTTTTGACTATGAAGGTCTCCGGGGTCTCAAGCTCAATCATGATCTAATCAATGCGAAAACCAGCCGGGTGATTACCGAAGCCGGCACCAAACTGACGCCGCGTCTGTTGCGCGATTTGAAAAAGAAGGGTATCGACGAACATATCGCCCCGCATGAGGAAATTATTGGCCGCTATGCGGCTGTGGATATTATCAATGTAGAAACTGGGTTAATCTATCTTGAAGCCGGCGATGAAATCACCGAAGAGACCCTCGACGAACTTGATGAGGCCAAGGTCGACAAAGTGCCGACGCTGGCCATCGATCACGTTAATGTCGGGCCCTATATCCGTAATACCTTGGCGGCCGATAAAAATTCAAATCGTGAAGAGGCCTTGATCGACATTTACCGGGTTATGCGCCCAGGTGAACCGCCGATTCTGGAAACGGCGGACTCGCTGTTTAAGGGGCTTTTCTTTGATTCCGACCGTTATGACTTGTCTTCTGTCGGCCGGGTTAAAATGAACTCCCGCCTCAATTTCGAAACCGATGATACTATTCGGGTCCTGCGTCGTGAGGACATTCTTGAAGTCGTCCGCATCATGGTCGAACTGAAAAACGGCCGCGGCGAGATCGACGATATCGATCACCTTGGCAACCGGCGGGTCCGCTCGGTTGGTGAATTGATGGAAAATCAATATCGGGTTGGGTTGCTGCGCATGGAGCGGGCTATCCGCGAGCGTATGAGCTCGGTCGAT
Organism: Rhodospirillaceae bacterium; assembly: GCA_002725625.1. Taxonomy (GTDB): domain Bacteria; phylum Pseudomonadota; class Alphaproteobacteria; order Rhodospirillales; family UBA2165. The sequence goes on along the minus strand of PBQI01000186.1, from coordinate 1,629 downwards.
ATCGATACCGTCATGCCGCACGATTTAATTAACGCTAAACCAGCTGCCGCCGCCGTGCGTGAATTTTTCGGATCGTCCCAACTGAGCCAGTTTATGGATCAGACCAATCCGTTGTCGGAAATCACCCATAAGCGCCGTCTTTCGGCCTTAGGTCCAGGCGGACTGACCCGTGAGCGGGCCGGTTTCGAAGTGCGCGACGTGCATCCAACCCACTATGGCCGGATCTGTCCGATTGAAACGCCGGAAGGTCCGAATATCGGTCTGATTAACAGTCTGGCCACTTATGCCCGAGTCAACCAATATGGCTTTATCGAAAGTCCCTATCGCAAGGTAAACAGCTGCAAGGTCACCAATGATGTTATCTATCTTTCGGCCATGGACGAAGGCAAATACTCCATTGCCCAGGCCAACGAGGAATTGGATAATTCGGGCAAGTTCGTTCACGAACTGATCAATTGCCGGCAGGCGGGTGACGTGCTGATGGTACCCCGTGAAGATGTCGATTTGATCGACGTGTCACCGAAGCAACTGGTGTCTGTCGCTGCCGCCCTGATCCCCTTCCTGGAGAACGATGACGCCAATCGGGCGCTCATGGGTTCGAACATGCAACGCCAGGCGGTGCCGTTGATCCGCGCCGATGCGCCGTTGGTTGGTACCGGTATGGAAGAAACGGTAGCCCGGGATTCCGGCGCTACCATCATTGCCGAACGCCCGGGTGTTGTCGATCAGATTGACGGTACCCGTATCGTCATCCACGCCGACGAGGACGAGGGCGGCCATCATACGCCAGGCGTCGATATCTTCTCGCTGCAAAAATTCCAGCGGTCGAACCAAAACACCTGCATCAACCAGCGTCCGCTGGTGAAGGTTGGGGATAAGGTTACCACCGGCGACATCATTGCCGACGGACCGTCCACCCATCTGGGTGAGCTGGCTCTCGGCCGCAACGTTTTGGCCGCCTTCATGCCCTGGAATGGCTATAACTTCGAGGATTCGATTTTGATTTCCGAGCGTATCGTGCGTGAAGACGTCTTCACTTCTATCCACCTGGAGGAATTCGAAGTCATGGCGCGGGACACCAAGCTCGGCCAGGAGGAAATCACCCGCGATATCCCCAATGTCGGTGAAGAAGCCCTCAAAAACATGGACGAAGCCGGCATTGTTTATATCGGTGCCGAGGTTAAGCCGAGCGATATTTTGGTCGGCAAGGTGACACCGAAAGGTGAATCTCCCATGACCCCGGAAGAGAAACTCCTGCGGGCTATTTTCGGCGAAAAAGCGTCCGACGTGCGGGATACGTCCTTACGTCTGCCGCCGGGGGTTGCCGGTACCGTCGTTGAAGTCCGGGTCTTCTCGCGGCGCGGTGTCGACAAGGACGAACGCGCCTTGGCAATCGAGCGGGCGGAAATCGAACGGCTGGCCAAGGATAGAGATGACGAAATCGCTATTCTGGAACGCAGTTTCCATGCGCGCATCCGTGATCGCCTAATGGGCCGCAAGGTGGTCATTGGTCCGAAAGGCTTGAAGGCTGGAACCAAGGTTAGCGATGAAATTCTCGAAAAGCTGACCCCGGGTCAGATGATGCAGATTGCAATTGCCAACGACAAGGTGATGGGCGAGATTGAGTCT
>PBQI01000185.1 GCA_002725625.1 Rhodospirillaceae bacterium | reverse complement strand
GATTTCTTTGGCCACCGGCGCACGCCGGGCTGAAATAAATTTAGCAAGCGGCCAGCGTATGAGACCCGGCAGGTCAATAATAGCCGGATCGTTGAACAGATTAAATAGAAATGGCTGAATAGCACCGGGTTCGTCGGGGCCACCCAGATTAAATAGGATGACAGCCTTTTTTGACACCTAGCCGTGATCCTGCGTAGATCGGGCTCGAACCAATTCCACCAGCCTCTCGACATGTGGTACGGGTGTTTCCGGCAAAATGCCGTGACCCAGATTAAAAACAAACGGTCCGCCTGAAAACGCCTGTAAAATCCTGCAGACCTCTTGTTCCATGATCTCACCGCCAGCAAGCAAAGCCAGATTATCCAGATTACCCTGTACGGCGCAGATGGGTTGAATATTTTCGGCCGCCCACTCAACGGGTACCGTGGAATCTAGCGATACGGCATCAACCCCCGCTTCCTTGGCATATTTCACATATTGAAAGCCAGCGCCGCGGGGAAATCCGATGACCGGAATATCCGGGTGTGATTGGCAAATTCGGCGGATAATTTCTTTGACCGGCGCCAATGCCCATTGCTCGAATTGCCCCGGCGGTAATACGCCGGCCCAGCTGTCAAAGATTTGAATGGCCTCGACCCCGGCGTCTATCTGACGGATCAGATAATCCGAGGTTGTGTCTACCAGCAGATCTATCAACATGGAAAATGACTGAGGGGACTGGTAGGCCCAGGTACGGGTTTTTTGATAGTCTTTACTACTGCCGCCTTCGACCATATAGGTGGCCACTGTCCAGGGCGCACCAGCAAAACCGATTAGGGATGTTTCCTTCGGCAATTTTTTTTTGATGCGCGTTATCGTTTCGTAAACCGGCGCTAAATGATCATGGAGACCGGAACGATCAAAAATCTTTAAATCTTCTGCTTTGCTGACAGGATCAAGTTTCGGCCCTTCCCTGGATACAAACTCAACCTGCTGACCTAAAGCGTCGGGAATAACTAAAATGTCGCTGAAAAGGATCGCCGCGTCTAAGCCGTAACGGAGGATTGGTTGAAGTGTCGCTTCTGTGGCCAGGTCAGGCGAATAACAGAACTTGAGAAAATTTTTATTTTTGGCGCGCAGAGCCCGGTACTCCTCCAGATGCCGACCAGCCTGTCGCATCAGCCATAGGGGCGGGGGGACTACAGCCTCGCCCTTAAGAGCGCGAATGAATTTCTTGTTTACGTTGGAGGTCATGTTATTTTCAGACCAGTCTATGTGATTCAGTTTATCCACCGAAGGATATACAAATATAATAGATATAATTAAAAGGAAATTGTTGTTGTTGTAATGTGGATTCTGGGAATTATTTTTTACCCACAGTTTATAAAGAATTCACACCAACAGTCTCATGTTATTATTTTTGCCAGTTGATCCTTTTGTGAAATGCCTGGATAAGTTGATAAAAGAATATCCAAACGGCGGAATCATCTGCCGGTATTTCTGCTAGGTATAAATAGGAATGTGGGGAAAACAATTTGTCAAATACAGTTATCATTCATATTGAAGCCAGCGGAGCAAAGTTATTTAGTCGGTAAAAAGGGATGATGGTTACGGTTTAAATAGGAAAGATTTTTCAGAGGTGAAGATTATCACGATCTTTTCCCCAAAGTATCCCAAGACTCTGAAATTGAGATGGTGGGTTAGAAAAGAAAATTTATGAGCAAATTTCACTTACATCTTGTGTCGGATGCAACCGGCGAAACAGTTCAGACAGTCTCCCGTGCCTGCTTGGCGCAGTTCGATGACGCCCAACCGATGGAGCACAACTGGAATTTGATCAGACGGGATACGCAGCTGGTTGATGCCATAGCCGGCATCAAGGAAAACCCCGGCTTTGTTCTCTATACCCTGGTCAATGACGACTTCCGCACCAAGCTGCTCAAAGTTTGCCAGGAACTCCAGATTCCCTGCGTTTCTGTTCTGCAGCCGATCATGGCGGCTTTTGGCGGTTTTCTAAAAACGGAAATCCACGCTGAACCCGGACGCCAGTATACGATGGACGGCGAATACTACTCGCGGATCTCGGCCATGGACTACGCCTTGATGCATGATGACGGCCAGGCGACATGGAATCTGGAGGAGGCTGATATCGTTGTGTTGGGCGTGTCGCGCACCTCAAAAACACCGACCTGTATGTATCTTGCTAATCGCGGGCTTAAGGTTGCTAATGTGCCGATAATTTTAGGTCACGAACCACCCGAAGAATTGTTTGAACTGAAAAAGCCCTTTATCGTCGGCCTAACCCGCGATACCAGAACGCTGGTTCAGGTGCGGCGCAATCGTCTGCGTGTGATGAATCAGGAAAATCCCACCGACTATGCCGATCCGGGATCCGTAGCTGATGAGGTCAATTTTGCCCAGCGCCTCTATACCCAGCAGGGTTGGCCCATCATTGACGTAACCCGGCGTTCGATTGAAGAAACTGCCGCTGCTATAATGCAGTTAAAATCCCAGATCCAAGATCAACAATGACCGAGCATCATCATGACCAGTAACCACCATGCTGCCGATCTGATTCTGGCATCGGCCAGCCGGGTCCGCGCCAAAATGTTGGCCAATGCCGGCGTGCCGTTTCGTGTCATAATCGCCGACATTGATGAGCAGGCGTTGAAGGATGAGAATTCCGCCCAGGGCGTATCAGAAGTTGCCGGACTTCTGGCTGAGGCCAAAGCACTTAAAATCTCCCAAGATCACCCGGACAACCTCGTCATCGGGGCCGATCAAATTCTGGAGTGTGATGGACGGCTGTTCGATAAACCGGTCGGCCATGCTGGCGCAATTGCCCATTTAACGGCCCTTCGCGGCCAGCAGCACCGCCTGATAACATCGGCTTGCGTGGTGAAAAACGGCGAAACGGTTTGGCGTGAGACCGACAATGCTAGACTGACAATGCGAAATTTTTCCGACGAGTTTCTGGCTGAATACTTGGAAAAGGCCGGGGAGGAGGTACAGGCGTCGGTGGGCGCCTACCGCCTGGAAGACATTGGTGCTCAGTTGTTCACCGGCGTCGAGGGGGATTTTTTTACCGTTCTAGGGTTGCCACTATTACCGCTGCTGGAATTTCTGCGCGGTCAGAGGATTTTAACCCCATGACAACCGAATCGATGATTTCAGGAAGAGCGAAATTGGCAGGCGTCATGGGATGGCCGGTCAGTCACTCTCTATCACCGCGTCTGCATGGGTTTTGGCTGCAGGCTCATAAAATTGACGGCGCCTATCTGCCCCTGGCGGTGGCGCCGGAAAATCTAGAGGCGGCCCTGCGGGCGTTGCCGCTGATGGGATTTAGAGGAGTTAACCTAACCCTCCCCCATAAGGAATTAGCCCTCGGCATTGTCGACGACATTGACAAATCGGCCAAAAGGATCGGCGCCGTTAATACTATTGTGGTCAATGATGAGGGTGCTCTGATCGGCTCTAATACGGACGGTTTCGGCTTTATTGAAAATATCCGCAGAGCCCAGCCTAACTGGAAGGCCGACACAGGACCCGTTGTCATCCTGGGCGCCGGCGGAGCGACCCGGGCGATTTGCGTGGCTCTGCAAGAAGCAGGTGCTGAGGATATTACCCTGATGAATCGGACCCGGGAGAAGGCGGAAAAATTGTCGGATGAATTTGATCTTAACGTTAGAGATTGGCAGGACAGGGGCGCTCAGCTTGGTGGTGCAGCACTGCTCATCAACACAACGAGCCTTGGCACGGTAGGTCAGACAGGGCTGGATTTATCCTTGGATGCACTGCCTCCTGACGCTTTGGTTTGCGATATTGTATATACACCTCTTGAAACCGAACTGCTGCGGGCGGCTGAAAAGCGCGGCAATCCAACCGTCGATGGTCTCGGTATGCTGCTGCACCAGGCGCCGCCCGGCTTCGCCGCCTGGTTTGGTGTGGAGCCCGAGGTAACGGAAGAGTTGCGTCGTTTCGTGCTCGCAGCCACTTTGGTATAAAGGACTAAGATGTTTATATTGGGGCTCACCGGTTCGATCGGTATGGGAAAAACCACGGCAGCCAAGGCCTTTCGGTTTTTCGGTGTGCCGACTTATGACGCTGATGCCGCAGTACATCAGCTGACGGGTTCCGGGGGCCGGGCCGTGGCGTCGGTGGAGGCGGCCTTTCCCGGTGTCGTCAAGAACGGCGCGGTTGACCGGATGGCGCTGGGAAAAAAAGTATTCGACGATTCCGACGCCATCAAAAAGCTGGAAGCGATCCTGCACCCTCTGGTGCGGAAGGCGCAATTTCATTTCCTGAAACAGGCGGCGAAAAGAAAAGAGAAACTGGTTGTGCTGGACATTCCTCTCCTATTTGAAACGGGGGGTTTTGAATTTTGTGACGCCGTTGCCGTCGTGAGTGCACCGGCCTTCTTGCAGCGTATCCGGGTCCTTTCGCGACACGGCATGACGCCGGATAAATTGGTGGCTATCCTAAACAAGCAGATACCCGATATCGAAAAACGGCGCCGGGCGGATTTTATTATTCTCACTGGCTTGGGACGTGGGTTCAGCTTGCGTTGCATCGGTGAAATTGTCAAAGTGGCAAGTCAGTTTAGCGGTAAAAAATGGCCACTCAGGAACTACTAAGGGTAATTGTTAAGGTGTAAAAAAGGACGGCATATGCGCGAAATTGTATTGGATACCGAGACCACCGGATTAAATCCCAAGAACGGTGACCGCATCGTTGAGATCGGCTGTATCGAGCTGGTCAACCACGTCGCCACTGGAAACCATTACCACCAATACATCAATCCCGAACGCCCAATGCCCCAAGAGGCTTTTGCTATCCATGGGCTGGGCGACGACTTTCTGGCCGACCAGCCGGTGATGGCTGACGTAATGAATGAGTTTCTCGAATTTATTGATAACGCAACCCTGGTCATCCATAACGCTGAATTCGACATGCGTTTCATAAATGCGGAACTGGATTGGCTGGGGCTTGAGCCGCTGCCCATGACTCGCGCCGTAGATACGGTACGCATGGCGCGGGAAAAATATCCCGGCGCTGCGGCTAACCTGGATGCCTTGTGCCGCCGCTTTGAAATCGATAACTCAACCCGGTCGCTTCATGGGGCACTTCTTGATTCGGAACTTCTGGCCGAAGTCTATTTGGAACTAATTGGCGGCCGGCAGCCCGACTTCGCGCTGGCTGACGAAATAGATGCCGTGGTTACCGCCGTCAACGAAACCCAGCGCCGCGACCCCAGACCCCATGAGCCAACCGCTGCCGAACGGACTGCACACGGCAAATTCCTTAACGATATTTCTGAGCCTATCTGGAATAGTTAAGACAGGTCTACTCGGGCAGACTTAATTCTTCGAGCACAGCATTGGCCGTCGAGTTATCGGCGACGAATGAAACAGTGGCAACTTTATCAACATTGGCAATTTTATACGCCGCCTCTCTCATGTTTTCGGGATAGGTGTATTTATTTACCACGCCCATGCCCGAGCCATAGCGCACCTTGTCGCCGCAAAGATCGGTGTTGGCGCGTAAAATGGGATAAGCAACTTTGTTTAATCGTTGCTGATAGCCAAGATATTGTACGAATACGAGTTCCCGCTGTTTTTCCACCTCTATTTCCGCTAGAGATTTATCAACCTGCGGCATTTGTGATACCGGCGCGCAAGCAACGGCAAACAACGCGGCGCTAATAATTGAAATTCTATATGACAGGCTTGGCTCCCTCATAGATGTTCCAACTATAATTTTAATCTACCACTGAGTTTAAATCAGTCTTATAGCTTGCTGCACTGGTAATTGACTCTTGCCCCCAAGCACACCATCCTTTGGACTAATCATAATGACTAAACCACGGAATCAGATCATGGGACAAACAATTGAAATCACTGCCAGCGACGGACATGCTTTGTTGGCCTATAGGGCCGATCCAGCGGGGACGCCGAAAGGTGGGTTGGTGGTCATTCAGGAAATTTTTGGCGTCAACGCGCACATACGGGAAGTCTGTGACGGTTTTGCCGCCGACCGCTACGTGGCTATTGCCCCGGCGCTGTTCGACCGGGCGGAACGGGGCGTTGACCTCGGCTATGAAGAGAAAGGCCGGCAGAAGGGCATGGGGCTTAAAGGCCAGGTCGGCTGGGAGGTTTCCACCATCGACACGATTGCCGCCAAGGATGCGATAGCCTATGCCGGTAAGGTTGGAGTTGTCGGCTACTGTTTCGGCGGCACGGTCGCCTGGCTTGGCGCCTGCAAGGGCGGATTTGACGCTGCCGTCGGCTATTACGGCGGCGGTATCCACGAAATGTTGGACCTGGAAGCCGGGTGCCCGGTGCAGCTGCATTTCGGCACCGAGGATCAAGGCATTCCCCTGGAAAATATTGACAAAATCCGCGCCGCTAAGCCCGATGTGGATATCCATGTTTATGACGGCGCCGGTCACGGCTTCAGCTGCGATCACCGGCCCAGCTATCATGAAGAAGCCACCAAAGAAGCCCGCGCCCGAACCATGAAGTTCTTTGCCGATAACATTGGATAAATCGGACTGGATTTGGTAATGAGGGTCCTCTGCTAACCTACGTGACATGCCAGATGCCTGAAGTTTCCCCCAATTTGACTGACGCGCAAAATTTTGCCGACGGTATCCTGCCGTCGCAGGAAATTGTTGCGGCGATTGAGCGGGGTGAAATTCTTATCGAAACGCCCATGCCGGCCGACCAGATTCAGCCGGCCAGTGTGGATTTGCGGCTGGGCGCGGTGGCCTATCGGGTGCGGGCAAGCTTCCTGCCCGGTTCCGGCACCACTGTGCGCAACATGATCGACAGCCTGACCATGCACGAGATCGATTTGACGTCAGGCGCCGTTCTGGAAAAAGGCTGTGTCTATATCGTGCCGCTGTTGGAAAGCCTTGCTCTGCCGGCGGGAACGTCGGCCATGGCCAACCCCAAAAGCTCTACCGGCCGGCTCGATATTTTCACCCGTGTAATCACCGACAATTCTAAGGAATTCGACCGTATCGAGACCGGCTATGAGGGGCCGCTCTACGCTGAGATATCCCCGCTTACATTCAGTGTGCTGGTGCGGACAGGTTCGCGGCTCAGCCAGATGCGGCTCAGGCGTGGTGACGTCTCGCCGTCGGACACGGCCATGCGGGAGCTGCACGCACGGACGCCTTTGGTCTTTGGCGACGCGGCTGATGCTAAAATAGCCACTGCCAATATCGAAGGGGGCATCGCAGTATCGGTTGATCTGTCCGGTGTTGGCGGCACCGATGTTATCGGCTATCGCGCCAAACAGCACACCGACATCATCGATGTGGAAAAAATCGGTCATTATGAAATAGAGGGTTTCTGGGAGCCTATTAGACATCGCGGCCAGAATCGCATGATCCTGGATCCCGACGATTTTTATATCCTGGCCTCCAAGGAAGCTGTGAGCGTGCCGCCGGACTATGCCGCCGAAATGCGCGCCTACGACACATTAGTGGGGGAATTCCGGGTTCACTATGCTGGCTTTTTCGATCCCGGT
>PBQI01000184.1 GCA_002725625.1 Rhodospirillaceae bacterium | reverse complement strand
GGTAAACAACCCCGAAAAAGCTTGGAAAACCAAGACAAAGCGTCTCAATATGGCTCAATATTGGGCTACCTTGCGTAACTAAAGAGTTTTAAAGGTGCCCTGTATTTAAACACGTGTATGATGAAAACGATGATTACCTTCGAACAATTGAATGGCCCTTCCCGCAAAAAAACAGAGATCCGCCATGGGTTCATGACCCAAAATGGCGGGGTTAGCGACGGTCTCTACACGTCTCTCAACTGCGGTTACGGATCGGGTGACAATCCTGACAATGTCACCGCCAACCGCACCCGCGCCCTGGAATTTCTCGGCGCGCCCGATGTTAAGCTGGTTACCGCTTATCAGGAACATACAGCCACGGCCCTCCCCGTCGTCGCTCCCTGGGAGCCAGAAGACGCGCCGGTGGCCGATGGGCTGGTATCAGCCACACCCGGCATCGCGATCGGCATTTTAACAGCTGACTGCGCGCCCGTTCTGATGGCTGATCACAAGGCCGGTGTCATCGGCGCCGCCCATGCCGGCTGGCGCGGCGCCCATGGTGGTATTCTAGAAAATACGGTGCAGCAAATGGCAGAACTGGGTGCCGATAGAAACAGAATTGAGGCCGCCGTTGGGCCTTGCATCGCGCAGGCTTCCTACGAGGTGGGCTGGGAGTTTTGGGATCGTTTTCACACCGAATCGCTGGACAACGATACCCTATTTGTTCCTGCCACTAAAGAAGGTCATTTTATGTTCGATCTGACGGCGTATGTGAGCCGGCGGCTCCACCAGTCGGGGGTTAGAAACGTACAACAATCCGACGCCGACACCTACAGCGACAGTAATCAATTTTTTAGTTATCGGCGGACTGTGCAGCAAGGTGAAAAGCAATATGGCCGCAGCCTGTCTGTTATAGTAATTACCTGATCCGATCGATCCCGGCGGCCTAAATGGGCTTGCCGGGTAGGGCCGAAAGTGTGATTCTCAACCGATGCCTTATATGATTATTCTCGTGATGATATTCCTGGCGGCAATGTTGGTGACTTGTGCTCTTTGACCGATTTCATCCATTCGCTATTTTCCTTTTTGCGGCAAGTCTTTTAGTTGGACTCAGCGCCTGCGGCGATTTGCCCAAACCCTTTGCCCACGAAGGGCCGGTTCACTCCAATCCGCTGCTAAAATCGGTAAGAACGGATTCGGTGCGCATCGAAATGGGGGCGTCAATCCCCAGTTCGATCGCCGACCCCATGAGCAAGTCGGCTCTCAACGCTTTTAAGCAGGCTAATATACCGGCCAGCCGCACTCTCGACTTCGTTCCCAGTTACATCATCAAAGGCGGGATGAAAATTTATCAAGACGACGCGTCGGCGCCGGAAACGGCAGAATTTAATTGGCGGCTTTTGGACGGTACCGGAACGGCGCTTAAATCCTTCAATTTAAAAATTACCGGCGATCAGACCGGCTGGCTTTTTTTCGACAAACAATTGATTGGTGAAATCGGGCGCAGTCTTGGAATGGAAATCGCGAATCATATCGAAGGCCGGAAAATCCAAATCAGGAAAAAGCTCGAAATACCCGATGACCAATTTGCTAGAAACAACCAACCGGAAAAGTTGATTCCCCGTTTTTTCATCGCCGAGGTCGTTGGCGCGCCGGGAGACGGCGCCCTTTCACTGGACCGGGCGCTCCGTCGGCTGTTAAAAAAATCGGGCGGTGAAATTTCCTATGAGAGACCGGCGGCTACCCATCTGGTCAAAGGATTTGTCAATGTCAGCGAAGAATTTCACGGCACCAACGACATTGCCATCACCTGGCTCGTCACCGCGCCAAAAGGGCAGGAATTGGGCAAAGTTACGCAGATTAATAGGGTTCCGGCGGGCCGCCTAAACCGTCGTTGGGGTGATATCGCCTTTGCCATCGCCCAAGGCGCCAGCAACGGCATCATGGATATTGCAGAGCGCCATAATCGAAAACGAACCCAAAAAAACGGTCTAAAAATTCCCTACAATTAAGCCGCGAGAGATAAATTCGGTTTATTCGAAATCTAGACCGTTTACAGACAAGGAACTCACTGTTAAACAAATTCTCATCATGGTTGGAGTTGATTGCTGTAGATTAGCTCATGTGATCCACCCATGGGGGTATCCGTCCGGCGTCGTGAAAGGGGTTCGACCTTAGATGAAAGTCCTCTCGTGCAATAGCAATCGTCCGATCGCGGAAGCGATCTCCGCCTACCTTAATCTACCATTGACCAGCGCCAGTATCAGGCGCTTTTCGGACATGGAAGTTTTCGTCGAGATCAATGAAAATGTCCGGGGTGAGGATGTTTTCGTCATTCAGTCCACCTCCTACCCGGCCAATGACAATTTAATGGAATTACTGGTGACCCTAGATGCGCTGCGGCGCGGCTCCGCGCGACGCATAACAGCGGTATTGCCCTATTTCGGCTATGCCAGGCAGGATCGGAAATCCGGCCCCAGAACGCCTATTTCAGCCAAACTGGTCGCCAACCTGATTACTGAAGCGGGCGCCGACCGCGTGTTGACCCTTGATCTTCACGCCGGACAGATCCAGGGTTTTTTCGATATTCCCCTCGACAATCTGTACGCCGCACCGGTTTTTAACAAGGACATCGAAGAAAAATACAACGGCGACGACATCATGATGGTGTCGCCGGACGTTGGCGGCGTGGTGCGGGCGCGCGCTATCGCCAAAAGGCTTGATGCTGATCTGGCCATCATTGACAAACGCCGCGAACGTGCGGGCGAATCCGAAGTTATGAACATTATCGGTAACGTCAAAGACCGCCGCTGCATCATGATTGACGATATCATCGACTCCGGCGGCACTTTATGCAACGCCGCAACAGCCTTGATGGATTCCGGTGCCAAGTCGGTTGCCGCTTATATCACCCACGGCGTCCTGTCGGGTGGCGCGGTCGCCCGCATTACGGCGTCGCCCCTGGAAACACTGGTTTCCACCGACAGTATCATGGCGACAGAAGCCGTGCGCGTGGCTCACAATATCCGGCAATTGACCATCGCCCCCCTGATCGCCGAGGCTATGCGCCGGATCAGTGACGAAAATTCTGTTTCCAGCTTGTTCAATTAACCCATAATCCCGTTTGACTATTTGCCTCTAACGCTTTAAATCCACGGGCTTCCGGCGGGTATGGTCCGCGCCGGATAATTGCGATTGGCACCCCTGGAGGCCAAGGCAAAAGTTTAGGAGAATAAAATGGCAGAATTTAGAACGATTACCGCCGAGGCGCGTGATCGGGCCGGCAAGGGGGTGGCTCGGGCAGTGCGTCGCGGGGGCAGGGTCCCAGCGGTTATATACGGCAATAAAATGGATGCGGACATGATTTCCTTGGACGCCAAGGAACTCACCAGACAGATTAACGAACCCGGATTTTTCACTCAAGTCTTTGAGGTCAAAGTCGGTGGCGACAGTCATCAGGTCCTGGCCCGTGACCTCCAACTGCATCCCGTGACCGATCGTCCAATTCATGTGGACTTCCTGCGGTTCAACAAGGATACGCGAATTTTGCTGATGATCCCAGTGATCTTCATCAACGAGGAAAATTGTCCCGGTCTGAAAACGGGCGGCGTGCTCAATATCGTCCGCCGCGAGGTCGAATTGCGCTGCTCACCGTTCAATATTCCGGATGATCTGGTGTTTAAACTGGATGATCTGGAAATCGGTGATTCGATCCATATTAGCGCCATCGAACTTCCGGGCGGCGTCGAATTGACCACAGATCGCGACTTTACCGTCGCCACAATCGCCGCTCCGACCTTGATGCCTGTCGAAGAAGAAGAAGAAGAGGAAGGCGAAGAAGGTCTCGAAGGCGAAGAAGGCGTCGAAGGCGAAGAAGGCGCCGAGGGCGAAGAGAACGGCGACGATACGGAAGAATAACGCGCTAATTCGTAAACCCGATTGGTAACAGGAGGATCGGCCATGCTGCTCTTGGTCGGACTCGGCAATCCTGGTTCAGACTACGCGGGCAACCGCCACAATGTCGGATTCATGGCGGTGGATACCATCCACCGCCAGCGTAGCTTTGCGCCCTATCGGTTTAAATTCGAAGGAGAAGCGGCCGATGGCAGCTTGAACGGCGAAAAAGTTCTACTGCTGAAACCCTTTACCTATATGAACGAATCCGGACGGTCGGTTACACAGGCAGCCCGGTTCTATAAAATGGAGCCTGCCGATATTGTCGTTTTTCATGATGAACTAGACTTGGAACCGGGAAAATTCCGTGTGAAAAAGGGCGGCGGCCTGGCTGGGCACAATGGCCTCAAAAGCATTGCAGCCCATCTCGGTCAGGATTTCCGGCGGGTGCGTATTGGCATCGGGCATCCGGGACACAAGGACCAGGTAACTGGCCATGTATTGAAGGATTTTTCCAAAGTCGAACAGGATTGGGTTGTACGGCTCATGGACGCCATGGCGGACGCCACGCCCTTGCTCGCAGATGGCGATGACAGCGGTTTTGCCACCAAGGTGTCGCTAATCCTCAATCCCGCCCAAAAATAAAGACACGAAAAAAGAGAACAACAGTAAAACGGATAGTGAATAATGGGATTTAATTGCGGCATCGTTGGCCTGCCCAATGTCGGCAAGTCTACTCTTTTCAACGCTTTGACGGCGACAGTTGCAGCAGAAACGGCAAATTATCCGTTCTGCACCGTTGAGCCTAATACGGGCCGGGTCAGTGTCCCTGATGAGCGTTTGGACAAAATTTCCGCCATTGCAAAATCTGCCGAAACCGTACCGACCTTCCTCGAATTCGTGGACATCGCCGGCCTGGTTAAAGGGGCCAGCAAGGGCGAAGGATTGGGCAATCAATTTCTCGCCAACATCAGAGAAACCGACGCTATTCTCCATGTTCTCCGCTGTTTCGCCAATGACGACATCACCCATGTGGAAGGCGGCGTCGGCCCCATCCGTGACGCCGAGACCGTCGAAACGGAACTTATGCTGACGGATCTGGATAGTCTGGAAAAAAGGGTCGAGCCTCTGACCAAAAAGGCGCGTGGCAACGACAAGGACGCCGTTCAACAGCTGGCCATCGTTGAAAGGGTTCTGGAACTACTGCGGGAAGGCCGCCCGGCCCGGACGGTAGAAATCGCCAAGGAAGAAGAAAAAGCATTCCGCATGCTGCAATTGTTGACTTCGAAGCCGGTACTCTATGTTTGCAACGTTGAAGAAGAAGACGCGGCAAAGGGTAACGAATACACTGCACAGGTTGCCGCGTATGCGGCCGAAAACGGCGCTGGCTCAATCGTCATATCCGCCAAGATTGAGGCGGAAATCATTCAATTGAATGATGATAACGAACGCCGTGAGTTTCTCGAAGCGCTGGGTCTTGAAGAGACCGGTCTATCGCGCCTTATCCATGCAGGCTACAAATTGCTGGGACTGCTGACCTACTTTACCGCTGGCCCCAAGGAATCCCGGGCCTGGACAGTCGCCAACGGCGTCAATGCGCCGCAAGCGGCGGGGGTAATCCATACGGATTTCGAACGGGGCTTTATCTGCGCTGAAACCATTGCCTACGATGACTTCGTAGCCTTGGGCGGCGAACAAGCCTGCAAAGAAGCTGGGAAAATGCGCCAAGAAGGCCGCGACTACATCGTCAAGGACGGCGACGTCATCCTCTACCGCTTCAACGTTTAAAATCCTTTTTATACGCTAACCACATGCGCCCAGAGCATGGCAGCGACGAAGAATAGGAATATTGCGCTGGTGCAAATGGCAACGGCGCTTTAGACCCTGGGTGAATTCAGCCAGACGCGGGTGCGGTCGGCGGACAAACGTAATTATTTCCCCTTCCGTATATTGTGGGTAAATTAAACAGGCTGACAATTATCAATTAAAATGAATGAATGAATTGATGGATGCACCCAGATGACCGACCAGGAACCGACAATCGACCGACGCAGTACGGAAGGCCGTATTAACTTAGTCGTGAGAAGATCATTTCGATCCGGACAGTATATTTTTCGAGAGGGAGAGATCGGTGATTTCGCTAATGTTGTTTGCTTCGACAACGTCGAAATCGTCAAAAAAAGAGATAATCAAGAAGTCGTTCTGGGCACCTTGGGTAAAGGCACCATGTTCGGCGAATTGGCTCTGATCGACAACGAATCGCGCATGGCTTCGGCACGGGCAACTGACGGCAATGTCGAACTTCTGATGGTGGCCAGGGATACCTTTCAGCGTAAACTATCGTCGCTGAATCCTTTCTCCCGCGAGCTGATAAAAATTCTGGCGTAAGATGGATGAGTATTCCTATCGCTGATAATTTCAAAATATTTACGGGATTTTACCATGACAACCACTAATGCAGGCGAGGAAGATAGTGTCGTCGTCGAGCGGGATGGCCCGGTGGCCACGGTTATTCTTAGTCGCCCCGACAAGCTGAACGCGTTGAACCGGGAGATGTGGACC
This sequence comes from Rhodospirillaceae bacterium, assembly GCA_002725625.1. Lineage (GTDB taxonomy): Bacteria > Pseudomonadota > Alphaproteobacteria > Rhodospirillales > UBA2165. The sequence continues at coordinate 6,330 of PBQI01000184.1, read as the reverse complement.
GGACTCAACGAAATGTTTTCCAAACTCAATCTGGTTGATAGTATTCGCTGCCTTTTTCTCAGGGGCACCGACGACAATGCCATGGGGCCGGGGGCCGACATTTCAGAATTTGAATCTTATCGAAAAAATTCAGAACAAGGCGTCGAATATGGCGCTCTTATGCATGGCACCCTCGCCGCTATCCGCAAAAGCCGTCACCCCGTCGTCGCCATAATCAAAGAGCTTTGCGTCGGCGGCGCTATGGAACTATCCCTGATGTGCGATATCAGAATATGCGGTGAATCGTCGCGTTTTGGGGTGCCCACCAACCAGTTGGGCCTGGTTATGGCGTACCCGGAGACGGCAGCCCTGATCGACCTGGTTGGGACTTCAGTAGCCTGGAAATCCTGTATGAAGCAGGCATATTCGATGCACCCGAAGCCAAGGAAAAAGGGTTGATCAACCGGTGGCACAAAAAATTTACCTATCGAGGCCAGGCCGGCCTTTACCTGCCTCTGCCTTTTACCGAAGAAGAGCAAGCGGAGGGCTTCGCCTGTTTTGATACGGAAGACTACCAAGAGGGCGTAAGAGCGTTCCTTGCCAAAGAGAAACCTGTTTTTAAAGGAAAATAACAAACGTGAGCGATGACAATACCCTTTTATCAGGCTTGCGGATCATAGAAATGAGCCATGTCATGGCAGCCCCAACCTGCGGTATGTTTCTGGCCGATATGGGTGCCGATGTGGTGAAGATCGAACGCCTACCGAAGGGCGACGATGTGCGGGAAAATGCACCCTTCGTTGACGATGAATCCGCCCCGTTCGCCATTATGAACCGCAACAAGCGCGGTGTCGGGCTTAACATGAAGACTGACGAAGGCAAGGCGATCCTCCGCCGCCTGATCGTTGGTGCGGATATATTCATCGAGAACTACCGTAAGGGCGCCATGGATCATTACGGCGTCGCCTACGACCAGATAAAGGATGATTGCCCAAAGCTGATCTATTGTTCCATATCCGGATTCGGCCAGACCGGTCCCTACGCTGATCGCGGCGGTTTTGATCTGGTAACCCAGGGCATGAGTGGGCTGATGAGCATCACCGGTGAAGGTCCGGGCCGCCCTCCTGTCAAAGTCGGTGCGCCGGTGACCGATATCATGGCGGGGGTCTTAGGCACCACTGGCATCCTGGCAGCCCTCAACAAGCGCCATGAAACCGGTATGGGTCAACAGGTCGATACATCACTGTTTGAGGCCGGCATCATGATGACCTACTGGCAATCAGCGATCTACATGGCGTCGGGTCAGGTGCCAGGGGCCATGGGGTCTGCCCACCCTTTGATGGCACCTTACCAGGCCTTCCAGACCGAGGACGGCTGGCTAAATCTGGGCGCTGCCAATCAAAATACCTGGCTCAAAATGATCGACGTTCTGGGGGCGCCAAAACTGGCCGATGATCCGCGTTTTGAAAGTCCATCCATCCGCATGGACAATCTGGCGGAATTAGTGGCAGTACTTACGGTTCACTTTCAAAAAGACACGACAGATAATTGGATGACGAAATTAATGCAAGCCGGAGTTCCGGCTGGACCAGTCCTGGATGTGGCACAAATGACCAGCGATCCTCAAGCCCTAGCCCGGCAGATGATCCAGGATATCGGCACGTCGCAGGGCAGCTCGCTAAGGGTGCTGGGTCATCCTATCAAATATTCCAAAACACCCACCCAAATTAAACGCCCGGCGCCGCGGCTTGGTCAGCATACCGCGGAAGTTATGGCGGAAGTTGGCTATTCAAAGGAAGAGATTAGCGCTTTTACCGATAACGGCGTGATCGAGTAGAAACTACCGTCGCCATTTTTCGGCAGCTTCGTCATCGCTCTCTTTGGCTTTGACCCAATTTTTACCGTCGGCGGTTTCTTCGCTCTTCCAAAAGGGCGCCTGGGTTTTGAGCCAATCCATGAGGAATTCACAAGCCTCGAAAGCTGCTTTGCGGTGGGCAGAAGCGGTAATCACCAATACAATCTGATCTCCCGGCACCAGGCGGCCGTAGCGGTGAATGATAAGGCTGTCCTGCAACGGCCAGCGCTTTCTAGCTTCAGCTTCGATATCAGTTAGCTGCTTTTCCGTCATGCCCGGGTAATATTCTAGGGTCATAGCAGCTATAGTGTCTACTCCCGTTTCTTTGTCCCCCCCTTCCCGCACCAGACCAACAAAGGAGCAGACGCCGCCGACTTCATGGTTACCGCGCGATAGGGCGGTGATTTCGGCACCGGCGTCAAAGTCCGCCTGCTGTACCCGGATCATCGGTCAGCCCCCCGTCACCGGCGGGAAGAAAGCCACCTCATCACTGTCTTTAACCGGATAATCAAGATTGGCGTAATCCTGGTTCACGGCAACCTTCACAACATCCGAATCATAAAGAGCGTCGGCGTAATTGTCGCCCCGGGAGCGCAACCACTCAATGAGCGTACCCACATCAGAAACGCTGTCGGGCGGTGAAACTTCCTCTTCAGCCATTCCGGCTTTTTCCCTCACCCAGGCAAAATACAAAATCTTCATCCTAAAACCTCATTGAAAGGCAAAAAATCGACCAACTGCCCAACTTGAATGCTCTCCAGGTCTTCGGGTAGTTCGATCAACCCGTCCGATTCGACCATGGAAGACAATATTCCGGAACCATCGGCCGGATATTTTTGCACCACCATGCCGCCGTCTGCTTGTTTTTTCAAATGCGCCCGCAGCCATTCCCGGCGCCCAGGCTTTTTATCGAAGGCGAATCCTGCTGGTACTTTGAACAAAACCGGCTCCATTTGAGAGGCCCCAGACAGCAATAGGATAAGGGGCCGCGCGATGCACATGAATGTCACCATAACGGCCACGGGATTTCCTGGTAAACCGATAAAAGGCACCTGCCGGTCCCCGCAATCAATTTGGCCGAGGGCAATGGGACGACCCGGCTTGATGGCCAGTTTCCACATGTGCAGGGCGCCCAGTTCCTCGACCGCTGCCTTGACGTGGTCTTCTTCACCCATGGAAACGCCGCCCGACGTGACCAGCAGATCATGATCCAGGGATGCGGCTTCCAATCCGTTTCTGATTTCAGCCAAATCGTCCGGAAATATTCCCACATCCGTGATGCCGCAGCCTAGTTGCTTCAGCATTGTCATGATGGAATAGCGGTTTGTATCGTAAATAGTACCGGCAGGTAGATCGTCACCGGCATCCCGTACTTCGTCACCGGTCGAAAAAACCGCGACCTTCAAACGCTTGAAAACATCTATCTCAGCACATCCCAATGATGCCGCCATCCCGACATCCTGCGGACGCAGCCGAATACCGGCGGATAAGACCCGGTCGCCCGTTTTGACGTCTTCGCCGGCATGGCGCAGGTTAGCGCCCCGTTTTATGCCCGGGGGCAAAAGGATGTTGTCACCGTCTTCTTGGCAATCCTCCACCATGAAAATGGTATCGGGACCCTCCGGGGCAGGTGCACCTGTAAATATCTGGACCGCCTCGCCTTTTGCGGCCTCGCGATCCAAGGGGTGACCGGCTGCAATTCTGCCGGTAACCGGCAGTGAGGTTACCTTGTCTAGATTGAGATCTTCATAATAGACGGCGTAGCCATCCACTGCCGAATTGTCATGGGGCGGGATATTCCGCGCAGCCAACAGATCTTGCGCCAAAATCCGGCGCAAAGAATCACGAAGCGGTACTTTCTCCACCTCAGCCAAACAGGACAACCGGTTGGAAAACGCTGCCAAAGCATCTGTCACTGTCAGGGGTTTATCAGAAGCCTGAAAACATTCGTCTAATTCACGCATCCTCATGACGCCTTCCCGAGTTCACCCAGAGCACAGGTCTTGACGATAAAGTCTGCGATGGTTCCTGAGTCATTGATATCTAATACAGGCACGGGAAGACCTGCAATTTCTTCGTCACTGGCCACAGCAACAATTTTCTTATCATCTTTCTGCAGCAATGGTTTACCCACAGATGGTCTGTGCACTTCTATTTTAGGATGCAAATGCGATTTGAAACCTTCAACCAGTAATAGATCAACCGGTGTCATGCGGCCAATGAGTTCTTCGACTGAGGGTTTTTCTTCACCCCGCAATTCATGCATGAGCGCCCATCGATTGGCGGCGCTGATCATAACTTCTTTGGCCCCGGCAACACGGTGCTCATAGGAATCCTTGCCTGGCTCATCAATATCAAAATTATGATGTGCATGCTTCATGGTCGAAACCTCGAATCCACGCCCCACCAACTCGGGCATCAATTTGACGATCAATGTCGTCTTTCCGCTGCCGCTCCATCCGGCCAATCCGAATATTTTCATGCCCATCCTATCGTGTCATTTATTCCGCCGGCTGGCTGTCGCTTTTTTTTGATTCAGCGCTTTTGTCCATATCGTCCACGTGCCTGAGACCGGCACGGAAATAATCGTATCCGGTTACAAGTGTAAGAACTGCCGCGATCCAAAGACCAACGACCCCGACATCGGTGGTCGACAATGGACCGAACATCGGCCCCGCCGGTCCAACGATCAAAAAACCCAACATCAGCATCTGCAACGTGGTTTTCCATTGGGCAAGCTTACTGACCGGTACACCGACCTGGGCGCCGGCGAGAAATTCTCTGAGACCGGAAACCAGAATTTCGCGGCAGAGAATAACCACTGCCGGCAATATGGCGATACCGGGAATACGATTGAACGCAACCAACATGAGTATCAAAGACGAAACCAAAAGCTTATCGGCGATCGGGTCAAGAAATTTACCCAGCATCGATTGCTGTGATAAAGCTCGTGCCAAATAACCGTCAAAAAAATCCGTCATACCAGCGAGCGTCAAGATCGCCAGCCCCAACCAATTCCCCAGGGGGTGGTCGATATAAAACGTCGCCACCAGCAAAGGAATCGACGCAATGCGGGACAAGGTCAGGAGATTTGGCAAATTTGTCAGCATCTCAGCTGATCCAATAGCGGACCTGAGCGCATTTTAAAACCGCTTTCTCTGTATTTTTCCGGCTAATCTTCGGCCTAATCATCGGAATGAAACCAATCATATATTCTCAGTGCCAGCCCTTTGCTGATCCCATCGACTGTTTCGAGATCATTCAGACCGGCTTGGGCGACGGCGCGGGCGGAACCAAAATGATGCAGCAAAGCCTTTTTCCTAACGCCACCCACACCCTGAATTTCATCCAATGGCGAACGCTCCATCGTTTTAGAGCGCCTGGCTCTATGGGTACCGATAGCAAAACGATGGGCTTCGTCTCGCAGCCTTTGTAGAAAATACAAGACCGGATCGCGACTGTCCAAGCGAAACGGTTCCTTGCCGGGAAGAAACATACGTTCCCGTCCGGCATTGCGATCCGGACCCTTGGCAATGGCAGCGACGGTAACATCGTTGATCCCAAGTTCCGCAAACACGTCTAAAGTTACCGTCAGATGACCGGCACCACCGTCGATCAGAATCAGATCCGGCCATTGACCCGAATTTCGGTCCGGGTCTTCCGTGAGTGCCCGGGAAAACCGGCGGGACAGCATCTCCCGCATCATGGCATAGTCATCACCGGGCTGCGGTTCTCCGGCCCGGTCTCCCGGTGATGATGATACCGTGCGGATATTGAATTTCCGGTAGGCGTTTTTAACGAAACCTTCTGGCCCGGCGACAATCATAGCTCCGACGGCATTGGTGCCGGCGATATGGCTGTTGTCGTAAACCTCAATACGCACAGGCGGCGTATCCATAGCCATGGCCTCGGCCAAATCCTCCAGCAGCTTCCGTTGGGACGTACTTTCAGCCATGCGCCGGGTGAGTGCACGTTGGGCATTGTCCAGCGCCATTTGGACAAGATTCTGCTTTTCTCCCCGCTGGGGCGCTTCGATCCGCACTTTGCGTCCAGCGCGCTCGCTCAAGGCCAGTGACAAAAGGGCTTTTTTTGGAACTTCTTCGCTCAGAAGTATGAGTTTGGGCGGTGTCTTATTGGTATAAAACTGGCCAAGAAAGGCTTCTAGAATTTCCCCAGTCTGGGCATCGGCGGCATGGCTGGGATAGTGGGCGCGGTTACCGTAGTTGCAACCTGCCCTCAGAAAAAACACCTGAACGCACGTTTGGCCACCAGCCTGGTGTAGAGCGACAATATCGGCATCATCAACGCCTGTGGTGAAGATATCCTGATGGGCTTGAATACTGGCCATCGCCTTTATCCGGTCCCGGATTAAAGCCGCCTCCTCAAAAATTAAATCGTCGCTGGCAGATTGCATTTCAATGGCCAATTGCTTATGGATTTCCTTTGATTTTCCGGTCAGGAAAGCCCGCGCTTGATCAACCAGTTGTAGATAACCG
>PBQI01000183.1 GCA_002725625.1 Rhodospirillaceae bacterium | reverse complement strand
ATGGCGCAGGCGATAAACGCTTTTTTGGGTACATCGGCGGCACGTCCTTCCGATCCTGGCACTATCACCCTCGATGTCCCCGATGATTACGAAAACAACGTGGTCGGACTACTCACCGATATCGAGCAACTGAGAATCGAGCCGGATCAATTGGCCAGGGTTATCATCGACGAACAGTCGGGCACCATTGTGATGGGTGAGAACGTTAAGATTAGCACCGTCGCCATCGCCCAAGGAAACCTGACCATTCGTATTACGGATGCTGCACAGGTTTCCCAGCCAGGCCCCTTCGCCGAAGTCGGCACGACCACGACCGTGGCCAGAACCGACGTTCAAGTTGACGAGGGATCAGACAAAAAACTGACTGTCGTCACCTCCGGCGTCACCCTGCAGGACTTGGTCAACGGTTTGAATTCATTGGGGATTGGCCCCCGCGACCTGATTACTATTTTGCAGGCAGTGAAGGCGGCCGGTGCCTTGCAAGCTGAAATTGCGGTGATGTGATGATGGATAACGCTTTACTCGCTCAAGGGGCAACAATGTATCAATCGGCACAGATTCCGCCGCAAATCGGTCGTGTCGACTCCGTCGCAAAAGCCCGCGAAGTCGGAGAGAAGTTCGAAGCTTTCTTTCTTGGCCAGATGTTGCAACCCATGTTCGCCAACATTGATCCGGCGCCTCCATTCGGCGGTGGTGCCGGCGATAAAATTTGGAAATCAATGATGGTGGATGAAATCGGCAAGTCGATGGCTAAGTCAGGTGGTATCGGCCTGGCGGACACCATCCAACGGGAAATTCTTAGAATGCAGGAGGTTCAGAACCAATGACCCCTAAATCGCTGACAATTGAAGAGAAAATTAAAAAGCTTCTGAGCGTAACCGGACGGCTGAGCAAGATTCTCAAACAAGAAAATGAGATTTTGAATCAACCCGGCATGGCCGAAGGATTAAAGGAGCTTGTCGAGGAAAAAAATACACTCAGTACGGATTACGAGCAGCGAATTAAAATAGTTAACGACGATGAAGACCTTAGCCTGCTCGATCCGGGTTTACGGCGGCGCCTTACCGACGCACTGACAACTTTTGGCGTTTTATTAGATGAAAACACCATCAAAATTAGAGCGCGCATGGAAGCGACGGAACGATTGTTCCTAATTATTTCAGAAGCCGCAAAATCTCATCAAAATGTATCCAGCGGATACGTGCAAACTGGCGCTATGAGAACCCATAATCGACAAGCCTACATCCCTGCTGTTTCTGTCAGCATTAATCAAGAACTATAATTAAGAGCAAGTCGGAGAAAGACCCTTGTCGCTCGAAGTCACAATGAAAAACGCCATTAGTGGTTTGCATTCCAGCAAGCAAACGCTGCAGGTGATCGCCAATAATATCGCCAACGTCAATACGGATGGTTTTGTCAGAAAAGATGTCAAGTTAACGTCGCGGATAATTGGTGGAACCGGCTACGGTGTTGAACTTTCTTCACTCAATAGAACTGTTGACGAAGGCATCCTAAAACAATTGCGTAAAGAATCTGGAACCCTGGAAAAGATCGCATTGGAAGAAGACTATTTTAACCATATCAACCGGTATTTCGGCCGTCCTTCGGATAACAATTCAATTGCGCATTTGATTTCCGAACTGGGATCTCAATTTGATTCCTTGGCAGTAACGCCCAACATCGCCACGACTCAATTTACAGCCGTTAAGGCGGGTGAAAACATCTTGACGGAATTAACGCGTTTGTCCGATCGGATACAAGAGATGAGAACGCAAGCCAATACTAATATTAGTGACGAAATAGACAAGCTCAACAACATGTTGGAAAATCTTGCCGCAATTAATTTTGATATTATAGCGTTCAAAACATCCAATATTACGCCGGTGGAACTGCAGGATAAGCGGGATAGCGCCCTAAATGATGTGGCTGAAATTCTAGATATACGGTATTTTGAGAAAAGCGATGGTAGCTACACGATATTCACGGGCGGCGGCGCAACCCTGCTAGATGGCCAGAGCCAAACCATTAGCTACGACCAGCCGTCGACCATGTCCCCGACAATGGCTTATACCCCGACGAACGCTACAAATTTTATCGGGCCGAGCGAAACAGGTTATCCGGCAGGGGGCGTACCCGGCATATTTATTGCTGAAAAGATTACATCGGCCGATATCACGGGAGACATTTCTTCCGGCAAGCTCAAAGCTCTTATTAATCTCCGCGATAATGAGTTACCGGCCATTCAGGCCCAACTTGATGAACTGGCGGAAAAATTAAAGGAAGAGATCAATGCTGTACACAATTCTGGAGCCAGCTTTCCTCCCCCATCCTCACTGACCGGTGACCGTTATGTCGCCTCGGCCACGAGCATTGATAACTCCACCGGGCTGGTAAGAATTGCCGTCGTCAATGAAAGCGGCACGGTGATCGAATCCAACACCATTGACCTAACCAACGCCAATATCACGAATGTTGGCACCCTGATAACCAATGGCGGTTCAAAGGGTATCAACAACCTGTTCACCAACCTAACGGCTTCCATCACTTCTGACGGTAAATTTAAGCTTTCAGCCAGCAACAATTACCGGATTGCCATCAATGAGCTGACTAGTTCCATGAGCGCCGCCAGCGATCTGAGCAAAGGCTTTTCCGATTTCTTCGGGCTCAACAATTTTTTCTCTTCAACTGAAGCTTTTTCCGTTTACCGCTCAAAATATCACACTAGCTCTAGCGCCGCCGCGGTAACCACTGGCGGCACCTTACAATTCACTGGTAACGACGGAACGGCTTGGACCGCAACAGTTGCCTATAGCACCAATGACAGCATTTCTGATTTGGTAACGAAGATTAACGCCAACAGCACGATCAGCGGCGAGAACATCACAGCAGAAGTTGTCGTCGACGGAAACGGTTACCGCCTGGAATTATCTGACAGCGATGCCGATGAATTCGCCATGGTCGAAGCTGCCGGCACCAGCGGTACAGTACTGAGCGATACCCAATTGCGCCCCGACACGCGTGCCATCAGCAGCCGGCTTTCCGTCCGTGCTGATATCATGGCCAGTCCTAGTTACGTATCGCGTGGTGCGCTGCTATCTAACACCTTTACTTCTGGCAATCTGAGCAGCCCAACCTCAGATTTTAGTACCTTAAGCATCAGCGCCGGTGCGTTGACATTCACATTGGATTCGTCAACCACCGCATCAATCAGCTACACGACAGGCAGCACCCTGACATCAGTGGTTTCTGCGATAAATGCCAATTCCACTTTAGCCGCCGCCAATATCACTGCCGAAGCTGTCATCAGCGGATCAAATTATTCACTGAAAATCATCGATAACAACGGTAACAATTATTGGGTAGCTGATACTGGTGGTTTGAGCGTTACAACATCGCAAGGCGTTACCCCTGGTGACGGATCAAATGCAGAGGATTTAGCTGCCGAATTTGAAACAACGGTCACCTTCCTTGAGGCTCCCGCACGCGGTGGCGGATTAGCCCAGTCAAAAACAAATTTTTCAAATTATGCAGCAAAGATTTTGTCATTTAATTCGGCAAAAGTGTCCTCTCTGCAAAGAGAGTTAGATTTTCAGAATAATCTGAAAGATGAATTGTTTAGCAAAAACGCATCTATCAGCGGCGTTAACATGGATGAGGAATTGGCCAATATGGTTGTGATCGAACAGGCATACCTCGCCGCAGCCCGAATGGTGGCGACGACCGAGGAACTTTTCGACGCACTGATGGAAATTGTTTGAACCTAGCTTTATCAGAATCGATAACGGAATACAAAGATGTCAAGAGTTGCAGATCTCGCCCAGAATCGGATAGTCCGCTCACTAATCCTGGAAACCCAGGAGCGTATTAACGACCGCCAATTGCAGATCAGCACCCTGCAAAAATCTCAGACCTATGCTGGCATCTCCGATGATGCCAGCAGACTGGTAACGCTTGAAATTTCCAATCGCCGGACTGAGCAATTTATGCAAGATAATGTCTTTGTCAAAATGCGGATGGAAACCACACTGAACAGCATCAAAGGACTGAAAACTTCGTTGACTGATGTACGCGGCTTGCTTCGTGATTTAACGGATGATGGTCAACTGGCAACAGGTATCGACAAAAATGCAATCTCCGACATTAAAATTTCGGAAATTTCAGATTTCCTGAATGTCCGCATAAACGGTCGCTTTCTATTCGCTGGCTCAAAAACCAATACCAAACCGGTAGTGCCAGGTACCATGTCGACAGCCCCCACTTACGACGGTAGCTACAATACAACGGCCGAACCTTCGTTTTATTACCAAGGTGACGATGCATTGCAAAAAGCCAGGATTGATGAGGGTGTTGTCCTGAAATATGGTGTCACGGCTACCAATTCTGGATGTGAAAAGTTGATCCGAGCGGTACGGATTCTCAGGTCCACGGACGTTACAGGCGGTGACGCCAACTATCGCTCAAAGATTCAGGAAGCGCTTGATATCATCAACCAGGCGGAAGACGAATTGCAGGAATTAGAACAAAGCGTGGGTGCAAAATTGCAGCAATTGGGGCTAACAAACAAGAATCTGAAACATTCACGAGATTTCCTCGCCGGGTTCATCTCTAATTTGGAGAGTGCCGATACTTTCACGGCTGTCTCGGAATTGACCCAGGAACAAACCATGCTGGAAGCATCCTATGCAACGGTGATGCGGTTGAGCGATCTGACACTGACCAAATTCCTTAGATAGTAAATAACTTTTTAACTAAATGGATATAATCTCGTCATGTTGAATTATGGCATTAATATAAAAAAATATTCGTTAATACGCGGTCATGTAGGGCGTAAATGATGGTTAAGAAATTAAATTTCCTACATTTTTCTAAGCCTGATATTCCTTGCAATTTTGAGGGATTTTCAGTAGCATGCTGTTGGTGACCTTTAGTACAGTGGTCGCAATGGCTGGCATTGTACATCTCGGTGACGCTGGAAAGTGGAATCGGGAATAAGGGCCCGACAGGCAGAAGGGCCTGTTAGTGATAAACCTAGAATAGGAGACTAAAGTTATGGCTGACAGTAGTATCAATTTATCAGCTCCAACAAGGACAAACCTACTTGCGCTACAAAACACTACCGATCTTATAGGCCGAACACAGAAACGGCTTTCAACTGGATTAAAAGTTAATAGCGCGATTGACGATGCTATTGCGTTTTTCCAGGCACGTAGCCTGACGGATCGCGCCGGTGACCTTTCTGTTCTTAAAGGCAGTATCGATCAGAGCATCAGCTCGGTGGAAACAGCGTCTGATGGTATTCAAGCTATTTCCGATATCGTTGAACAGATGAAAGGTATTGCGCTTTCCTCTAAATCTGATGCCAACGTGCAAAACCGTTCCAAGGCCGCGATTCAGTTTAACGATCTACGATCACAGTTGGATAACCTGGCGAATGATGCCAGCTACAAAGGTACCAACCTAATTAAAGGTTCACCTGCCAACTTGAAAGTAACGTTCAGTGAAGACGGCAGTTCCACCCTAACGATTTCGGGTGTGTCTTCTGACTCTTCCGGACTTGCACTTACGGCCGCCGCGAACAACTGGAACGTTGACGGTAATATTGATACGGCTATTAACAAACTTGATAGCGCCCTATCAACCTTGCGTTCGACGGCTTCAACCATGGGTTCAAACGCTAGTGTGTTGAGTTTGCGCTTGGATTTCACCAAGAACTTGATTAACTCTCTGGAAGAAGGCTCAGCCAAGTTGGTTAATGCTGACCTTAACTCAGAATCCGCGAACCTGCTGACCCTACAGACACGTCAGCAACTCGGTACCATCGGCCTGAGTATAGCTCAGCAATCCGAACAGTCGATCTTGCGATTGTTCTAATTTTAGGACCGATCTACTTAATTACAGAACGGAGAGCTTTTGGCTCTCCGGTTTTGTTTTGATGCATTGCAGGCAATTCTACCGAAAAGAATTCACCCATTTTTACGAATACTTTACCGAACTATGGTTTTATGACGTATCGTTGCATAGATTAAGTCAGCCAAGGCATACAAAATCCGGCTGTTCTGAACAATTAGCGGTGTGAAAGTGGCCTCTTAGAAATGCCCCTAAAATTAACGCTTAAACCAAATGAGAAAGTTCTGATCGGAACGGCTGTCATTACCAATGCGGGGCAAAAAGCTGAAATTACGATTCAGAACACGGTACCAGTTCTTCGTGAAAAAGACATCATCACTGAAGAAAACGCCGATACGCATGCGAAAAAAATCTATCATGTCATATTAAATATGTACATCGACCCAGCAAATGAACAAAAATATCATAAAATTTACTTTAAATTAGTCAAAGAGCTGTTTAATGCAGTACCGAATGATGGATTTATCGGCCTAGTGGCGGAAATTTCACAAAAAATACTCGAAGGAAATCATTACCGAGCCTTGAAAATATGCAAAAAACTTCTCACCTTTGAAGCGGAGTTAATGGCGAATGTCACAGGATAAATTACAAGCCTACGCGCAAACACAGAAATCCTCAATGCCCCCCAGGGAAGTCGAGGCGATGGCTTTTACAAAAGCAGCGCTTATGTTGGAGGAAGCGAAGGGTGAACTCGACGACTACGATGCCTACTCTGCCGCCTTAAAATTCAACCAATTGCTATGGACCATCATCCAGGCAGATATCGTGGACAAAGAAAATCAATTGCCGCCGCAATTGAAGGCAAACATTCTCAGTTTGAGTATCTTTGTCGACAGGCAAACGATCAAAGCCCTGGCGGACACCAAAGGGCAACATCTCGAATCGCTAATTAACATTAACAAAAATCTAGCTGAAGGTCTTTTGACGAATCCGGAAGGTGCCACCGCCGGCGCACCGGCCGAAAAACCGGCGCCATCGACACCGGGACCCGATATTTCAGCCTAAATCCAGGACAAAGCAAATTTATAGAAGACGGTCTCATTGACCGTCTTTTCTTTTGCCTGAAATTCACCGGGCAATATCTGCCGGGTTCATTTTTACCGTATCTGCCATTCGGCAATTTAATCCTATCCTAAGCCCCAAAACTTATTAATTAATCTCTTTTATTTCAATAGGTTATAAGTTTTTTCAAAACTGGCCCAGCAATTGCTTTTATTGGGGAACCTTAATGCGCCAGAACTTTGCAAAAAATCTGGCGGCAGAGAGATGAAATAGAATTTTAAGACCAGGGAAGTTAAGCCAGAGAGTTTAGAATGAACAACAACGTTACCTCCACCGACATACTCCGTACCCTGGGTGTAACCCAGAGTGTACCGAAGGTCGATGGTAACAATCTTCAATTGACGGACCAGATTCAGTTCTCCCAGATACTGAAAGTCATGGTCGACTCGCCTGAAAAAACTCTTGAGGCAGCAAAAACGCCTGTCAATCCTGCTGATAAAGTTAAAGGTTCGGATAAAGTCGAAAGTGAGTTTGACCGCCAGCTGGACAGACATCGCGAAGCCGAAGCGCCGCGTGAGAATTCGGATTCGTGGGGAGAAAATAGCGAAGCAACTGATTCGGCTGGCCGCCCGGAAGCGGCGAACCGCAAAGACACTGCCAGCAATAGTGACAATTCAACCGATAACAATACTTCAGCCCGGTCCGACGATGGCAATGAAGATTTAGCACAAACAACGTTCACCGATAAAGAGGGCACCGATGCGGCCTTAAAAGGCGAACTTGTTGAACTGGCAGAAAATTCGGCTGCCGCACAGGCCGCTGTAAGAATGGTCAACCAAAATAGTCAGGCGCCGGAAACCCATGGCAGCCTGACATCCAAGACCGCCGCCAATATTCTGACATCGGTTTTGACCGACGACAATTTCACTAAAGTTGGTGAAGATCTTCATACTGCCGTCAGCGATCTCGCCAAGAAAGCCCCTGTACCCAAGGCCAAAGCGCCTTCAGCGGCCAATTCTTTGGTTAACAAACAGCAGCAAGAACTGACCGAAAAACTGGGCAAAAGCCTATTTGCAAATACGCAGATCAACGTGGCAGTTGAAAACGCGCGAATGAACGCCGCGCCCAGCCATACATTGGCGCCGACGGCGCAGTTGGCTGAGTTGGCACTTGAAAACGGATTTAAAAGTCAGACATCGCCAAATTTGATGAAAGCGGTCAGCGGAGCCGCTGACCGGCAAATGCCTTCCAATCACAACAATATGGGCAACGAGAAAGGCTTCAGTCAAAGCACTCAGCAGGATAATTTCCAGAATTTCGGCATGGCCGTCCGGGCCCAAGCCGCCGCAACTGGTGCCCAGCAGGCCGCAGCACAAGCCAGTATGACCGGCAAACCAGCCATCACACCTGACAATGCTAATATCAACAATGTGACGGGTCCAAGCGGCCCCAGCCAGGTCTCACAGTCCGCCAAGGCCAATCCGGCGACAGCCGCCCGCCAACCGCAAAAACCACCAGTGCCCGCGGAACAGATCGCCGTTAATATTCAAAAGGCTATCGGTGAAGGCGCTGATAAAATTAATATTCGGCTTAATCCCGCTCATTTGGGCCGAGTCGAAGTCAAACTTGATGTCGGCCAAGACGGCCGCATTTCAGCTATGATCATGGCAGAAAAATCCGAAACCCTGGAGCTCTTGAAGAGCGATATCCGCGGTCTCGACAAGGCCTTGCAGGACGCGGGCCTCAAATCAGATATGGAAAGCTTCAACTTCGGTCTCAAGAAACAAACTAATGGACAAGCCGAACCGGGCCGCGATCGGCAGGACAGCCACTCCGGCAAACCCTCAGAGCATCCTGATACGCCAGACGAAGATCTGGATCAGGGCGTTCTGGCAAATGCCAACGTTTATGGCCGCAATGTGGCCACGAACGGCGGCGTCGATATCAGAATTTAGGTGGGTGAGTAAAGACAATGATTGATGCAGTAACCTCAGCAAATACATCAAAAGCGGACACAGCCGGCTCCACTCTCGCCGGTGATTTAGATTCGTTTCTGCTGCTCTTGACGACGCAATTGCAGCATCAGGATCCTTTATCGCCGCTGGAACCAACTGAATTTACCGGTCAGCTGGTACAGTTCGCCAGCGTTGAACAGTCGATCGCCACTAACAAACATATGGAAGACCTGCTATCCGTTCAAAACGCCAGTCTAGCGTCTTCCGTTGTCGGTTTCATCGGAACATCGGTAGAAGCGGAAATCAACAACTTACCGGTGCAGAACGGAACGGCTGAATTTACCTATACCCTCTCCGACAATGCTAAGAACGTCGTCATCGCGATTATGGACGACAAGGGCAATATCAAACATACCAAAGCGGGTGAACTGGCCGCCGGTGAACACAATTATACCTGGGACGGCAAAGATGCCAACGGCGTTCAGGTCACCGACGGCGCCTACATCGTTTCCGTCACACCAATTGGCTTTACCGATGAACCTGTCGCCGTAAAAACCATTATCAAAGCCAATATTACCGGCGTCAATATGGAGAGCGGCTCCACTATGCTCGACGCCAACGGCGTAGCCATACCATTGGATAAAGTATTAACCGTCAACGAAAAAATATCGAGCCCGTGAAATAAACCCGGCAAATAAAGTGGTGATTAGAAGCGTGAGAACCTATCAAACCAGAAATTTACGGCACTTGATCAGCAGGCGAAAAAAATTGGCCTCGATCTATAGAGGAGAAAAAAAATGAGTATTTATGGTGCGATGTACTCGGGCGTTTCCGGTCTTAATGCCAACTCTCAGGCATTAGGCGCGATCGCTGATAATATCACCAATATTAACACCATTGGTTACAAATCGACCGAAGTTCGGTTTCAGACCCTGGTGACCGCCCAGGCGAGCATGAACAACTATTCCCCTGGTGGTGTGCAACAGCGTCCCTTCGCTGCTGTCGACGTCCAGGGCCTTTTCCAATCATCAACCAATGCGACCGACTTGGGTATTTCCGGCGAAGGCTTCTTTGTCGTCAACGAATCCAGCGGCACCAGCGGCACGGCTACCACCGGCTTTAAATTTACCCGCGCTGGCGCCTATAACGCTGACAAGAGCGGCTATTTGAAAAATACCGCCGGTTATTACCTGCAAGGATATAAAACCAACTCTTCAGGTCAGACTGTTGATTCAAACAACGAATCCTTCAACCCTGACCCGACGGTGTTTACCAACCTCGAAACGATCCGGCTAAACAATATCGGTGGTACGGCTGATGCGACGGAGAAACTGACATTCGGCGCCAATCTGCCGGCGGAAGACGCCGTCGCTGCCACCAGCAACACGACCATCCAGGTCTATGATTCACTAGGTGTCGCCCACAATTTGCAGCTTATTTGGACCAAGACGGCCAACAATGCGTGGGATCTATCCATCGATCCGCCATCCCAGGCCGCCAGCGCTGTTCTGACGGCGTCCAGTGGCGGCGTTTACGCCTCAGTTGGTCGGCTCGACTTTTCCTCAAACACCTCTGATGGAGATACCATCGAAGTAACGCTGCAAGGCTCGGTCATGACGTTCGAATTTGACTCCGGCGGAACGGCGAGCGGCGTTGGTTCTGGTGGAACGGTCACGATCGGAGCATCGGCTTCGGCGACCGCCAGTAACCTGGTTACTGCCTTAAACACGGCAGATCCATTGACCTCGACCGCCCGCTTCGCCACCAACAGCAGTTCCTCCTCACGGATAGATATTACCCAGTACTTCACGACTGCCTCGGATGCATCCGCCACCGACATCGTCGTTCAAGCTTCCGGCACATCGAACATCAAACAGTCCGGTGCCGGATCATTTACCATTAGGGATTTGGACTTGGAGCCGTCGGCGACCAACGGCATCGTCTTTGACGGCAGCGGCATTCCGACGTCCTTCAATGTCGATGACATTGCACTGGATGTTAACAACGGTGCCGCCGATTTGAATATCGATTTCGATTTCGGCTCGGTCGGGCAGGCTAACGGAATAACCCAGTTTGCGGCAGCATATAACCCAAGCTTTATCGACACCGACGGCGCAGCTTTTGGCCAGTTCTCGGGTGTTACAATTTCTGAAGCCGGGTTGGTGACGGCCTTGTTCGAAAACGGTGATATCCGGCCGATCTTTAAGATCCCGGTCGCGACCTTCCCAAACCCCAACGGCCTCGGTTCCAACACCGGTAACGTCTACAACCAAACTGACTTTTCCGGCTTGTTCTTCCTGAGAACGGCGGGTACGGGCGGCGCCGGCACGGTTCAGAACTCAGTTCTGGAATCCTCAACCGTAGACGTCGCCAAAGAGTTTACTAACATGATCACCACCCAACGGGCCTACTCGGCGAGCGCCAAGATCATCTCGACCGCCGATGAGATGCTCGATGAACTGGTCAGGATCAAACGTTAATGAGTTTCACGCCCACCACCAACTTACCCGGTACGATCCAGTTCATTCTGGTTTCGTACCGGGATTTTTCTCAAGCTGGTGTCCCGGTGAATACCAAAAAAAAGAATTAGAGAGTTTCACGCCCACCACCAACTTACCCGGTACAGTCCAACTGTACCGGGCTTTTTTTGGGGCTTTTTTTGGGGCTTATTTTGTCCGACTTTACCTAACCTTAACGTTAGACAGCGATTATGGACTGCATAAACTGACGGGAACTCCGTCTAACAAAATCGTGCTGCGTGGTGTGAGACAACGATGCTTTCCTCGAAAAATCATTCGGACAATGGCGTCCAGTCAACCCGTATTTCGGAAACCTATGGCCATCCGGGAATGATGGAAATGTCACCGGAACGACTCATCGAATCCGCCTTGCAGCTGCAAAAGGCAGGGGAAAACGGCAAGGCAGAAACCCTGTACCGAAAAGTTCTGGATACTGATCCAAACAATATTCATGCCCTTCATTTGCTGGGCGTCATAGCCATGGATATGGGCAATCCGGAATCCGCGGCCAAACTTATTGGCAAATCACTCGCCATTTACCCCCCTAATTTCAAAGCGCGTTTCAATTTGGCTAATGCGTTAGTGTCCAACGGTCAGATGATTGAGGCAATTGAAGAACTAAAGGAAACGCTGCGCGAAGCACCCGACTACACCAGAGCCATTAGCCTGCTGACCGAACTTATGAGAAAGCAAGGCCGGATCGAAGAACTGGTCGAAATTCTGGATGAGGCACAAACCGCTGCGCCGGATTGCTTCGAGGCAAAGAAGGAATACGGCTTCACCTTGGCCCAATTATCACGCCTTGAAGAAGCCGAAAAAACGCTTAAAGAATGCGTTGAGATTGATCCCCGCCTGGCTCAAATACACTACAACCTTGGCTGTGTGCAAAAGAAGCTCAAAAAATTCCTTGATGCACAGGTTTCCTTTCAGGTCGCTCTCAATCTGGAGCCCGATCATGCTGCAGCCAAGAAAAACCTAGCTGTCGCCATGGCGTCCGTTGGTTGCTACGAACAGGCCATTCCAACATTCCTGGAAGCCGCGGAGAAACTGCCCGATGATCCAGAAGTTTGGAATAATCTGTGTATGGCTTTTCGGCAGTTGGGCCGCTTTGATGAAGCCTTCGAGGCATCAGACCAAGCCATCAAGGCCAATCCCGGTTATCACGACATATACAATGAACGCGGCGCTGCTTTTCAAAGTTTCGGCGGTATGAAGGAGGCGATCGGAAATTATCAAAAAGCGCTGGAAATAGAACCCGGCGCTATTGGGGCGGAAAAAAATCTACTCTTCGCCCTTCTCAACTTACCAAATATGTCATCAGACGATTTATTCCGCATGCATCTGGATATTCGCAAACATCACGAAAAGCCTGAATTCAGCAACAAGACATTCGGCGACCGTGACCGCGATCCGGAACGAAGGCTCAGGATCGGATATTTATCTTCTGATTTTCGCACCCATGTCGTCTCAATGAATATGACGCCTTTATTGACTAATAAGGATGAGAATAATTTTGAACTCTTTATGTACGCTCAGGTCGACAAGCCGGATGTCGTAACGGAGCAATTCCAGAAAATTACCGATCATTGGCGTTTTATTACCGATATTCATGATCATGACGTTGCCACCATGATCGAAGAGGATGAGATCGATATACTTATCTATTTGGCCGGTCGCTTCGATCAAAATCGCCCCACCATCTGCACCTACCGCCCGGCACCCATTCAGGTTAGCTTCCACGATTGCGCCACTAGTGGGTTTTCAGAGATGGATTACTGGCTAACTGACGATCTGCTTCATCCTGAAGACACCAGCGAAAAATTCACCGAGGCGCTTTACCGTTTACCGATTTATTATCAATATCCCGTATTGGAACGGCCGACAAAGGCGGTTGAACTGCCAGCAAACGAAAACGGATATATAACTTTCGGCTGTTTCAACAAGCCCGAAAAGATCAACGAAGGTGTGGTGGAGCTATGGGCCCAGATTTTATCGGGCGTACCCAACAGCAAACTATTTATGAAGTACTTTCGCCTGTTCAGCGAGAAAAGTACGCAGCAACGATGGCGTGATCGGTTCGCCGAACACGGCATATCCAGTGACCGCTTAATATTTGCCGCTGACCGCGTCATGCGGAGTGATCATCTGAATGTTATGTCCCAGGCTGATATTGCGTTAGACCCATTTCCATTCAACGGCGCGACCACCACTTTCGATTCTATTTCTTCTGGAATTCCAGTCGTTTGCCTCAAGGGACGGCATTTCGTCGACCGGGTGGCTTATTCCATCTTATCCCATATCGGTCATCCGGAACTGGCTGCGGAGACCAAAGAGGAATATGTCCGCATTGCCTGTGAACTGGCGGCAGATCGAGATCGTTTGCGCGATCTGCGGAAGGTTATCAGAGGAGATATGATCGATTCACCCTTGTGCGATGGCGAAGCTTACGCCCAGTCGGTGGAAATCGCCTTTCGAGACATGTGGCGGCGATACTGCCTGGAAAATTAACTATTTGTAATTAGTTAGCGTCGTATCCGAAATGGTGGATATAGGGCTCCAGGATGGGCAGAACCTTTTCAAAATGCTTTTCATAATTTCGCCACCGGTAGGCTGACCGTTGGTAAATCGGTTCGGCCACCTGATGATAGCTGGGCGTTGAAATTCGCCGCCCTTGCATTTTTTGGCGGTAAGACAAAATATCGTCGGTCCAAGATAATTCCAGATACTCAAGAATACGCCGCGCCTCACCTTCGTAATCCGCGACCATGTCTTCATAACGAACCTGAATATACTCAACAGGCAAAAGTTGGGTGTATTGGCGCCAGAGGTCCATAATCTTGGCGTAGAGCTCGGCGGCGCTCTCTAACTCTAAGAAACTCGCCATGGCAGCGTTAGGCTGAAAAGATTGCATGAAACCGCTGAGGCAACAGTCGCAGGGATGACGAAGCGCCAGGATAATTTTAGCGCCGGGAAATATCCGATGGATTAATCCGACCCGCGCCGTATTGAGCGGCAACTTATCGACAAACATTTTCTTACCGATCTCGGCATCGGAATATTGATCAAGTGAATCATAATAAATGTCACGGAGTTTTCCAATATCGCTGTTCGACAAATTGGCCAACCCATCAGGATACCCCTCCAAATGATCGCCCATTGCATTCGTTACCGATTCCAATAAGGGCCTTTCTTCAAGGGTTTCTATTTCCGAATGGGCGTTGAGAATTTGATCCATCAAAGTCGTGCCGGACCGGGGAAATCCGAGTAGAAAAACAGGCATCGAATGTCTGCCGTGAGAAATCGCAGGGGCACCGGGAGTCCAGCTATTCAGCCATTCAGCATTAAACCTAGCTGACAGGTCATCAAGTTCCGCCAGATAACTGACGCTGTCGATATCTTTGGCTTGCCATTCCTTGGCCTGCCCTTCGTTCGAGAGCTTAAACAATTCGAATGCTTTGTTATACTCGCCCAGGCGGTCGTAATTATTCGCCAGTTCTCTAGTCACCATCGCCTGTATCTTTGAATTGGCACGGGATAAATCCATTGCCTCAAGACGGTTTCGGGCAGATTCGAATTCTTTTTCGCGGCGTTCGCATATGGCCAAGACCAGATTAGCGGTATGATGATCTGATTCAGTTTCCAGAACTTTCTGTGCTAGTTTTCGAGCCAGATCCGGCCTGTTCAGCTTTTCATACAGTCCGGCGAGCATGGAAAGCGCCATGACCGAATCTGGAGAGACTTCCAACGCACGCTGGAATGCAATAATCGCCTGATCCGTTTGATTGATTTCCCGAAAGGCCGCCCCAAGATTGCAGTGGGCGGCGATTAAATTGGGATCTAAACTAATCGCTTTAGATAATACTTCGGAGGCCAGTATGACTTCCCCCGCATCCAGCAACGCCGCGCCTAGATTGGCCAGCACTTCTGGTACGTCGGGCTGCAATTCCAACGAATGGCGGAAAGCCGCAATGGCCTCCCGGCTACGGCCCAATTCGGAATAGGCTGTACCCAAATTGGAATGGGCATCAGAAAAATCAGGCCACAGCTCCAGGGCCTTGATGTAAACACTCACGGCATCTTCAAATTGTCCTAACTCTTTAAGAATATTGCCTAAATTCGAATAGGTTTCTGGCATGTCCTGATCCAGCTTCAAAGCTGATTTATAGGATTCGGCGGCTTCATCTAACCGGCCTTGTTTTTTAAGAACGATGCCTAAATTGCTGTAAGCATCAGTAAATTCTGGAGTAATCGAAAGTGCTTCTCGAATCAAATTTTCCGCCGCATCTAAATAGCCGGTCTGTAAAGCCAGAACTCCGAGCCGATGCAAAATTTCACTGTTCTCTGGCTCGTCCTTCAAAATCTGCCGATAAATGGTTTCAGCCTCGGTCAGTTGTCCGGCGCTGTGGTGCCGTATGGCTTCGCCCAATAAGGCTGGACTTAAAATTCCATCCATCACGACTTACCCTGTTCCAACACAAACTGGTTAAATTCGGTCGCCAGCTTTGCAATAGCATCCGCCCAGTCATTGGGTGATTTCTGCTGAAACTGACGTAGGCAATCATGCCAGATGTTGGAAGTATCATCACTTAAGTACCGCCAGTCGCAGAAAATTGGAATTAGCGCAAAGGTCGGCAAATCAAGAGCGACGGCAACGGCCAGTGTCGAATTGTCGATCGTGACAATGGCATCCATTGCCGCAACCTGGGCAGCGAAGGTATCCATATCGGATAAAGGATCAACATCCGAATCATAATGAATAGATATTTCGTGTTGGTGATTAGCCGCCTCTATTTCATTGCGGCGGTCTCCGTATTGTAAGCTCACCAATTGAATTCCCGGCACTTTAAAAATTTCACCCCATAGATCCAGATTCACGCGTTTGGATTTAGCGCTATGCCAGGAAATGCCGATGATTGGCCCTTCACCCAGTGACCGGTAACGCCTTTTGATTTCAGCCACTTGGTCGGGACAGGGTTTGAGATAACGGCCTAAAGGCCGGAACCCTTCATATTCGGGGCGCAACCAGCGCAATAGATCGGCACTTGGTGTCTGAAAATCGAAATCCAAAGAGAAGGTATTCGGATGGGGAGGATTTTCACGGGGAACCACTTCGATATCGGGAAACGACCGGGAAAACAGCTGTACGAGCCTCGGTTCCGCCTCCAATACGCATGATGAGACATCCGGAGAAATTTCAGGGATTAATCCGGCAAAAAGTATCTCGTCTCCAATTCCCTGTTCACCCCAAATCAACAGAGACTTATCAGTCAACTTCTCACCCTGCCAAACCGGTGGCGAAAAGTAGCGCCGACCGAAGGAATTGCTTTTGCCCAGATCCCACCGATGGGCGTAAGCTTCCCAGAAGCCGGCCAAATTCTTTTCCCAAACGGCAATGCGGCCAAGCGCCAATGCAGCTTCGCCATGGGCCGGATCAACTTGCAGCGCTGTATTGAGCGTTTCCTTGGCTTCAGCAATTCGATCCTGAACGAACTGTACGCTGGACAGACCGATATAGGCGATCATGTTCCAGGAATTCAGGAATATTGCCCGTACAAAGGAAGTTTCTGCTTCTGAGAACTGCCCCAGAATTCTCAAGGCCTCTCCCAGATTCTGATGGGCGGTGGAGAAGTTCTCGTCGAGCGAAATAGCTTTTCGGGCGCAGGCGACAGCTTCGTCGAGATCATCAGTTCCAATCAACGCCGCCGCCAGATTGGCATAGGAAATAGCCGAACCGGGATCGATTGATATGGCTTTTAGGCATTGATCCTTGGCTTCCTTCGGCTGATCCAGTTCCACCAAAACACCTGCGAGGTTGGCCAAGGCGTCAACGAAATCGTCATCCAAAGCCAATGCTCGATTGTACGCGTCTTTAGCCTCCTCAAATCGGCCTTGCGATTTGAGGGCGCTGCCCAGATTGCACCAGGCGACGGCGATATCTTGGTCCAATTCAATTGCCGTTCGGAAGGCTTCCTCCGCGTCAAGCTGGCGCCCGACCGTCAGATAAGCATTGCCTAAATCGACGAACGCGAGGGGGTTTTTTGCGTCTACAGCGATCGATTTCTGTATCAGCTTGATGGCGGCATCATTGTTACCTGACTGATAGGCGATCAACCCCAGCCAATGAAGGGCATCCGAGTGTTCCGGCTCACCGGCGAGGATATTGCGGTAAATGCTTTCCGCTTCGCCGGTTTTTCCCTGCCGGTGAAAATCGAGTGCCGTCTGCAATTGCCGACTGTCTGCCGCAAACGTCATTCTGTGGCCTCGATTCCCGGTTTAGTTCTTGAGTTGTTGAGAATCTGCGCGACTTTTTTCAACGCCGGATTCCAGCCGCCGGATTCGCAATAGCGATTGAGATGCACAGTTTCATGCCAGGGGCTGTGATCCTGCCCGAACCAGCGCCAATCGGGAACAGGCGAGACAAAGGCGAAGGTGGGGATACCCAATCCAGAAGCCACATAAAGCGTCGCATTCTGAATGGTAACCACCGCATCCATGGCCGCCACCTGGGCCGCAAATCCGTCAATATCGGACAAGGAATCTATGGCGCAGTCTGTATGAATCGTCACACCAAAGTCGGCCTCTGCTATCGCAATCTCCTCTGCGTGCTCGCCATACTGCAAATTTACGAAAACGGCGCCTGGGATGGCGAATATATCGCCCCAATCCTGGAGAGGTATTCCCTTGGGTGGGCGGCTTGCCCAGGAAATACCGATGATGGGACCATCGCCCAGGCTTTTATACCCTGACCGGCAAACCGCAGATAGTTCCGGGTCAGCCTGCAAATACGGACCCAGCGGCTTGAAATTTTCCAACTGCGGCCTCAACCATCGTGGCAAATCCCCCATCGGACAGGCAAAATCAAAATGGCTGGAAGAGATCAGACCATCCGGGGGATCTTTCCGCACCACGACATCGACACCGGGAAAAGACCGGCGGAATAATGTCGCCAGCCTCGGTTCAGTTTCAATGACGCACCGTTCGGCCTGTTGCGCCAGTTCGGGGATCAAACCGGAAAACAATAATTTGTCGCCAACGCCCTGCTCACTCCAAACCAGAATAGTCTTGCCACTGAGCTGTGATCCGTCCCACAAGGGATAGGGAAACGCACGCGGCGCCCTATTGAAACGTTTGGCCAGCCAGCGCCAACCGTATTCGCGCCATCCCTCCGTCAGCCGGCCCTGGATCAGGAGAACATGTCCCAGATTATGGTGGGCATCGGAAAATTTCGGATCAATAGCAATGGCGCGCTGAAAATGATGCTCTGCTCCTGGAAAGTCACCTTTTGAAAACATGGCCTTCGCACAGTTGTAATTGATTTCCGCCGAATCCGGACAAACGGTTAAGGCGCGCATCAATATCCGTTCCGCTTCGTTGGCGTCATCGACTTCCAGCAAAGCGGCGCCGAGATTGGCAATCAATTCTGGCTGATCTGGATGAAGAGCAGCCGCCCGCCTGAACATGCCTATGGCCTCCTCAATCCGGCCGAGCTCTTTTAGGGCGATGCCTAAGTTCGACAAGGCATCGGTATATTCCGGGTTGATGGCTACCGCTTTTTCAAAGGCGACCGCCGCAGCGTCGAGACGGGACTGATCCTTCAACGTAACGCCCAAATTGGAATGGGCTTCAGCCATATCGGGGTGAATTTCGATGGCGCGCCGATAGGCCGCTTCTGCTTCTGCAAGCTGGCCCTGCGCTTTCAGCGCGATACCGAGATTACAATAGGCATCGGCGAATTCCGGATCGGCGGTAACAGCGCATTGAAAAAGTTTGAGAGCTGCTCCGACATGGCCAGTTTGCAACCCGATCACGCCGAGATTGTGAAGGGTGCCTGGGTGGCTGGGTACGGTTTCCAAAAATGATCGGTAAAGGGATTCAGCGATTTGCAGCTCGCCGTTTTGGTGATGCTGCTGCGCCTGCTCCAGGAGATTCGTATCCTGCGGGTCAGCATCCTCTTGGGTCGAAAACGGGGGAAGAGGGGCTTGAGTTTTCTTATTAATCATCTCAAGCCCCCGTTCCGGTCACGCCCAACTAATGTTTTTGCATTCAACGCCCCGAAGGGAATATGTGCGCTAAACGCATGGATTTTTCTTATCATGACCTTGTGCCCGCCTTATGGCACTAGGCAATTTTTGCCCGGTGTTAACTATTTTTTGACACAACAAGTACTAATTTTTCGCTAACCCTCGGGAAAAATATTTTCGGTAGCAAAAATTGTCGCCGGTTAAAACGCCAAGAAGGGAACTTGAAGTGGGCTCATTTGTAGAATTCCTGAAAAACTTAGGGACCGTTCGTCTTGCCGTGATGGGCGCCGTCTTTGTCGGCATGGCTGTGTTCTTTGTGTTTATGACACAGCGCCTGACCGGCACGAATATGGATCTGTTGTTTTCCAACCTCGATCCGAATGATTCAAACCAGATTGTTGCTCAGCTTGCACAGCAGAATATCTCTCACGAAATCAAGGCCAATGGCGCGCAGATTTTCGTACCAGCGGATAAGGTAGCTCAGGCACGCATCTCTCTGGCCTCGCAGGGACTGCCGGGCGGCGGTACTGTCGGCTATGAAATTTTTGATGATGCCAGTGCCTTGGGCACAACCAACTTTATGCAGAACATTAGTTTGGTGCGGGCGCTGGAAGGCGAACTAGCGCGCACCATACGGTCTTTGAAATCAGTCCACTCCGCCAGGGTTCATCTGGTATTGCCCCAGCGCAAATTGTTCAGCCGGGAAAAACAGGAAGCGACCGCTTCAGTCATTTTAAAGATGCGGGGGTCCGGGCGTTTAGGTGGTGAACAAATTGCAGCCATTCAGCACCTGGTGGCGGCGGCAGTGCCTGAACTTGATCCTGCCAGAGTTTCGATCGTGGATGACAAGGGAAATCTCCTGGCCCGCGGTAATGAAAATGACACTGAAACCGCCCGCGCCAATGACTTGGTCGAACGCAAAATCGCCTTTGAATCGCGGTTGACCCGGGAACTAACGGACCTATTAACGAAACAAGTCGGTCCGGGTAAGGTTCAGGTTCGTGTCGATGCCAACCTCGACTTCGACCGTATCTCCACCACCGAAGAAGTCTTTAATCCCGATGGTCAGGTCGTGCGCTCAACCAACACCGTCGATGAGTCATCTGTTTCTGAAGAATCGGAAGGTCAACAGCCGGTAACGGTTGCCACCAATCTTCCTGACGGCGCTTCCGAAGGTGAAGGCGGACCAAAATCCTCTAACCGGGAATCGCGCACTTCGGAAGTGGTCAATTTTGAAATCTCGAAAAAAGTCACCAACCATATCCGCGAATCCGGTATCGTGCAGCGCCTATCGGTTGCTGTACTGATCGACCACATTCAGGAAGAAAATGAAGACGGTGATCCGGTATACAAAGCCCGCCCCGCTGCGGAAATGGATAATTTGGCAAAGCTCGTGTCCTCGGCAATCGGTTTTAACGCGGGCCGGGGCGATGTCGTCGAAGTCATCAATATGAAATTTGCCGATGTCGATCTGGAAGCGGAAGAACCTCTCGATCTGTTCTTCGGTCTTCATAAAAACGACCTTCTGCGCATCGTCGAATGGGTTGTCCTGACGATACTAGCCTTGCTCGTTATCCTGCTGGTCGTCCGGCCCCTGCTAATGCGCGCATTCGAAGCGTTACCGGCAGCGGCAGCAGAGCAAAAACTTCTGGAAGAAGCTGCTTTGGCTGCGCCGGCCTTGGCCGCCCCCGAGGCATCGCCGGAACTGACTGAAGAATTCGAGGAATTGATTGATATCGAGCGAGTTGAAGGCCGTGTTAAAGCTTCGACGGTCAGGAAAGTCGGTGAGATTGTTGAGAACCATCCCGAGGAAGCACTTTCTATTATCCGTAGTTGGATGTATCAAGGTAGTTAAGGAGTATTTAGGCCCATGCGGCACGCGTTAAAGGCGCCAATAATCCGATGATTGGCCCACAGAAGGCAGCGATT
>PBQI01000182.1 GCA_002725625.1 Rhodospirillaceae bacterium | reverse complement strand
GTTCAAGGTTCACATCAAGCGCCTCAAACCGCGAAGCGTTGAAGAATTGTGGAAAACCACCGGAACGGTCTGTGATCTCTTCAAGTTGGAAGAATGAAGAAAATACTTTATCGCTGACGGATATGCGTCAGAATAATCCGGAAATGCTCTAGCCACCGTACCGACCAGATCAACCGCACTGGTCTACTATATTCTGACAGGTCGCAATGCTTGCCACGCCGCTAAGCGCCTCAATCGAGACTTCATGGACCTGTAAATCGAAGGCGGCGCAGCCGTCCGACAGGACGGTACAAGGGTAACCATGTACATGGGCGTCCCTGACCGTTGATGATACGCCACCGTTGGTAACGATACCGCTGAATATTAAATGAGTAATACCAGCTTTTTTCAGCATCCATTCCAGGCGGCTCATATGAAAAGCGGAATAGGCGACTTTTTCGACCGACAGATCAGCCGGTGCTAATTCGTCGATTAGGGCATGGCCGAAACTCCCCGGAGCGAAATCTCCATTGGTTAGAAAAGGCCTTAATTCTTTCAAGTGTTCATCAATAAATGGTTCGCCGCCTTTGCCCGGCACCAGTGTGAAATGTGTCGAGATAATCCAGCCTCCGGCGGCGCGGACCGCTTCGGCCACGGGTTTCAGTTTAGCCGACAGGGCCGCGATATGTTCCGAAGTGGCGCCGTACCGTGCATAGGCACCGTCGGGGTGTAGGAAGTCGTTCTGCATATCGACCAGTAGCAGGGCGGAACTGTTGTTTAGCGGGGGCTTCATTTCCCATCCTTTCGAGAGATGATCAAATTGCCGAAATGGTCCACTTCGCCTGCTAAATCCGGATCAATGAAGATGGTCGTGTCCGGCTGTTCCAGTAGAGCTGGGCCAGGTACCGATGCGCCCTCGGGAAGGTCGAGGCGGCTATAAATATCAGCCTCCCACCATTTACCTTCGACCCATAACTGGCGGCTGTCAATTCTCGCGTTCTCTACCGATGTGTCACCGGACGGTCTTAGGATAGTCAGATCGAACTTGGGCCGGCGGCCGACTACAGTTACCCGCAAATTGAGCACCCGCATGGCGATGCCGTCCAACAAACGGCCGAAGGATTTCCGGTAG
The DNA here is from genome assembly GCA_002725625.1 of Rhodospirillaceae bacterium. Taxonomy (GTDB): domain Bacteria; phylum Pseudomonadota; class Alphaproteobacteria; order Rhodospirillales; family UBA2165. The sequence continues at coordinate 8,223 of PBQI01000182.1, read as the reverse complement.
GCATCTTCAAATGAGGCTTGAATAATTTCGCGGTTAATATCAGCTTTGTCATCAACCACGGCTACCGGCAAACGAACGGCCACGGTATGGGTTTGGCCGATATAGAGCATGTCCAACTCAAAAACATGCTCTATCCCGTTAAATGAGACATTGGCTTCCTGAAGCCGTTTTTCACCGTCTTTGGCCGTTTCCGTCAATTCCCGACTGAGCATTTCCAGGTCGAGATCATCGAGCATCACATTGAGCGTATGCACCCGGTCGAACCGCATATCGGCAATCACGCAGCCAAGAGCGCTGGTGACACCGGGAAAGCGGGGAACCAATGCCTTGGACAAACCCACTTCCTTGATCAAAGCGCCGGTATGCAGCGAACCGCCGCCGCCAAAAGGCATAGCGACGAATTTTTCTGGATCGTGCCCCCTCTCCACCGAAACGAGCCGAATAGCGCCGGCCATTTTTGCGTTGGCGACACGGATGACGGCTTCTGCGGCTTCCATAACGTCGATGCCCAGCGGACCGGCGACATGATTTATGATTGCCGCTTTTGCGGCGTCCACATCCAGCCGGTCGAGCTTACCGCCAATGGGACGGTCGGCGTTGATGCGGCCCATGACCAGATTAGCATCAGTGACGGTGGGGTGGTCGTTACCCAGGCCGTAGCAAACGGGCCCCGGGTCGGAACCGGCGCTTTCCGGGCCGATTTGCAGCAAACCGCCCCGATCGATCCAGGCAATGGAGCCGCCGCCGGCGCCGATGGTGGTGATCTCAATCATCGGGGTCCTGACAACCATACCAAAATCAACCGATGCTTGGGCGGCGAGGGCACTTTCACCGTCAGCGATCAGAGAGACATCGAAACTGGTGCCTCCCATATCGCAGGTAATGAGGTTGGGAAAGCCAGCACTATCACCGATATGAGCCCCGGCGATTACACCGGCGGCGGGACCGGAAAGGGCAGTCCGGACCGGAAAAGCCCGGGCCGTATCCACGGACATGACGCCGCCGTTGGATTGTACAATCAGAACTTCGCCGCCAAAGCCGCCACGCCTGAGGCCTTTGTCCAGCTTTTCCAAATAGTCACCAAGGGGCGGCTGCAGATAGGCGTTGAGGGTTGATGTGGAACAACGTTCAAACTCCCTGATTTCCGGCAGGATTTCCGAGGAGGTTGTGACATGATCGTTGGGCCATACTTCCCGCACCGCCGCCGCCGCCGCCTTTTCGTTCCGATCGTTGGCGTAGCTGTTGAGAAAAAAGACACAGACTGACTCTGCGCCCCTAGCGAGCAGGGTTTTTGCCGCCGCCTTGACGTCAGTGGGGTTTACCGCCGTATGCAGAGTGCCGTCAGCCAGCACCCGCTCGCCGACCTCGATCCGCAAATCACGGGAAACCACAGGTTCGAATATTCCCCAAAGACCCCAGGTTTCCGGACGATCCCGGCGGCGCATTTCGATGACGTCACGGAATCCCTCTGTTGTGATGATGCCAGTTTTTGCACCCTTACGTTCCAATAGAGCATTCGTGCCGACCGTCGTACCATGAATGATGAGAGAAACATCGCCCAGGTCATCTCGTTCCTGGGTGATGCCGTTGCAGATGCCAATAGATTGGTCGGCCGGCGTTGAGGGGACCTTAGCAACGTCGCAGGAGCCATCGGCCTCGTTGACGAAAAATACATCGGTAAAAGTGCCGCCGACATCGACACCGACGACGGTACGGTTATCGGTCATGGTTACTTGCCACTCCGCATCTTATTGGTTTGATCCTGATCGAGCGCACCCTCTTTGGAAACGCTGCATTTGTAGTGATCCGCCGCCGCCTGCGCTGTCACGTAGCCCAGCCGCACATCTTCGGCAACTTTCTCCGGCTCCCGCTCCAGCGGGTCGCCATAGCCACCACCGCCTGGAGATTCAAGCCTGACCCGTTGTCCCCTTTCCAGATTGATACCTACCATTTTGGACACCATGGGTGGTTCCGCCACATCGTCTCCGTCGGAGTAGTAAAATTTATTTAGTGCGCCGGGCTGCCCACCGACAACGCCTGCGGGCGGGTATTTCCCTCGCTCCCCAAACAGGAAGGCGTTGGCTTTTTCTTCCATCAACTCAATTTCATAGATGGCGCCGCAACCGCCGCGGTTCCGACCCGGCCCGCCGCTGTCGGGACGAAGTGCCCATTGCGTAAACCGGACGGGATAGGCGGCTTCCAATATTTCCAGGGGCGGGATGGTTGCCGTGGAAATGGGCGCATTACCATGGTTGAGGCCGTCGCCGTTGGGGTGACCGCCATGACCGCCGCCGAAAAAGGAAAACATCACCCAGCGTGCGCCGTTCTGACGGTAGCCGGCTAGGGAGAGGGCATTGATGGTACCATAGGCGCAACCGTTGGTCATATCCGGGGCGACTTGGGAGATAACCTGAAACATGACATCGATGACCCGCAAGATGGTCTCCGTATAGCCGCCGACAGGCTTGGGCCGTCCGACATTGAGAAGACTGTCCTCGGGGAGGACAAAATCGATAGGTTCCAGCACGCCCGCATTGGCGGGAACTTCCCGGAAAATATGTTTGAGGGCCACATAGCAGGAGGCGATGCAGGTGGAGCGGGAAATGTTGACCGGGCCTTCGCAGGCAACGGAGGTTCGTGAGAAGTCCAGGGTCATGCGGCCACCCTTGATGATGACGTCCAGGCCGATCTTTAACGGCTCGTTTGAAATGCCGTCATTGTCGAGCCAGTCTTCGGCGGTATAGGTGCCGTCTGGAAGATCGGAAATATAACTTTCCATTAACCGGGCAGCGCTTTTCTTAAGCTCCGCTAGGGCATCGGTGACGGTATACTCACCATATTCTCCGAGCAGGTCATTGAGCCGCTTTTCCCCCAATTCCAGGGCGCTAACCTGGCCATTAAGATCGCCGTAAAGACTGCCGGGCAGACGGGAATTAGCTTGCAAAATAGCCACGATATCCGGGTTAAGTTTGCCCTGGCTGTAGAGAAGAACCGGCGGGATCAGAATCCCTTCCTGATAGCATTCGGTGGCTACGGGATTGTAATTACCGGGAACGTTACCTCCCACATCATGCCAATGCCCCACCGAGGCCAGAAAACAGAATAGTTTGCCGTCACGGAAGAAGGGCCGCACCAATTTGAAGTCGGACAGGTGCGTGCCACCCTCATAAGGATCGTTGAAAATGAAGACATCACCGGGATTGAGCTTTAAATCCTCGGCGCTAACTTTGTCGATGACGGACTTCACAGCGAAGGACATGGCGCCAACGAAAACCGGTAGGCCGGATTTACCCTGTACCAACGTTTCACCCGTTTCCGCGTGATAGAGCCCGTGACTGGCGTCGTGCGCTTCGGCAATGATGGGGTTGAAGGCGCTCCGGAACAGAGTGGCGTCCATCTCGTCGGAAATTTGTTCCAAACGTCCTTTCAGGACCGCTAAAAGTATGGGGTCAAGTGTGCCCATGTCAGGTACTTCCCTCATCATAGCGTTTGCCGGCGGCGAGAATATTCGCTGTACCAAGCAGTTCGTTGAGTTGGGAGAAATCGAACATATTGTTCCGGAATGATTCCGTTGATCCCTCCTGTTTAAGACAGTGGAAATATTGTTCCGCAGTATGGGCAAAAGCGCGTACCAGGCCGCCCGGAAAAATCACAATACCGAAACCCATATCTTCCAGCAGCTGAGCTGCCCGCATGGGTGTCTTGCCGCCTTCGACCATATTGATCAGCAGGGGCGCGCGGCCGTTTACTCGTTTAACAGCATCATTAAATTGATCTTCATCGGCCAAGGCTTCAATAAAGAGGATATCCGCGCCAGCCTCGATCATACCTTCGACTCGGTCCATAGCAGAATTATATCCCTCCACGCCCACGGCGTCAGTACGGGCGACAATCAAGGTATCATCGTCTGCCTTTGCATCCAGAGCGGCCTTGATCTTTCCATTCATTTCTGCCGGCGTTACCAGAGTTTTTCCATCCAGGTGACCGCAACGTTTGGGCAGGGACTGGTCCTCAAGCTGGATCGCCGAGGCGCCAGCCCGTTCCAGGTTTTTAACGGTACGCTGCACGTTCAGGGCATTGCCAAACCCGGTGTCGGCATCGACAATCAACGGCAGATCAACGCGCTCCCGAATGGTTGAGAGCGTTGCTTCTAATTCATCCAAAGTCACCAACCCGATATCAGGGCGCCCCAGCTTAGTATATGCGATAGAAGCCCCTGAAATATAGAGCGCCTCGAAACCGGCCCGCTCCGCCATCATTGCCCCGAAGGCATCATAGACTCCCGGTGTCAGCAGAATATCTTTTTGACCCAGGCGGCTCTTTAATTTTTTCTGCGGCGACATTGCCGTCCCCTTATCGTTGAATTGTTAGTTATCATTCTGTTTAAATTTGGTTTCTAAAAACGGCACTAGCCCGCCGGCCTCGACGATGGCCAGCAGATTTTCAGGTACGGCTTCTCCGATCAATTCTTCCCCTGTCGACAGGTTGCTGATTTTTCCAGCATGAAGATCGATATCCAGATTTTGGCCGTCGTCTATACGATCTGTATTAGGCAGGATAATTGCCGGCAAACCGAGATTGAAGGCGTTGCGATAGAAAATACCCCCGAATGACGGTGCCAGAACGGCGGTGACGCCCAGAATCTTTAAAACCTGGGCGGCCTGCTCGCGGCTAGAACCCATGCCGAAGTTTTTCCCGCCGACTACGTAGTCTCCGGGGATTACAGAACCTGAAAATTTCGAGTCAACGGTTTCCAGACAATGTGAAGCCAGTTCCTCTATGGGCAATTTGATATATATACCGGGCGCCAGAACGTCCGTGGTCACATCATTGCCGAATTTCCACACCCTCCCACTACTCATGAAGCCAGCATCTCTCTGGGGTCTGAAATGTGACCCGTGACGGAACTGGCGGCCACAGTAAACGGGGAGGCTAGAAATACCCGAGATGAACTGGCACCCATGCGGCCTTGGAAATTCCGCGCAGTTGAGGCTAGGCATACCTCTTCTTCAGCCAGAATGCCGACACCGTAGCCGGCACAGGCACCACACCCTGGCGGTAAAAGGCTAGCGCCGGCATCCAGCAGTATTTCGATAATTCCCTGCTTGGTCGCTGTTTTGAGAATCTGAGTGGATGCCGGCGCGATGGTTAGGCGTTTGCCGGTCGCAACCCTGTTTCCTTTAAGAACTGTAGCCGCCATTTCCAGATCGTTCAACTTAGCACCGGTACAGGCGCCAATATAAAATTGATCGATTTTATCCTTATCAGCATTTTCAACCGAAATTGCATTTGCCGGAGTGTGCGGGGCGGCGACCTGCGGCGGAAGGTTTGACGCATCAAAATCATGTGTGATTTTGTAAGATGCATCCGGATCACTACGGAAACCGGCCCAGTTTCCTGGATCGCCTCCTGCATCAGTTACGTAAGTTGCCGTTGTCTCATCAGGTTCTACGATGCCGACCTGGGCGCCTAGTTCGGCTGCCATGTTGCACAATGTCATGCGTTCCATCATACCCAGTCGTTCAATGGCCGTGCCGCTGTATTGAACCGCTTGATAGTCTCCGCCATCCATTCCCAGCGACGCGCACATTTTAAGTGCCATATCCTTGGCGGCGATTCCAATTCCGAGTTCACCGGACCAGTTGATACGTATGGTCTGCGGCACCTTGATCCAGGTTTTACCAGTCACCAGAACACCCAGCATATCGGTGGCGCCAATACCGAACATATAGGTACCAAAGGCGCCGCCGGTGGGTGAATGGCTGTCGCCGCCTACGGCGAACATACCGGGGCTCAGATGACCGCGTTCAGGTGTGACGACATGGCAGATTCCTAACTGATCGTAAAAATTATTAATGCCGTTCTCCGCCGCCCATTCGCGCGTCAGTTTGAGAATGCTGGCGCTTTCAGCATCAGTACAGGGGGCGAAATGGTCTGACACGAGAACAATTTTTTCCGGATCCCATAACCCGATACCCAGTTTTTCCATGGCAGGTTGGACCCGGCGGGGACCACCGCTATCATGGATCATGGCTAAATCGACCGCACAGGTAACGATTTCACCGGGTAGAACGCTATCCCTGTCAGCGGCGTTGGCGATTATTTTCTCGGCGATGGTTTTTCCCATGGTCAGGCGCCGTCTTCCCTGTCTTTGGCCGACCACGTATTGATGCCATCGCTTTGAACACGCGATAGGATCATATTGTACTGATATCTGTCGGGACGGTACAAAGCACGTATATATTCCACCGGCCGTCCGTCTTTGTCACTTACAACCCTTTTGATTACCAAAAGAGGCGCGCCGACCTCGGTGTCCAAGTGGGCGGCGACATCGGCGTCGGCCAAGGTTGCGGAAATAGACTGTTTGGCGCCATCTACGATTACGCCGCTTCGCTCCAGCAATTGCAGCAATGGTTCGTTGGCGAGGTCATCGGCATCGAACTTATTGCCGATGTCCTGAGGTACATAGGTAATCAGATAAGAAAAAGGCCCATTTTCAATGCTGCGAACCCGGACGGCGCGCTGGACGACAGTGCCGGAATTACACGCCAGGGCTTTGGCGACATCATCATTTGCCGTGACATACTCGAAGTCTAGCAGAGAGACTCCGGTTTCCAGGCCCATGGCCAGCAAATTTTCCAATAGACCCTCGACCGAGGATTCCAGTGGTTGCGTGGGGGGGCGGAATCGAGCGCGTGTTCCCCGGCCCCTTTGCCGCACGACCAGACCTTCGGCTGCCAATTCATCAAGGGCACGGCGGGCGGTTATTCTGGAGACTTCGTACTCTTCAACGAGTTCCTGTTCGCTGGGAATGCGGTCGTCATAGGCGAATTCACCGCTTAACAGTTTCTGCCGCAAAATTAAATAAATCTGATGGTAGAGCGGCATCCGCAGCGACGCGGACACGCTTTTATGATCTATACTTGACTTCATTCAGTATGCTTTCCCATGATCGCAGTGGTCTCTACATTAATTTCTTTTTTACATTAAATTGTTATATATGTATAGCAATTAATAACGGCAATATTTAGCTGTTTTTTTAATGAAAATGAAAGGTATGCTATTTTAATTGGTATAATTATTTATCATTAGAAAACCGGCAGTACGGGAAAACCTTCAAGCAATTTCGAACAATCTAGCAGCACCCATACGGCCGCCGACGCACATGGTCGCAACGACGTATTTTGCACCCCGGCGTTTGCCTTCGATGAGGGTGTGGCCGACGAGACGGGCGCCGGTCATACCGTAGGGATGCCCGATTGATATGCCGCCGCCGTTGACGTTAAATATATCCGGATCGATGCCCATTTCTTCAGGCGCTCAAAATAACCCGTAATCAACGGGCTAACTATTTCGTTATAACCTACCAACTCGAGACGTCCCTTCATTCGGGCAAGAACTTTTTCGGCCAGCCCATCGACTTCGTCGCGGTCACCGTCGAGAAGAATTTCTCGAGCCAGGATGTGTGAAGTGGCTGATCGATCGGCCTTGGAGAGCCAGCGATGACGAAACATCAGTTTCGCTACCCACTCGTCGCCATATTCCTCGATCAACGCGGAAAGAAAGACAAGTGTAGGGTCGTCCGGATGCACTTGTTCCATTAATTCGATGACTGGCGCCGTGTCCTGAAGGCTTTCACCTTCGGGAGTGACGGCCAGCGGCATAAGCCGCCGCCGCGCTAGCCGATTGAATTCCTCTTCATTCTGGAAACGTTGCAGCCAGTGATGGGGAATCTTTTTGTAGCGAATATACGAACGGATATTGACCAAATAAGGTAACATTTCGGCCCCGAATATTTTTTATGCGTTGCTCATTCCAATACGATCTCAACGTAAATAGGTAAGGCAACCGGCGTTATCCAAGATCGGATCCAGAGACAATTTGTCCGTCACTGCCGCGTAGCGCTCCCGCAAAGCTCTCAACGATCTGGCGTGATACTTTTGCGGCCCCTGAACATAGTCGTCGCCATTCAAATTGATGGTAAAAAATTCTTCTTCCGCCGCCAGGGCTTTGGCGTTGGCTGCCGACCAGGGAAAAAAATAGGCGCCGGCATCGGCGAGAAGAGGTCCTAAGGTAAGTCGCAGGCTTTCCCAGTCTTCGAAGGGGCCATCATTTCTGGGGTCGGTCATTCGGTAAACCCATTTCAGAACATTCGGCGTTCGGGCCCGGATAATGGCGCCGGTGGTCGGGTCGAGAGCCATTTCATAGATCTGAAGTCCCAAT
>PBQI01000181.1 GCA_002725625.1 Rhodospirillaceae bacterium | reverse complement strand
CAGTAGTTCAGTGACCTCGCCATCAGTCCAGAATTGTCGGTCGAAGCCAGAACCGGATTGTGACAAGACTGTGGGATAGACTCCCTCAGTGTCACACTGATTTTCTGGTCCCAGTCTTTCGCCAGGACTGTACAGTCGCCATCCATGACTACGGTGTATTCTGAATTCGACAATCCAATCAAAATATCCAAAGCTATGCCGTGACTGATACTTCCCCATTCGTTCTCGCCCTGCTGCCTGAATACCAACTCGACATTATCGTACTTCCTAGCCGTCTTTACTAGATCCAGCACATGCTTATTGACCGATCCATTATCGCAAATAATGACTTTATATGGATTATGAGTCAATTTTTGAAGCCCATAGAGCATCAATGCTATAAAATCTGAATGGTTATAATTTACGGCGAGAATAGTAATTAACGGATAGTCCATATAAATCCTGCCGGTTTGCTCATTTCGAACTGTAAAGCCCTAGGTTTTTTGGACACAGATTTAGGTGTCACCCCGCCGCCTCATTGAGCTGAGTTTCGCCTTTCTCCCGACGCACCTGCGCTGGAGTCTTGTAGCCATGACGCTGCAAAATCCACTGTTGGTTGTAGAGTTTTTTGAATTCGATCAAGACCAGTCTCAGTTCCTCAATGGTAGCAAATGTTTTCACCCAGAGCAGGTTCTCCTTGAGCAGGAGAATGAAGCGTTCGGCGCAACCGTTGCCTTGAGGCTCTCGAATAAAGGAAGGCGAGGATTGGATGCCGAGAAACTCCAGTTCCCGCTGGAAATCATGGGCCATATAAGCGGGACCGTGATCATGGCGCACTTTCAGCCCCATCGCAACCTGTGCTGTATAGTCGCCAAAGTATTCCCGGACTCCCTGGCGAATCGGTTCCAATGCCTCGAATCGATCCCCTTAGCCGAAGCATGAATACCCGTGCATTCAAAGTTGCAATGATCTACTCCGATAAAAACAAAGGCTTGACCTTCCTCCAAGGTGATCGCGGTCGTTGCATCCGTGCCCCACATCTGATTGGGTTTTTCGGTGATGATGGTTCCATCGTGGGCTTTAGAGCCGTGGGGATGCCCCACGCGCTGGGGAGCCTGCAAACCGTGTTCGCGCATCAGTCGACGGATTCGCTCTTTGGAACTGCGTATGCCTTAACAACGCAGTTGGGCCCACACTTTTCGATAGCCTTCCCCATGAAAAGGAGAAGCGGACAACACGCAACTAATGTGATCGACCAACTCAGCATCCGAGCAAGGACCTTGCGCCCCTGGTCGTTTCGGTGGACAGGAAACGTGGATTCCATTCGTGTCGGTGTCCGCTCTATGTGTATACACCGTCGAACGAGACTCACGCCAAACTTGGCAGACTCGTTGCAGCCCGTAACATTTATGCGTGGCGATCGAACAAGCTTGGCTCATGGCTTCGATCGCCGGCGAGGAAAAGGGAGCCCATCCTCCATACGCGCTATCTTGTGTTCCAAAAGATCATTGGCCATCGTCAGTTCGCCCACTTTGGCCTGCAACTTTTCGATCCGATTATCTCGGTCGTCACCAACCCCAGGGCGATTGCATTAAAAATCACTATTTTTCAACGTTTTACATAAACAATGTTAGACTCGGTAGCCTGCTGGTTTACCTCAGGAGTGCTTCAGCCGGCTCGTGAGGGCCCAAAGGGGCTTTGACGAGGCTCCAAACGGACCTGAGAACAACTGCAGTCTGAGTTGTGGAGCTGCCAAAGACACAAAATCCCTGGAGAATCTACCGTCGAGACAGGAAAAGCACCTAAAATCCTGTGAAATATCAACTTTTAATGCAATCGCCCTGTCACCAACCCCACTCTGCAGGCCAGATTGGCCACGGGCTACAAACGCATCGCGCCATTGGCTCAGTTTACCGGCTGTTACTTTGTATTCACGAGACAAAGAGTCCAGATCTTCTCCGCGAAGAAGGCGAAGAACCGCTTCCGTTTTGCGTTTGACCGAGAAACGGCCATTTTCTTGGCTCCCTGATTTACTACCCATAAGAGACACTCCTTTGGCTTATAGAGTAAGCTTATTGAATGTCCAAGATAACCCTAGGGCTAGCCATGTGAGCCTAACTTTTTAGTGCGTTGCCCCTAGAGCCTGAGGAGGCGATCTATTATAGTCTTTCCAACGACTACAGTTGAGACTCGTATCCCGAGGAAGCGGCAGATCTACCTGGCTTATGGATAACGGCTTTATATACGGATCAATTCTACGAGCAAGATCAAATTGACTTTTTCGTTCAGTTCCAATGTGTATAACCCCGGTCAACTCCGATAATGCGGCTCGTAGAATATCTCGACCAATCACATCTACTGTATCACGAGATGTAAACTGATCCGTAAACGCACCTTCAAACTTCCATTTTACGGGACTGCAAAACGTAGTTCTAATAATTAAGCTTTCTATATAACATCTCACCATCATTTCACCAGCTACCTTGCTTTTGGCATAATCGGATAGCGGGTTCACTAAATCCTCCTCGGAGTAATTCCCTCGTTTTCCATCAAAAGCGTATTCTGTAGAGATGTACACAAGCCGAATGTCGTGCCGCAGACAGTTACTTATCACATTTAGAGTACCATGCACATTTATATTCATACAAGACATAAGATCTTGGCTGCATTCTCTTGTCCCCACCAACCCAGCACAGTGCAGGAAAATCTCCGGATCGTATTTTCCTATTGCAGCTTCAATGCTGGTACATTTAGCAATATCCATCTCCTGATGTGATGGGGCATTAATCGAAGGGGCTATATTCAGGAGTTCTGTTCCCAAAAGACCTGTCCCGCCCGATAGTAAAATTCTCTTCATTTGGAATCCCTAAAGAAAATTAACATGAACAGGGGGTTCAGGATCAACTAAGGGTAAGGTTATATTACACTGGACTACATCTTCTATAGCTTTATTTATTCCCATATTCTTGCAAAACGTCGCACAACTAATTGGATTGATACTACTCTCCATTTCGCGTTTTTTGAGAGACTCTTCCCAGATGTTACTAAAGGTTTCTTTCCGAAGATCACCTATGTAAAAGTCAGGGTTATCACGTGTGTTCTTGCAGAATGCAACATACCCTTCGGCATTTATACCAAGCACAAAATGATGAGCGTGGCACTTTGATGGTAAATTCAGATATTCCTGTGTATCTATATACTTAGCACCTAATAATTTCAGACCGATCTCTTCAGCTCGTTTTTCTGCTCTATTGAATACTGGAATTACTTGTTTTTTCCACCAAGCTTTTTCTGGTGGAGAGATGAACATATCCTCACGCAGTTGTAGGTAGTCTAGGCCTATGTCGCTTGCCAATTCAACCATGTCCGGAACAGAGTGTAGATTACCCGGCTTGACCAACATCGCAATACCGAGAGTCAACTTGGACTGCTGCACCCTCCGTTTCTCACTGATGCGTTTGAGATTAGCAATGACTTTATCGAAGTCATCCACTCCTTGTATCTCTCGATACTGCTCGCGTAAACCACCAGCCATCGAGACGCGAGCCCAAAGCAACTGCTCCAGTATCTGGTCGTCGTGCTCTTCTCTAATCAAGGAAAAATTCGTTATCAGACCATTTTCCAAACCCAACTGGTACGAATAGTCTAATGCCTCGTAGAAACCTTTGTACAGGACTGGCTCACCCCCTCCCGTCCAATTAATGGATTTAGTACCAAGAGCCTTTAGCTCGTCCAGGGTCGAAATAACTATGCCAAGAGGAAGAGTTGCTCTCACTTCGCCTATGTAAGTAGCCCATACACAAAATGAGCACCGGTGATTGCAGGCGTTAGTAAGGTCTATTTCAATATTTAGTGGGATGGGATGTTGCCCATCTAAGTAGCGCTGAATATGTTCTTGGTGGTGGAGAACCTTGCTCTCAAAGTCAAACTGTTCGTATTTCATATCATGTCCTGCTTTCGCGGATTCAACTCGCAAGTGCAATTGTGTAATCAACCGATCGGTAGCCAGTTTCACTGCATAAGGCTTCGGTCAAATCGGCCAGCCCCAACTTTTTCCAGCGAGACGATCAATACGGGGGGATCGTCTACGCGTCCAGTTAGCTCTTGAGTCATGCCGAGAGCTAACTGCTTTTTTATTTACACGTCAAAAAATGAGCGAACCGGCAGTCAGAGTTGAGACCACGCTCATTTGTCAGTCCAGACCCAGTATATCCTTCCTTCATATTTGCCTAAAATAGAGGGCAAGCACAAATCCCTATATCACTATTCTTTTTATTAAACTCGTTGATAGCAGCCAGTTGTCCTTTCCTAGGGTTTCCGGCAAATGAGAGTAGATCATCAAAATAAATAAGTGTAAAATTTTGCAAATAGGGTTTTAGATATTCTAGAACTGTGACCGTGCTTGAATAGTAGTCACAATCCATATTGACAATGGCCGCCTTCATCCCCTTCGGCAGCGTATGCGTTGCCAGACTATCTTCGTAGAATCCGCTCACGCACTCGAACTGGTCTCGGGGCAAGCCCTTAGCGATTATATCGTTGATAAAACCTTCGTCACCCCCGACATCAAACACCCCTTCACTCCAGAAAGGATGCTGGTCTTCAGGGGCATCCGAATGCGGTAGGCCTTCAAAAGAATCATAAAGGTACATAGGGAAAACCTTTAAAAACGCTTAGCCAGAATAGTATAACTTTAGCGCATTATAGAATGCAAGTGCCGAAGTTCCCTGAAATACTCCGAACTCGAGATATGCCCCCCTATCAATTCCGTGCTTCTTCACGAATTGCTCATGTACCTCTATCATTTCTAAAAATTTATTTGGATTATTTTTTCGTACAATTCGGCGATATATGTTCATTAACAGCTTCCCCATTTTATCAAAGCACCCCACTCTCACTTTGATCTTTTAGATATGTCAATAAACTGTCACGCCAGTGTGGCATAAGATCCAATCCCGCTGCCCTACATGCATGGTTGTCTAGTACCGAGTATATAGGACGTTGTGTCTTGGCGGGAAATTCATCGCTGGAGGCAACGGATAATTTAACATCTACATTCGTAATAGAAAAAACCTCACGTGCAAACTCATACCAAGAACAACAGCCCATCGACGTCGCGTGAAATAGACCATATTGCCCCGAACGGGCGATTGCCTCTATTTGCCTAGCCGCATCCAATGTATACGTGGGGGAAATCATTTCGCTATCGACTACCCGCACTTCGTCCCTTTCGCCCCCCAACTTGAGCATGAGACTGACAAAATTCAATCCCCCCTTCGCCCTACATGGCTGCGCACCATAGAGAGCAGAGACACGAATAATGTGATATTTTTCTGCGATTGCCTCTATAAAGTGCTCGCCAGATAGCTTAGTATTGCCGTACACATTTAGCGGCCTGGGCTGGTCGGTTTCTACATAGGGTTCACTCTTTTTGCCATCGAAAACATAATCCGTGCTTATGTGAACCAAGATGTAATCTATCTCATTCGAGACCGTCGCAAGATTTTTGGCTCCGAGACCGTTCACCAGAAACGCCTGCTGAGGGTCTTCTTCGCACAAATCCACATTGTGCATTGCGGCAGTATTGACTACAATTTCTGGCGCGACCTCCTGGAGAATAGAGCGCACAGAATCGCTGTCTCCAATTTCAATATCTTCGTGGTTCAGGGGTATGACCTCCGCTTCCCTCTCTTTATACATAGCCGCTATGTCGGATCCGAGTTGGCCATTGGCACCAATAATTGCGACTCTCAAAATTTCTCCTTTGAACGTGGCCTAATTCGCCTTTTTAAATATCTCTATATTAAAATAGTTTGAGTTATCAAAGTCATTAAAGCAATCCAAATTATCTACCAATTGCTTTATAGTATCGGGAATGGCGAACATCGGCTTGAAACTCAGAACTTCCTCTGCTTTTTTAATGCTCACCTTGTAATTACGAAAATCGGTAATGTGCTTAATCTCCAACTCGGGGTTGACAGCCAAGTATTCACGTATGCCGGCTAACACGGAGTCGGCAATCTCCCCGACCGTATAGTTGCCAGAGGCAATATTATAAACTCCGCCTAAATTCATGTTCGCTTCAATCGAACGTATATAGGCGTAAGCGGCGTCCCGTATATCTAAGATGGGACGCCAGATCGCCGGGTTATTCACAGTTATCCGGTTCAGTGACAGAGCGCTTTTGAACATCGTGTTGATTACCAGGTCCAAGCGCATACGCGGGCTATAGCCGCAAATTGTGCCTTTGCGTAATGAAATCACGGAGAACGAATCGTCCATCAGTTTCAAGACGCCGTACTCACCTTGCAGTTTAGAGATCCCATACGGATAGTTGGAAATTGTAGGTGAAGTCTCGTCGTACAACTCATTCGTCGTATAGCCGTACACCGAACAGGAGTTGCCATAAATATAGCGTTTGACTCCCGCGCGCTTCGCAATATAGGCCAAGTATGTAGGCGAGGCGGCATTAAATACAAAGTTCTGCGAAGGGGAGAACTCGGCCATCGGATCATTGGATAATCCCGCCAGAAATAGCACCTGTTCATAACCATCCAAATCAGCCTCGCACAAATCGAGAATGTCTTTCTGTAACACCTTAACATCCTTGGGCAAGTGATTTCCGAACCAGAGTAAATCCAATACGTCTACTTCGTAACCACGTTCTAGTAACATCGGGACCAGCACAGACCCGACATATCCAGCGCCACCAGCAACCAAAATCCTCAACGCCTTACTCCTTCTCGTTAGTGAAAAACGTGGACTCTTTCCGGCTCAACCAAGCGCTAAGAGTTTGCGCATTATGATCTTTGCCCGAAATTATCGGCTCATCAACCGGCCACTTAATGCCGATTTCAGGGTCTTCCCATAGGATGCCGGACTCGCATTGAGAATTGTACGTCCCCGTGCACAGATACATGATTTCAGCATAATCGGACAAGACGCAAAAGCCGCGTGCAAAACCAGCCGGAGCCCAAACCTGGCGCCGATCTTCGGCGCTCAACTCGATCCCGAACCACTCTCCCAAAGTCGGGGAATCCTTGCGTATGTCCACCGCCACGAGAAAGGCAACTCCGCGGGTAACTCTCATCATCTTGCCCATCGGCGGTTCCCACTGAAAATGCAGGCCCCTTAGGACATTACGAACCGACCCAGAATGGTTCAACTGCACGAATGACTCCGGCAATCCCTGCTCGCCGAATAGGTCCTTGCGATAAACTTCAGTAAAAAAACCTCGATCATCCTGAAACGCCTGGTGGTTTACCACAAACACACCGTCAAGTGCAGTTTTCTCTATGGAAATATCCACTTACAAACTCCTCTTCAAAATGATTTACTTTCCGCTATTTGCCAGTTTCTGCAATATCCAGAACTGGTCTCTCTGAATACTAAACCTCCGAGTAACCCATTGAGTTAACCACACTATCAAATTACGATCCGACTTAGGGATAGGAATTTGCTTTTAATAGATCCGGATTCTAGAGCCATCAGCGGATCTGGAAACCCTGTCATT
>PBQI01000180.1 GCA_002725625.1 Rhodospirillaceae bacterium | reverse complement strand
GGGCGGTTGATCATGAAGGGGAAGTTCTGGAAGATCGCGTCTCAAAGCATCGCAACCGTAAAGCAGCCTTGGTTTTCCTCAAGAGGGGGGGGGGGCGATTTCCATCCCACGCGCGCGAGACTTTTGTTTGATGCCTATGATTTTTGGATCGTGTTTGCTATTTTAGCGGCTTTAGCTCTGATAGCAGACTCTATATCGAGGGTGCTGATTCCGGTAGCTAATAGTCATGTGTGGACATAAAGGCGTGATGCAAAAAAAATTTATTTTTTATTAATCATAGTTTAATACCGTGCAGCTCGTGGAAATATACATTGCCGGATGGATATAAAATCATTGGCTCAAGTATCAAATAGGGAATCATGCAGTCCGTCAGCACGATATAGAGATACCGCAGATCTCCTATTTGCCGGGAATCGGGAAAGTTTAGAAGAAAAGGACGGAGTCCAGGCCGTCGTTTACCTTAGACGTGCAATCGAATTGTCGCCCGACAATGCAAAATATTTTCTACTTCTTGCTTATGCCTTATTCCAACTAGGCGAACTCTCGGAATCCGCTAGAAATTTTGACAAATCCATTTGTCTGGAGAAGAACCCGGCGAGTATAATTGAACTAAAGCGATTATTATTCAGTGCTCACCATATATATGCGAGCGAATTTCTACAGGGAAGCCACGCGCCGGAAAGGCAGGTTTTTATGGCGGCGGCCGTGGATTTAGTAGGCGCACCTGCTGCTTCAGTTAATATTCTGGAAATTGGCTCATTCGCCGGGTCGTCATTGATTACATGGTCAAATGCTGCCGAAAAGTTACTGGTCGGGGACTGCCAGATTGTTTGTATCGACCCCTGGGGAGAATTCAGAGCAGACCTTTACAACGAAAAAATGACCAAGAGTATGAAAGATCAAAATATTTATCAGATCTTTTGTCACAACGCCTCTTTGTGTCCTGACAATGTCCAAGTAACACCGATCAGAGGAACCAGCCGAGAAATTCTACCGACCCTCGATGATAATAAATTTGACCTCATCTATATTGATGGCAGCCACCATTACGCCGATGTGCTCGACGATCTTGTCAAATGTGATCGTTTGCTGAAAAAGGGTGGAATTGTATGTGGAGACGATTTGGAACTGCAGCTGACGCAATGTGACCGGGCGTTTGTAGAAAAACATAAAAAATCTGATCTTGTCAAAGATACTAAGAGCAAAAAGGATTTTCATCCTGGCGTCACCTTGGCCGTTGGTGAATATTTCGGTGAAGTTTCAAGTTTCTCCGGATTTTGGGCGATGCGCCGAGGATCTGATGGCTATGAGAAGGTATCGTTTGTCGACGCAACGGGAGTCCGCCCGCCTCATTGGCCGCAAAACTTTCAAGATCAAATAACAGCATATTTTGAACAGCACAATGAACTTGGGAAATTGATTTAATACGACAAGTCTCTTATCTCCGCCGCGTTATCCGGAAGGATAGCGACACTAGGATTCTCTTTCCCCACGACCCCGCTATGTTTCATGTTTGATGGTGAATGTGCGTGGCAGGAAGGCTCGCCGGTAAACATTTACGCCGCCTGATGCCAAGGCTGGATATCGGCAAGGAATTATTTCACCTTGTTGGCTTTGACCCTGACGGCAAGATAGTGCTGCGTCGAAAGATCAAGCACCTAGCGCTGGTAAAGGAGTTCGAAAAGCTGCCGTCTTGTCTTATTGGTATGGAAGCTTGATGAGCGCATTGAGAGCATCACCGGCGAGATAGAGATAAACAGTAAGCATGAAGAAAACTGTCAATGGTTGATGAGCGTTCCTGGCACCGGGCCAATCATATCGGCAGCTGTGCTCGCGACCATTGGAACCGGAAAGGCTTTCGGACGCGGACGTGACTTCGGAGCCTAGCTCGGTCTCGGTCTCCGTCAATACAGGACGGGCGGCAAAGCGATCTTGGGACGTATCTCCAAACGCGGCAGTAATGATCTACGAAACCTGTTTATTCAGGCGGAGCATGTCATCTTGATGCGACCGCAGAATTGGCAGAAATTTAGCTTCGCCCATGTCGTCCACAAGCCGAGGTTACTCAGTGATAACGGCTGATCCTGTATCTCCGGCGATCTGGCCGAGTGGCTCGATGACCAAGACATGGATCATGTCCGCATTGCACCGTATCACCCCCAGACCCAGGGCAAGATCAAGCGCTGGCACCAAACACTGAAGAACCGAATATTGTTGGAGAACTACTTCAGATTAGCTGTTCTCTACCTCGTGTATAATCAATCATTTGATCAGAATATTCCAATTTTAGACTTCCAAAGACGAAGATGATTTTTACTGTGGAACAATTTTTTAATCCCGTATGAGATTCCAGTTTTCGTGGATTGTTGTCCCGCTTGCCCGAATGACAACTGCGATTGGGCAAAACTTGTGGAGATAATCAACCACTTTCTCCCACTGATCATCAGTCGCGTCTGTTTTGACATCGATGTTTAGAGTGATACTGGGAAATGGTACGGCAACTGGCTCAACTAAAAACATGCCACGACGGTCAAGCTCGGCTTCCATTTCAATTTCCATTGAAGTAATGTTCACTCCTAAATCACGCGCGCATTTATTAGTGATAACATTTGTGCAACCGAGTAGAGAGGCCATGAAGGTCTGTATCGGCGCTGCCGCCAAATTCGTGCCCCCACGTTCTTCCGGTTCATCTGTGATCACTTCATGACCGGCAACAACTGTGTCTGTCCGGGTGCTGTTTGGACATGTTGCAGAGAGTTTCATTTTCACATTTAGTGGTCCGGCGATCTCAGGCATATAAATTCACTCCAAATTCAGATTTGATACAGAATTGACGATTGTAGAAATGGATAATGCACCAAAATAGAAATTTACTTCAGACCATTTCCTTTTCGGCTCGCGCACAGAAATATTCCCAAGCCCTGTCCCTGGCTAAAGGTAAGAACTGAGTTTCCGTCAGTAGTTCAAACTCTTTTTCCGATAAATAAACCGGGTCACCCATTTTCATGGCGTCATTTTGAATACTTGCATTATATTGCAGATATATATAGCGGTCATAACCGCTTCTTTGAGATTTCGTCATGCAACGACGGCCCCATGTCCGCGCATTATGAAGACAAGTATTTGACCGATTCTGTCGTGGCCGTTGTAACCACATTTCCATACCCATTTCTTGTTGTGATTCAGTTCTTGATTTGACTAATGTAGGTAATTTCTCTAACCGTATTTCCTGCTCTTTGGATCGCGTCCACGTTCGTGAAACCTCAACGTCTTCGAATTTTAGCAACACGACATATTCAGGCTCAGAACCTTCTGTCGGGCGAATAATGTCGGCGCTGCTGAACCCTTCCGCATTTCTGATTTCGGCGTGAATACCCCTCAACCAGCTTTCGTACTCAGGTATTTTATTCTGCCGCACCAGTTGGGTGATCATTAGGGTAATTACATCTTTTTTTTAATGAAGCTATTTTATGATGCCTTCTTAATCAACTACCTCGTCAATCCGTTCATTTCGAAAAGTAATATCAAAGCAGCAACTACGGCGAAGTTGGTGTAGATGCCTATAACCTGGTGAATGCGCTTGAATTGATTGTCTTGGACTTTCCACCAGCGCAAGAAAATAGCACTGGCGACCACGGTGAATATGATAAGGATGATTGCGCCGAAACCTGCGTAGTAGTCGAAAATCAGCATCAAGCCGCCGAGAATTTGAGAAGTAAGGCCGATGGGCAATGCCACTTCCGGCAAAGGAACGCCAAACCCCCGCATCTCCGCATGGACGTCGGCACGCCGAAAGAAGTTAATTATCCCGATAGCAATAAAGCAGATCCCTGTAAGGACATGAGCAGTTGCTTGGATCAGCGTATGATCTTCGTGCATAGCAAATTCATCCTACAATTTCCTTTACTGCAGAGACGATTCTTTCCGGCGTTATTTCTAAACACTTTTCCAGAAGTGGACTTGCCGGCACGGGTACATTTGGCCGGGTGACGCGTCTAATGGGGGATTTCAGAGTTTCAAAGGTGGATTCACTGATGATCGCTGAAATTTCCGCTGCAACACCGCAACTCTCATTGGTTTCATCGACGATGACGGCTCGTCCGGTTTTCTGCACTGACTCAATAATGATACTCTTGTCCAGCGGATTGAGCGTTCGCAAATCTATCACTTCAGCATCAACGCCGTTATTTGATAGAATGTCGGCAGCCTCCAATGCGGCAATAACGGAAATTGAACTGGCGATCAAAGAAACGTCCATACCCAACCGACTAACTGCTCCGGAGCCCAATTCAATGGTGAGATCCTCTTCCGGCACCTCACCTTCAACGCCAAGCAATTTTGCGTGACTGATGATCGCGGTCGGGTTGTTGCTGGCGACGGCAGATTTGAAGAGCCCTTTAACATCTTTCGGGGTCGATGGTACGACAATTTCAATGCCGGGATTATTCCAGAGCATGGCCTGGGGGCTATGCGAATGTTGGCCACCGCCACCACCGCGCAAGCCGTGAAGCATGGTGAATACCATCGGGACCTTAATTTGGCCGCCAGACATATGATGGGCAACGCCTGCTTCTGCCACCAGTTGACACCACGCGAGCAAGGAGAAACTGCCAACGCCGAAATCAATGATCGGCCTAGCACCCGCCATGGCGGCACCGATACCTAGGGATGCCAATCCAGCCTCTGAACAGGGCGGATCGAAGACCCGGTCAGGGAATTCGTCCCGAACCTTTTCGATAAGGGGTCGTTGCGGGCCTAGCCCTAGAACGTTAGTGCCGACGAGACTGACGGAAGAATCCGCTACCATGCATTCCCGCATACCGTCGACCAAAGCTTGAGCATAGGATATGTTTGTCATCATTCCTCTCCCCCACTATACCTCTTGGGCCACGAAAGTGCCGTCTAATGCAGATTCTGGATCCGGATAGGCACTGGCTTCACCGAAAGCTCGCGCCTCTTTAATTTCAGACAAAATTCGTGAATCGCGATCCAGCAAATCGCTCTCTGTAAACATACCCTGATCAAGCCCGCCCCGGACAAATCGGATAATCGGATCATAGTCGCGAATCCAGCCACTAGAATCACCGGAAATCACTGTCTCATCCCAAGCTGAAGTGATATCGGTCACCGGCGTCGCTTGCTCAGGCCACAATGGGCGCGATCCCGGCCAGCGTTCGGTATAGGCTTCGATAAATATTGGCTTGCCGCTTTCTCTCATCTCACAAACCGCGTCATTAACAACATCATGTACGGCAGCAACGTTTGCGCCATCGACGACATCTGTTTTGATGTTTAGAGATTTCGGAATATCGCTTATTTTACTTGCGGCGATTTCGGAGGAGGGAAATCCTCCCTCTTGGGCGCTGATGGCGCCGGAATTATTGTTCTCGCACATGAATAGAACAGGCAAGGCCCAGAGTGAGGCTAGGTTCATGGCTTCAAAGACGATCCCTTCTTCCAGGGCGCCATCGCCGAAAAAGACGACGCAGATATTGCCCTCTCCCATCTGTTTCAAAGCAAATCCGGCACCCGCTGCCAGTCCGACTGCACCGCCAACCAGGCCCGATGTCGACAAGAACCCTTTTTCTCGGGCCGTCAGATGCAATGTGCCCCCACGCCCCTTGTTGTAGCCATCTATTCTACCAAGAATTTCAGCCACCATCTTCCCTGGTTCGGCGCCGCGCGCCAACAGATGTCCGTGATTGCGCCAAGTTGTCAGCAGGAGGTCTGTATCGCGTAGCGACTCGGCAACCGTTGCGCCGGTCGCTTCCTCGCCAATATATAGATGATAATGGCCGAAATTATGATCTTTTGCGAGATCGATCAGCATCTCTTCGAACCGGCGAATGCGTAACATGCATTCCAGAATTGAGACGGACTGAACCAGTGTCAGCGAACTCGTCATATTGTCTCCTGCCTTTGACTAATCGGTTTCGCTATACATTTCTGAAACCTTGGCTACCACTTGATCAACGCTTGGCACTAACGCCGGCTCCAGTGATCGACTGAAGGAAATGGGAACATCAGGCGCCGCCAAACGTTTAATTGGAGCATCGAGATAATCGAAAAGCAATTCTCCGATGGTGGCCGCGATTTCGCCGGTGATGCCGAAGGATTGATAGCCGCCGTCGAGGACCAGGGCACAGTGGGTTTTGGCCACCGAAGAGACGATGGTGTCCACATCCAACGGCACCAGAGTCCTGATGTCGATCACCTCGGTGCTGATGCTTCTTTTTTGTAGCTCTTCTGCCGCCTTGAGGGCGGTGTGCACTGAACGGGAGACGGCGATGATGGTGACATCAACGCCCCTTCGTTTGACCGCCGCGCTGCCTAACGGAACCACATGTTCACCCGAGGGCACATGCTCCTTCAGATTGTAGGTCATACGGTCTTCCATAAAGACCACCGGGTTGTTATCCCGGACAGCAGCTTTAAAAAGGCCTTTGGCGTCGGCGGCTGAACTGGGCATTACCACTTTCAATCCCGGGATATGGGCGAGCCAGGAATGGAGGCTTTGGGAATGCTGCGGCCCCAGACTGCCGCCGACGCCGATCCCAGTGCGCAGCACGAGGGGAACCGTGAATCCACCAGCCGACATGTAGTGCACCTTGGCCGCCTGATTGACCAGCTGATCCATAACCAGAGTAAGAAAATCGCCAAACATGATCTCGACGATGGGCCGTGAACCCGCCATGGCGGCACCGACGGTAAGGCCGAATATCGCAGACTCTGAAATGGGAGTATCAATGACTCTATCTGCACCGAAGGCCTCGAACAGGCCCTCAGTTTGTTTGAAGACGCCGCCTGCCGCGCCAACGTCCTCGCCGATCAGGAAAATCTGTTCGTCTTTGGCCATTTCCTCCTGAATGGCCTCGAGGATGGCATCCTTGAAGGTCAGGATACGCTCGCTTTGGGCCTTTGTAGTCGCATCAGGGGGCATAGACATGTTTCCCTAAATCATTAGCGTCCGGCTCGGGCATCTGCTTGGCAGCCTTGGCCGCGACAGCGACGGTGGCCGTGATCTCTTCGTCCAGCGATATTAGTTCCTTGCGGGTGGCTTTTTTCTGTTTCACCAGAGCGTTACCCAGCTTCACGATGGGATCCCTGGACTGCCAAAGCTTGACCTTCGTGTCGTCCTTGTAATCCTGCTTATCCCCTACTGAATGCCCGGAGTATCTATAGGTATCGAAGATCAGAAAGGTCGGGCCCTTCCCTTCCCGCGCCCTGACGACGGCTTTCGATACCTCCCGGTAAACTTCCAGAACGTCCATGCCGTCTGCCTTCACCGCAGGAATATCAAAGGTTTCCCCCCGCTTGGAATAGGGCCGGCCGGCCGTCACTTCGTCGATCTCGGTAAATTCGCCATAACCGTTGTTTTCGCAGACAAACACCACTGGCAGGGACCAGAGCGCTGCCATGTTCAAGGATTCGAATAGGATGCCCTGATTGAGAACGCCGTCACCGAAGAAACTGACCGCCACCTGGCTGGTGCGGCGCAGCTTCGCCGACAACGCAGCGCCTGTCGCTAAGGGCACCGAGCCGCCGACGATCCCGTTGGTGCCCAGATTGGCCGTTTCCGGATCATGGATATGCATGGATCCGCCCCGGCCCAGACTGTAGCCTGGTCGCCGACCGATGATCTCGGCAAACAGCCGGGTGATGTCACTACCTTTGGCAACACAGTGACCATGGCCGCGGTGATGGCTGGCGATAAAATCGTCCGAGTTCAGATTGGCGATTGTACCGACCCCGACCGCTTCCTGGCCTGAATACAAGTGCACCAGACCCGGCGCCAAGCCGGCGCTGAACATCTTGCGGACCTCTTCCTCAAAGGCACGAATGGTGACCATGCCTCGGTATAGTTCGAGAGCCAGTTCATTGTTTACTTTAGTTGCCATGACCACCACGTATCTGCCGGACTAGTTTCTCAAAACCGCTCGGAGTTCTTTTGTTTCGTCACCGAGGATTGTCCTGTTTTCTAGATCAATGGCAACCTTGTATATCTCTCGAGCAGCCTCAACGCTGACAAGCTCATTGATGACGTCTTCCAGCACCATTTCAGGATCCCGCTCGGACGGATCACCAACACCACCTCCGCCGCTGGATTGCTTGATAATGATATCGCCTTCTTTAATCTCTGCCATGCGGTGAGGTTTTATCCGGATTCTTTCGTCACCTCGATCGATGTAGGTCCGGCAAATCGGTGATGGATTTCCGCCCTGGGCGCCAAATCCTTGAACCACATCACCATCGGAACTGCCAGTTGCCATTTGACCGTCACTGCCTTCATTGATGGCTTCCCAATGAATGCCGGGACCTCCGCGCCACCGACCTTCGCCGGTGAAGTCCTCAACCATTTCGTATTTCAGAATTCGCCAAGGCAGGCGGGCTTCCATTTCTTCCATGTCGCCCCGGTTAATCGCGCCCATGGCCGTCAAAGACGTGACGCCTTGGTAACCGTCGTAACCCCAAACTGCGCCGGCGCTGCCGTCGTAATCGAAGGACGTACGGACATAGCGCTCATTGGTGCGGGGATCCACGCCAAAGGTATAGTCACCCCGGTGTTTGCCCCAAGCGGCGATAGCGCGATCCGGCCGTGCTTTGGAGAGCGCATCAAGCACGGCTTCCATAATCTGGTTTCCCATATTGACCGGCGAGGCGCCCACCGTCGCCGGGTACTCACAGTTCACCACCGAGCCCAAGGGCGCCTTGATATCAATGGCCCGCATTGTGCCGGCATTGTGAAAATCGGCCAGAGACGGATCAAAGGTCATGATAGCGGCGCCACTAGCGCAACCGTAGGTGGCCGCATAAACACAGTTAACGAATCCGGTGCGCTGTTTGTCGGTATCCTCGAAATCAATGGTCATTTGATCACCATCAATCGCAACTTTGACACGGATCCAGACATGTTCGTCCAATGTTGTACCGTCGTCGTCGGTAGCCGCTTCCGCTGTATATTCACCATCCGGAATTTTGGCTATTTCAGCCCGTACAGCTCTTTCTGTTCGGTCAAACATCTCATCCACACAGGCAAGGACCGTGTCTCGACCGAAATTATCCAGAAGATCAATTACGCGATCTTCACAAACTTTGGTCGCCGCGATCATAGCGTAGTTATCGATCTTGACACCTTCGGAAAACCGCACATTGTTCCAAATGAGTTCTAAAATCTCGGTTTGCTCTTCGCCACCTTCCACAACACGGGTCGGCGGAATGCAAATACCCTCGGCATGAATATCATGACCGTTGGGGAAATACCCTCCAGGGAATGATCCACCAGTGTCCTGTTGGTGAGCGCGGGTCATAGTGAAGAACAGCAATTCGCCCTCATAAAAGATGGGCCGGAAAAATGCCCAATCGGGCAGATGGTTGGCATGACCTCCATGATAGGGATCATTGGACAGGAAAACGTCCCCCAGTTTCATATCATCACCGTATTTCTTAACCAAATCCCGGATGGGAAATTCGCCGCCTAAAAACTGCACCGGCAAACCAACTGGCACCGCAATGGTCGAACCATCCGCGCCCCAGAGGCCGCAAGAGACGTCGTGAAGTTGGCTGATTAGCATGTTCTGGCAGGTGCGATCGATGATGTAGCGCATCTCCTTGGTGGCTGTTTGCATGGAATGCCAGATCGTGGCGATCGTGGTTGGGTCTAATTTCTTATCACTCATAATCGTTCTCCTAAACCATTCCTACGCGTCAGCTCTGCGGGTCAGAACGTAGTTTTTGTTAGCGTTGACGTGACAATCGTAGTTCTCCGGAATAACCACTGTAGTGGTTGTTTCCTCGATGATTGCGGGTCCGGGAGTCTCATTGTCAGCAGTCAATTTGCTGCCGTCATAAACCTGAACTTCAATAAACCCATTTCCGAAATAGCAGGAGCGAACGGATTTCTTGGCGGACGACGCGTCGGTTCCCTCACTCGTAATCTCGGGAAGTTTGAATGGAGCGTTCGGCGTCGTCGCTTTGACGCGGAGCGTCAGCAATTCGACGCCCTTCCAAGGCATGGCGAAGGTGAAAAGCTCATCATGTTTGGCGCTGAAATTACCGGTAGCCTTGATCAGACTTTTTGAGTCGAAATCCCCGCCGTCCACATCTACTTCGACTTCGTGGAACTGGCCGATATAGCGCATGTCTATGGTTCGCCGGAATTTGACGTCTTTTCTATCGACACCAACAATTTCAAATGCCGCCAAAGCCTCATTTTCCATTTCTTCGTAGAGATCATTAATCTCCTTGGGTTCAGCAGCATCGACGCGCCGCACATGAGAGCGGGCATAATCTTCACCGATGTCCATCGCATACATGCCGAATGCACTGTATAGGGAAGCCACGGAAGGAATAACGACCGACGGTATATTGAGCCTGTCGGCGATAAAGCCGGCATGCACCGGACCGCCGCCGCCGCCGCCAATCATGGTCGCCTGACGAACGTCGTATCCTCGCTTGGTGGAAACTTTGATGATCTCGTCGGCCATGGACATATTGGCCAACGTAAATATGGAATAAGCAGCATCGACTGTATTCATGTCCAAAGGTTTGCCGACTTTATCAATTGCTTTACGGGAACGCTCTACGTCCAGGCTCATATCACCACCCAGGAAATAGTCCGGTGACAGCAAGCCCAAAACCAGATCGGCATCCGTGACGGTCGGTTCTTCACCCTTGCCAAAGCAGGCCGGACCCGGATCGGCACCTGCACTTTCCGGACCAACTTTAAGCAAACCAAGGGCATCAATACTAGCGATACTGCCGCCACCGGTACCGACGCTTTCGATATCAACCATACGGATGGCAACCCGCTGGTCGGCGACCCAGCTTTCACTGGTTGTCGGTATTTCGCCCTGGCGGACCAATCCGACATCAAAACTCGTGCCGCCCATATCGACCGACAGCAATTGGTCCTTTCCTTCAATTTCTCCAAGAAAACGGGCACCGGAAGGTGCGGCCGCCGGACCGGAATGCAGGAAATAAACAGCGCGATCGATACATTGATCGACGGTTTGCACCAATCCGTTCGCCAACATCATCAACATGTTACCGCCGAATCCGGAACTTCTCAGCCGATCTTCAAGGCGCCTGAGATAGTTGGCTACGGCAGGCCCCACATAAGCACCGACGGCCGTCGTGTTAAATCTTTCAAACTCCCGCCATACATGGATGGTCTCATGAGAGGTAGTCACATACATATCCGGCGCCACGTTTTTAACGATCTCGGCAGCCCGAAGTTCATTTGTCGGATTGGCATAAGAATGAAGGAAGCATACGGCAGCGGCCTCCACACCTTCGCTTTGCAATTGTTCGACAGCTTCGGCTGTCTTCTCTTCGTCCAGTTGTTCAAAGATTTCGCCCGTATAAAGCGTCCGCTCCGGAACGCCGAGACGCAAGTAACGCGGAACCAAGGGCCGGTTCGGCGGAATAAATACGTTGAAAAGGGAAATATGAAGCGGCTTGATCGCCCGACGGATTTCCAGGAAGTCCCTGAAATTCTGCGTTGTCAGCATTCCGGTTTTGGCACCGTTACCAGTCAGCAAAACATTGGTCGCCAACGTTGTACCGTGTATGAGTACGCTTATTGAGCCTAGAAACTCTTCAATCGATTCACCGAATTCTTTTGCGGCTTTGGCCATTCCGTCTAGAAAACCGTCGGAAGGATCGCTTGGTGTCGTCGGCGATTTGACCAATGAAAACTGACCAGTCACCTCATCAAGGACGAGGCAATCGGTAAACGTGCCCCCAATATCAACACATAAGCGTTTAGAATTTGCTGTCATTGGAATATACCTCTCATTTAAATCTGAGAAACTAATATACTAAAAAATAACTATTGTATACAAAAAATTTGATAAAAAATACTAAATAAAATATTTACGGTTTCGCCGATGAGCTCAGCAGGGACCAAGACCCACGTTGAATTTTTAAATTTTGCTTAGATTATTGGGGGACGGATATAGCATGATATAGATAATCGCGCAGAAAAGATTAGCTTCTTTCTGATTGAATCTTGCCGGATTTTGCAGCCACAATATCCATCTCAATGAGGATGTCCGGTTTTGCGAGTTCCTTCACCACGACCCAAGTTGAAGCAGGAATATGGTTGCCGTTGAGATATTTTACGCGATTCTCGGCATGAATGGGAAGCGCTTCGGCTACCGTCGAATAAACATTAATCTTGACGATATCTTCCACACCGAAATTTGCGTCATCCAGTATAAAAATTACATTGCGCCACATCTGATCATCTTGGGTTTCCAGGTCATCCGGCATGCTTCCGTCCGGTTTGATTCCGACCTGGCCAGCAAGGTATAACCACCGTGCGTTCGGTGGCACCTCCACCGTATGACTATAGAGACCACCGGGCGGTGCTATGGATACTGGATTTCTGGTTTTTAGAAACGGTTCTTTTTCCATCAGATAAACCCCACTTATATCGAAATCTCGACAACGACACTGTTCTCGATTTTGACCTTTTTATTTAATGGCGGCTGACCGTCTTGCTGAATTTGCAACAGATAATCGCCACTGAACTTGTCCAATCCATCAAACAAAAAATCGCCGAAATCGTCGGTTCCAGTGGTCGCAACGGTTTCACCCGCATGGCTTAAAACCACGGAGACGCCAGCTGCGCATTCTTCTCGGTCATCAACCGCCCGCGTGACGCTGCCGGCAACGAAGGCCTTCGAGTAGCGAAACAGATTTTTGTAATACACGCGCGGCTTAACTGATAGTTCCGGTAGCAACACTTCCAGGTTTTCGGCTTCAGCCTTTTTTGCCATCTGTACATCGGAAATTTTTAGGGACTCCAGGGCTCCAGTTGGGCACACGTTGACGCACCTGGGTTCCTTCCAGCCGCAATCCAGAAGATGCGCGTCAAAATTCCAGTGTTGAGGGACTTGTTCATCCTCGTTCCACCAGATGGCGCCAAATGGGCAGGCATCAACAAGTTGTCTTTGACCCTTGGCTTTATCCGGATGAATCAGGACGATGCCGTCCACCCGCTTTTCTATGGCACCGTTTTCAGCTGCAGCGAAACAAGAAGCATCGTCGCAGTGGTTACACATGACGGGGATGAACGAAACGTCAATAATGGGGTGCCGCCCGCGTTCTGTGCGCTTGATGTCTATCCAACGATG
Source organism: Rhodospirillaceae bacterium (assembly GCA_002725625.1). Lineage (GTDB taxonomy): Bacteria > Pseudomonadota > Alphaproteobacteria > Rhodospirillales > UBA2165. Next base: position 6,300 of record PBQI01000180.1, on the reverse strand, counting down.
CCCATGCTTTGGCATGGGTGCAGCGTATCCGGGATGGGCGCATTCCGCGTATTCGTCCTGGACTGCTAAAGTGCAGTTCTGGCAATTAATGCATTCATCGATATCGATGACGAGGTTCCATTTTTCAGCCAACGGTAATTTCCTTTTCCATTTGCGTATTCTCTGGTCGCTCGGAGTATTCGTTAGACCGCTCTTTAGCGTCTCCGGATAAAGCGGCGTTACTCCAGAGCTCAATTTCCACAATTGTTGTGCTGCTTGCCATCGAATGGGATTTTTTGATTTGCGGTCTTTTTGGCGTGAGAAGGTTCAAACAACCACCCCGATCGATTGCGGGTTGGTTAGATTGCGTCGTTTCCTGGAGTGGCTCGTAGACAGCGCAGGATTCGTAGCCATGAACAACTCCTTTTTGAAGTCGGTCTGTCGGATCGGCGGCGCATAGAACGGCACCGCGTTGATTGAATACTTTGACGATATCGTGGCGACTGATGCCGCGATCATCTGCATCTTTAGAATTCATTCTTATAACCCAGTAGAAGTGACCATTGATCTCGACACGATGATCGGGAATATCATTGATGAAGCTGTCTTTGCCATCGGCTTGAGTATGGAAGCTATAACGCGGATGCGGCGTCAATAGGCTCAACGGATATGAAACTGAGCCTTGCTCGTCATCGTATTCCCAGTGTCGCCGGTATTTGGCAATGGGTGGCCGTTCCTCATCATCCGGGTCGTAACGCTTGAGGCTTGATGCCTCGAACTCAAACTTGCCGGTTTGAGTTTGCAGGCCGGATAGAAACTTCTCGGTATAGTCACCCGGCAGGGGTTGGGCTTCGGGAACATCTTTCTTACCACCGTCTCGGAACCAACGGAATGAGACGGGCGGTCTTAGTTTTCTGTCCTCGGCCGGTACGACAAAATACCCCTTTTTAAGAAATTCCTTCCATGTAATATGGTCGGGCAAGTCAGAAGCGTCGAACATCCGTTTGACCCAATCCAAATCACTCATCCCTTCCGAAAAATATGCACTCATGCCCAAACGCTTCATGATCTCGACGAAAATGTCGTAGTCGGCCTTCGATTCGCCTAGGGGTTCGATGCATTTGTGCTGTAGAACAATAACCCGATGGTTGAGTTGCGATTGGGAATCTTGGGTATAGCCGTGAGTACCCGCCCATTCACTGATATCCCACCGCTCCATGCTGGTGCAGGCCGGTAGAATGATATCGGCGAATTTGGTTTCGCCTTCCATCCAGATTGCCTGATTGACCACAAACGAGAGTTTGTCCGATCGGTACATATCAATGTAGCGATTGGTGTCATTGGCTGTTCCAATTATGGAACCACCGTACTTGTAGATCATTTGTACCGGTGCATGACCCGGGGCAGGATATTTGAACCGGACGAATTGCCCTTGAACAGTTTTGGCGTTCCAGGGGTGTCCTTCAGTGGTGCCTTCCAAAATCGCTTCCGGCAGGGATAGTTTGGGAATTTTCTGGGTGACGGTATTTACCGCCGGTAATTGCGGCATCCGTTGATACAGATTTACAGCCATTGCCGTATGTTCTAGATCGCCGGCGATACCGCCCTCGGCGTAGCCGGGAAAATAGAATCGTAAATTGACCGGCGCACCCCATTGCATAAACCCGTAATTGACCCCGGGTCGACCGATTCCCTGCATTGCCATAAGGCAGACTAAGACGCGTGCCCACTGAGTCCCGGTACCATTTCTGCAAGCTCCACCATGACCGTTGCCGCCGCCAGCTGCTAAGTAGGTTTTTTTAGCGGCCCATTTTCGGGCCAGGACGAAAATGTCCTTGGCTGGCACGCCGGTCTCTTTCGCCGCCCAATCGGGTGATTTGGGGACACCATCTTTAGAGCCGAGGACGTAGCTTTTCCACTGGTCGAATCCAACGGTGCGAGTTTCTACGTATTTCGTGTCGTAACTGCTTTCGGTGATCCAGACATAAGCAATAGCCAGACCAAGCGCCGGTGACGTCGTTGGTTTAGGCGCCAGCCACTTGCCACGTAGATAGGCGGCCGTTTCACAATAGTGAGGATTGATATGGACAAAATCAATGTCCAGATCCTTTAGCCAACGGCGCCGGATGGTGCCTTCAAATCCTGCATAGATGCCGTTGGTCGCTTCCGGATCGGACGACCAGAATACGATCATTTCGCAATTTTCCAAACAATCCTCAGCCGTACCGTAGTTTTCCGGTGCGCCACAGCGCATGCTGTGGCCGAAATGATGCATGGCGCCCCAATACCACCCCTCCCAACTGTCAGGGTTGGGGTGTACTTCGGTCATGCCGATAGCGTTGACGAATCGCCGGAATGCACTGAGTTGGTAACCAATATTGCCAAATGTATGGTGCGATCCATGGCTATACGCAATGGCGCCGGGACCGACATCTCGCTTTAAACGCTTCATTTCTTTGACAACGATATCTAGTGCTTCGTCCCAACTGATAGGTTCGTATCCTGAAATCCCTCGGTTGTGACAATTGCGGTCTCCTTTCGGATCAAAATCGATGCGCTTCAATGGTGTTAATATACGGTCTGGCGAATAGACCAATGACTTCCAGGCCAAGGCGTGCGGACTTACAGTCGCTTTCCGGGGAGGCTTAAATGTTTTACCCCGCGCTTTTATGGTCCAGCTTGCGGCGTCCGAAGCGTCGAAATCGATCGGGTTGACCCGTACGATCTTTTTGTCCCTGACGTGCACGAACAAGGGCCCGCCATTTGTATTGGTCGTATAACGGATGCTTCCATCATCAAGTGGCGTACCATATCGCCATCCAATACGACGAGTAGCCATAACTGTTTGAGTGAACCAATAGGTAAGCTCATCAGGCCCCGTGAGTTTGAGGTGAAAATTCTTTTGAGCGTCAATTTGCTGTTGGAAGTCAATCGGCGGTGTCAGTAGTCGTGCTGCCATAAAGCAATCTGCGAACTCCAGAACAACGTCCGGCGCATCATCCATTCTGGCACTCGTGCGCAAAACTCCCTTCTCGAATCTGAATGTCCGCCCGAAGCCTGCAGATTTAATTATGATTTGCGCCGAATAATCCTTTTCCCTTAGACGGCGAGCGAAGTTCTTGTCGAACATACAAAGTGCTTTAATTGTAGAGCCGACACCCCACAGCAAAATTTGCAAATAAATTCGACGCCACCAAATGTCTGGATTGTTTGCGGCCATTTTCTTTTCTCACCCATCAATAAAAGCATCTTATTATAAATACTATATTTATTTTTTTGTATACAAGATATTAAAATATCTGTACATAATTATTTTTGGTAATCGGCATTTGATCGATTTGCAGCAATAAAATAATCGACGACCAGCAATGGAAATTGACAGGAAAGGCCTAATTCAAAGAGCTTCGATGATAAATCAAAATGGTATTTTCAGTATACAGTTCATTATTTCTTGTTTAAGGAATTGAGGTAAACTATTTTTGATTCTCAGCACAGGTATCTGGAGATGATCAGTTGGAAAAGCACGCGGACAAAATTCGGAAATCAATGGAACTGGAAATCATTGCCGGCAAGTTACGGCCTGGCGATAAACTAGACGAACTTTCCTTGGCCGAGCGCTACAACGTCTCCAGAACACCAATTCGGGAAGCCATTGCCGAATTGGCGGCCGAAGGCTTGGTGGAAACTCGCCCTCGACGCAGTGCTATCGTGGCGACATTCTCCATTCAGCAGATCATCGAAATGTATGAAGTACTGGCCGTTCTAGAAGGATTGTGTGCCAATTTGGCGGCACGACGGATGTCTGAAGAAGAGCGGAATAAACTAAACACTCTACATACGAAAATGGCCAAATTGTTCAAAAACGACAACTGGGCGCAATACTATCAGATGGATTTGAGCTTCCACCATTTGATCTACGCGGGAAGTCATAATAAATTTCTCGAGCAGGAAGCCATTTCCATCCGCAACCGCATGATGCCTTACAGGCGGCTTTATATGGAACCTCCACATCGGATTGAAGTACCTTACAAGGAACATACGCGTATCGTCGAAGCAATCACCAATGGCGACGCTATCGAAGCCGAGGAGGCCTTAAAAGATCATTCCAGTCTGAGGGCCGATAGCATTTCGGATTTTATTTCTGCGTTGAATCGAAAATTTCCAGAAATCAAAAACTGACAGATTTCCTACCCAGATCTGACCGGCAATACCCTCCGGAAACCTTTATATTGCAACTGATCGATTGAAACCTTGCCGGCTGTCGATCGGCTCCACTGAGCATTTCACCATTAAATTTATGCTCTCAGAATCAAACTGCTTGTATTTTTAATAATTTTTCGATCTTCGAATGCAAAATTACTAAATCATCTCTCTCTTCATCAGACATCCTGCGCGCCGTAAGATTGGCGCACAATCCTTCCAAAACGGTGAGAACTTCATACATATCTAATAATTGTCGTGCCGAAAAAGTTACCACGACAGCACTTCGTCTCGGGCGAAATATTGCCAGTCCTTCAGCAGCCAACTCTGCTAAGGCCTCGCGGATTGGAATCCGAGAAACCGCAAAGCGTTTTGCTAGTTTGACTTCATCCGATTTATCCCCATTTCAAATTTTCCAGAGGTAATTTCCATTTCCAAAGTTTTCCGGCTTTTCACCGCATGTTTTTCCAAATCACAAACTCCCTTTGGTTATTGAAAAACTAGCGCTGGAGCCAAACTGAAATAAATTGCTCTGATAATTGTAAAATTTCTAATTGCTTTATTTTTGCACTTAAAAAATTATAAATAGATTAGTTCTCTAATCTTCTGGATTTATCAACCGGTCCGTATCCAAACCGCCGTATCATGGAAGGCTGCCCCGTAGTTTGGCGCTATTGGGCGGGCGTCGATTAACAGATTAATGCCGATGCCATCCTCGAAATATTCATCGGGCCAGACACTCTCCAGTATAACCACGCCACGCTGGAGACCAGGGAAATGGCGTGCTGGTAAACGAACCGAGCCTTGGTGGTTGCCAACCACGACCCGAGCTCCGTCGTCGACCCCCAAATTGGCTGCATCTTCAGGGTGGATCAACAGCATTGGCTGCGCCTCCTTGTCACGGGAGGTCGGCGTTTCCGTAAAAGAGGTGTTTAGGAAATTTCGAGCTGGCGGTGTCACCATTCGGAATGGATGTTCGTCATCGAAATCATTGGTCAGCGGGGCATGATCAGGCAGAGATGGCATTTCTTTATGCAGGGGACCTATTGAGACCCAATCTGGTTTGAAGCGGAAACGACCCGTATCATTGGGAAATCCCTTCATAAAATGCGCTTCGTGAAAATCCGGAGCGCCATCAATCCAGCCTGTTTTTTGCATGGATTCCGCATCCATTAGTCCGGACGCTCGCAGTGTTGCATCGATCAATTCCCATGCGGTCATTTGAAAGCCAGGATGCTCGGCGCCAATCCGCGCCGCTATGCCGCAAATCACTTCATGATTGGATCGTGCCTGCCCCTGAGCCTCAATCACCTTTTTGCCCATTGAAAGGTGAGTGTGGCCTAATCCCAAATACAAATCATCGTGCTCGACGAACGTGGTTGCCGGTAACACAACATCGGCCAGCCGCGCTGTCGAAGTCATGAATTGCTCGTGCACGCATGTGAAAAGATCGTCCCGGCCAAGACCTCGAAGAACTGATCCTGTATCGGGAGATGTGGTGGCGACGTTAGCGTTTTGGATCAACATTGCCGTTACTGGAGGACCGTTGCCAAGAGAATCGGTTTCACCAGTGAGAACCGCTCCTATGCTGGATTGATCGAGAATGCGGGTTTCAGGTTTCACGGCGTCCAGACCCTGGACCAAGGTCCGGTTCAATTTCCAATTTCCGATGCCGATGAGAAAAGCGCCACCGCCTCGGTGCTGCCATGCGCCAGTTACCGCCGGCAGACAGGTAACCGCATGCAGGTTGGAAGCACCATTGTGCGAGCGCGAAAAACCGAGCCCGACACGGAGAAAACTGCGCTTCGTCTCACCGTATTCTCGGGCGAATTTGATGATCTCTGCCTCGGCGAGACCGGTGATACCGGCCGCCCACGCGGGTGTTTTTGACATCAAGTGGGCTTCGACCTCTTCATCGAAATCGCTGAACCGCGACAAGTAGTTGTAATCAGCGTATCCTTCATTCAGTAAGACGTTCATGATTGCGCTGGCAAGCGCACCATCGGTCCCAGGCCGGATGATCAAAGCCAAGTCTGCTGCTTCTACCGTAGGATTACGATAAACATCTACAACGGCCAACCTTGCACCCCGGTCCCTACGCGCCCGCTGGATGTGGGTCAT
>PBQI01000179.1 GCA_002725625.1 Rhodospirillaceae bacterium | reverse complement strand
GTTCCGGCCTACGCTCGCCAATGGCTTCGGCCGGTCCATCAACTTAAACCGCGCCAAACTCTAACTTAAGCGGTGGACCACCAAACGGGGGCACCCCAGTAAAGGGGCTATTATGGGTTCCATAGTAGGCAATCGCCCCTGGCAGGATGTTGTCGCCTTCGCGAAAGCAGCACCCCGGCGAATTATCCCGACGGTCCGGATAAAGGGACGGGGGTATCACATAGGGCCTCGCAATGCTCGCAATGAATACTTTGACCGCCTCGAAGGGCAATTGGGAAGTGACCCCTTTGGCGCAATGGCCGAGGTTCATGTGTGGCACGACAGCGATGGCGGCAAGTACCATGAAATCAGGATAGATTTCGATGATGAGTTGTTCCTCGCCGCTTTCGATGCGGCGAAGGGGAAGGATTGGCCGCTGATCGTCCACATGGAGTTCGCCGCTCTGTCGTTTATTGGAAAACGCGATTACATGGACAAGCTGGAAACGTTCTTGCGCTCTAACCAAGACCATCCCGTCGTCATGATCCACATGGCGCAGTTGGAGGAGCCCGATGTCCGACGCGTTCTCGCGGCCCATTCCAACCTCCACTTCATGACCTCGCACGCCAGCCCGTTCTACCAGTCCGGTGGCAAACCGTTCATCAACATGATTAACGATGGAAAATTAAAACCTCAGTGGAAGAAATTGATCCTGGAGTATCCAGACCGCTTCGTGTTCGCGCTCGACAACGTGTTTAGCAAATTCTGGATGCCCGATCTCTATCTAGACAAGATGAAGATGTGGTGGAACGTTGCTTCGGATTTACCCAACGACGTCGCCCAGGCCTTCTCCCACGGAAATGCCGAACGACTGTGGAAACTCACGGCCAAGCCTGACGGCGTCATGAAGGCGCCCCATGAAGCTATGAAGGCTTTGGGACCGGTCACCGGATATTCGGCGAACGCCGGGCACCGATAATGTCCGGCCCCAGTCACACTCTTCCTCTAAGGGATGGCCGCAAGCGCCTCCATATGTGCTTAGCGTAAGGAACGCTACTGGGGGTTTCCGGTGGGCTGGCTTTTATTATATGCTATAGAAAAAATATCCCATCATGTAATTCGTCTCACTAATAAGAAAATCGCGATGTTCAGAAAACTTACCGATTTATCGATGCAGCGAACTGCTAGACAGGCCTTTGGTTCTTGGGCTGTTTGATTTTAGTGACTGCAATTTTTACCGCAGAAGCAATAGTCGGGGGAGGATTTGACGATGGATATACAACAGGAATTAGGATTGGGACAGTCGGGGGCGTCATCTATGTCGCTATTATTTCCACGGCAATTTGCATGAAAAAGTCTTTGGGTTTTAGGTATTATATAGTAGCACTTTTTTTATCACCCGTTGTGGCGCTTTACGGCACTATATTTCTCGGATTGATACCTGCGGCGTTTTTAACGACTCGCCCCAATATGATGGGTGTCTGATAGTTTTTTTAAGCTTGTAAAAATAAGGAACTCAACAGAAAATTAGCTAATAAAAAAAGATATTAATATATCTGTAGAGTAAACGGGAGGACAAATGACAAAACCCGAGATATCACTCTGGGTTCTGGGCCTTTTGAGTGGCAATATACTATGGGCTTTTCTAATGAATGCGATTGTGTTTGGAGGAGGAGAACTGGACTTCATGTCACAACTGGATCAATCCCTTGGCATGGCTGGTCCCGTTTTTTTAATTACAGGAGCTATTGCAGGGATCGTTTATTTTTTCAAACGCAGATCTACTACCGCGATGTGGACATGGACTATTTTGCTGCTTGTGACGCTTGCGGTGCTCAGTATTAGTGGAGCGAAGCAGGCCGTATCTTAACATGATTTGCTATGCAGCCACCTATCTAAGCAGCTTCTTTAACTGCTCTCCTCTAACAGCTTGTGAATATTCTAAAAACCAACCATCGCCATTCATTCGGCACGTTACCTTTGCGCGTACGAATTGAATGTTTACGCTGTACACGGGCACTTCGTAATCCTTACGCCAATATCCCAGATGTGATTGGTCGCGCCAAGCGCCATCGCCGGGGTGATCCGCAAGCACGTGAAGTGTTTGTTCAATGACCCAATGCACCGACCCAATTGTAGAATCGACTTTTTACCGGCCCGTCAAGAAACAGCTATAGCTCACCGAGATCCATTAGCAGGCTGTGTGGCAGCGGTTTTTTGTTGAGCAAGAGCCACAACCGCTTCCTTCTTCTCTGGGCGGACCGAATTCAGGATGGTTTTTGGCAAAACGAAACACAATGCGTTGAACGCCGATCCAACTCATCAGCAGGCATGCAATAACAACAGTCGCTATAAGAAAATCTGTCATTTATCCATCTCTCCCATCAAAATGCGACCGCCGTCATAAACTACCGCCAAGTCCGGCAAAGCCCATGAACGATAGCGATAGCAGCCCTGCAATCATAAGGCTCAGGGCGGCTCCTTTGGCGACGTTTGGAACATTGGCCAATTCCGTACGCTCGCGCAATCCTGCCATGATCGTTATGGCGAGGGTGAACCCGGCGCCGGCGCCAATGGCGTACGTCAGCGATTGAACAAAATCATACTGCTTGAAAGTTTGAAACAGAGCCAGCCCCAAAATGGCGCAATTGGTCGTAATGAGCGGTAAATATATGCCAAGTGCGCGAAACAGACCGGGCATGAACTTCTTTAATATCATCTCAACCAGTTGAGCCGCCGAGGCAATAACCGCGATATAGGCGATCAGACGCAAGAATTCGATGTGGAAGCTGGTCAAGATGAGATTGATCCCATAAGCGCATACCGAACTGACCAACATGACGAAACAGGTCGCCAGCCCCATCGGCACGGCGGTTTCCAATTTGGCTGAAACTCCCAGGAACGGACACAGCCCCAGGAACAGAGCCAAAACAAAATTGTTGATCAGCGCCGCATTTAGGAAAATGAAAGATAAGCTATCCGGCTGCATGATGCGTTCCCGTTTCTTCCTTTCGTGCTGAAATGCGCTGATTGATCCAGTTGAACCCCAAAAGCAAAAGGCTAAGGACAATGAACCCTCCGGCAGGGAGAATCATGATCACCCAGGGTTCAAAGCGAGGGCCGAACAGATCAATTCCAAACAACGAGCCCGCACCTAGAACCTCGCGCACGATCCCCAGACATAACAGCGCCAAGGTGAACCCCGCTCCCATGCCAAGGGCGTTTATGACAGTTTTTACCAACCGTTGTCTGGATGCGTAAGCTTCAGCACGCCCGAGAATTATGCAGTTCACCACGATAAGTTGGATGAAGGCGCCCAGGGCATTGTAGAGTTCCAAGGATATCGCCTGGATCAGATAGTCGACGATAGTGACGAATGTCGCGATGATGATGATATAGGTGGCGATGCGGGCCTGCTTTGGAATGATATTTCGTAAAAGCGAGACGATCGCGCCCGATGTGACCAGAACGAAGGTTGTCGCCAGCCCCATGGCCAGGGCGTTGAACCCGGTATTGCTGACTGCCAACACCGGACACATCCCCAGAAGCATAACGAAGACCGGATTTTCCCGCCACAATCCTTCTGTGAAAACATTCAGAGTGAGGGTTTCATCTTGTTTTTGCTTCATGTTTCAACATTCTGAGCTGGCAATCACTTTATCTTCGCCAAATCGGGCTGACCACTGCGTAATGTTGGCAAATGGGGCCGCAATTTCGGCAAGAGCATTTGGGCCGATTTGTTGAGCGCCTTGCCAACGGCGCGCGAAGAAATAGTGGCCCCCGAAATGGCGTCAATCTCCCAATTGTTTTTTTTCGCTCCATGTTTAACCGTCACGATGGGATTTTTCAGGGCGCTTCCCTCTTTGTTCAGGCTGGCGTCAAGACGGACAAAATTTTTCTGAAATTGGGGATCAAGCTTGATCATGTCTCCAAGTCCCGGGGTTTCCGCCATCTTCAGAATCCGAATGCCGCGAATGCACTCACATGTATGGTCATAGCCGTACAAAAGGGTAATCATATCCGCATAGCCCTGCGCGTTAGCCGGGGCGGCGATCCCCAACAACGCGCCGCCGGCGTCATATCCGGCGAAGATGCTCAACCCCTTCTTGTCTTTGTCGAAGGGGGATATTTCGCCATCTGCGATCAGGAATTGTTTTTGAACAACCGCGTCCGGGATAACCTTTGAGACCGCTTCTTGCGTTGCGCGCCACTGATTTTCCGCAATGTACGGTTTCGTCAGTTGGAACACCAAAACGACCAGAAATCCTGATAACATCGCCACGCCTCCCAATACTGCGATCATCGGAAGGGTGGGAGTTTTCTGCGGCGATTGCTCCTCATTCTGATTGGTCATGAATTTTCTCTAGCTTGCATCCGGTTTCCGGCGCTTCCGACCAAATGATCGAGGCTGGGTGAAATGTTCGATCAGCGGGGTCGCTGCGTTTCCAAGTAGAATCGCATACATGACCCCTTCCGCCATGCCTCCGAACAATCGAATGATTACCGTGATAAAACCGATCAATACGCCGAAGATCACCTTACCAAGCGGCATTACCGGCGAGCCGACCATATCCGTCGCCATAAACCAAGCGCCAAGCATCAAACCGCCCGAAAACAGAACAAACAGGGGGCTTGGATAAACAACCGGGTTGATCAGGTGGAATATCCCAGAGAACACGGCGGCGCTGATAAGGATTGAGGCCGGAATGCGCCAATCCAGCATTTTGCGAAATGCAAGGTAAAGCCCGCACATGACAATCAGCAAAGCCGGAGCGCCCGTTGCGAAACTGGCTTTGATGCCCATAAACAATTCAAAGATGGAAACTTGCTCACCTTGAAATTTTTGCAGGGCCAAAGGCGTCGCGCCAGTGAACGTATCCATCGCAACGCGCTGTCCCCATTCAATGATATTGGGAGGGGAAAGCATCGGCGGGGTCAAAGTCGAAGGGATGAAAGACTGGAAGCGGCCTTCGAAGAACGCTGGCGGCCATGTGTTGACGGCGGCCGGAAAGGCGGCCTGAACGAAAGCCCGCCCGACCAAGGCGGGATTGAACATGTTGAAGCCGAGCCCGCCGAAGAGGACCTTGCCAATGCCGATAGATACGAAGCCCGCGACCGCCCCCATCCATATAGGCAGGCTGGGCGGCAGAGTCAGCGCCAGGAGAATGCCGGTAATAACGGCGCTCCAATCGCCCAAGGTGCTGGGTTGCCCCTTGGCCCAAGAAACCCCTCTTTCCGTTAGCAGGCACGAAAGGACCGTAGAAAGAAGCAATGTAATGGCGCTCAATCCGAACTGCACGATCATGTACGCCACCAGCAGAACAAGCGCGTTGACGACATTTCGCATAATGTCGGTAACGGTCTCTTCGCTGTGGATGTGGGGCGAGGAACGCAGCTCAATTTGAGGTTTTTTTGTCATTTTTCAGGCGGCCATTTCACGGTGGACGGCTTTGGCGATCCGGAAATATTGAACCAATGAAATTTTCGACGGACAGACATAAGAACAACAGCCGCATTCGAAACAGTTGGCAAGATTGTGTTTTTCCATCATCACGTCATATTGACGCTTGGCCGCGAGCTGGCCAAGTATTGAAGGATTGAGGTGCATGGGGCAGGCCTTGACGCAACGGGCGCACTTGATGCACGGCCAGTTCCGATCCGAAGCCGAATCAATAGACTGTTCATTCAGCACCAGTATTCCGGAAACTCCCTTGGTTACCGGTGTGTCAAGATCGGAAACCGCCATGCCCATCATCGGCCCGCCCAGGATAACTTCCGCCCCCTCGCCTTCATAGCCAACCTCTTGAAGGATGAAACGCAAGGGCGCACCAATGGGGATCCGGTAATTCCCAGGTTGCCTCACACCCGGCCCGGACACGGTCATGACACGCTCTATCATTCCTTCTCCGCGCGGCAATAGATAGCCGAGTTGAGCCATTGTGCCCACATTGCTAACGGCGACGCCGATCGACCTGGGAAGCTCACCTTCCGGAACGGTCCGCCCAAGAAGGGACTTGATCAGTATTTTTTCCGCGCCTTGAGGATACTTCGGCTCAAGTACTTTTACCCGGATATCGTTGTCTCTTTTCAGGCAACTTTCAATCGCCTCTGCGGCGTCAAACTTGTCGGCCTCAATGCCAATGATGGCCTGTTCGGCCAAGGTGGCGCGCATGGCGTAACGAATGCCGCGAACGATGTCCTTGGGTTGCTCCACCATGACCCGATGATCGGCTGTCAAAAACGGCTCACATTCGGCGCCATTGACGATAAGAGTATCTACTTCTTGCTCGTGGTCGGGCGGGCTGGTGTATTTTACATGAGTTGGAAACGCAGCTCCGCCCAATCCCACTAGGCCCGTTCTTTGGATCAGGTGCAGCAGATCGTCCTTTGACAACAACACCAGTTGATGAGGCGTTGAATAAAGGACTTCCTGAGAATCTCCTTGGTGAACATCGATGACGATAGCGGGGGTTTTCGTTCCACGCACGGTGGGCGTCATTTCAATGCCGCGAACGACGCCGGTGGCCGGTGCGTGCAATGGGACCGAGAAAAAATCCGTAACATTGGTGATCGGCTCGCCACGAACGACCTCTTGGCCTTTTGAAACCATAGGCGTCGCGGGAATGCCAATTAACTGATCAAGCTGAACGATCAGGCGTTGCGGGAAAGGCAGGCGACGAATAGGCGCCGTCGAGGTCCGCGCCTTATTTCGCACGGGATGTACGCCATGGCTGAACGATCTTTTTCCGAACCAGGGAAAAATACCCATCACTTTGGCCTACTGATATTTGTTCGCGCGTTTGATCAGCTTTTCGACCTCCTTTTCGCCCGTGTTCCAAGGCGTTCCAGGATGAATGCACTCGGCTGTGCATTTTTCGGCCGATCTGACGATATTCTTGAACGTTCCTCCGTGCGGATTAATAACCACGGCCTGATTATCATCATTGTATTGGAAAATTTTCGGTGCAATTTCTATGCATTCGTCGCAGGTCGTGCATTCCGGCGTTTCCACCCAGACCGCTTCGTGATTGTCAGGCGAACCAACATCCTTACCGTTGATAAGCATCGTGGATGCGCTTGCGCCTTTTGGTTCGCCGCTTGATTGAATGTTGCCAATAAACGTATTGGCGTTTCCCGATGCGGAAAGATTGAGCAAGGCCGAAGAGAGCAGTTGCGCCATTTCCTCCTTGGTTTGCTGGACCAGGGAATCAACATTGGTCGTTTCCGACAGCCCCGCTATCCCTTTAAGTTGACGCCAGTAACTGCGGCGCTCTTCGGCCGATTTCACGATTTCCTGAGAGCACATTATGCGCACCAGTTTATTATCTTCATCAACGCCCCAGATGTACGGATATTTTTCTTCGCGTTCGTCCTCATCAAGATCAAGAAACTCATGGAAGGAAACCATATCATCGTTCCAGGCCTCAGCCGGCGCGTGCTTGAAATGCTTGCGAAAACGCCCTTCGGTGGCGGCGAAGTCGGCAAAAGTCATGGGCGTGGACAGTTTATCGTTTCGGCCGTCTTCATGGGTGAAATTGATGCTGTATTCGGGCCAGTCTGCGTCAATAGCCGGATTGCCGTCCAAACTGGTGCATTCGGCGATGGTTTCGCCGGCGTCGGGGTCGAACTTGATCAGTGGATAAGCGCGTGATTCCACCGCTCGCTTCGATTGTTTGTCCGCCATGTCATCGCCGACGCCGTGCTCGGGCGGACACACCGCATGGATATTGAACAGCGCCGGTCTGCGCTTGTTCAGTCCATCGATAAACCCTTCCAGCAAATGGGTGAGGTTGCTCATTGCGCCTTGCATTACATAACTGGTGCGATGGGCCATGCCGATTAAGGAAATCTCCTTGCGTACTTCCTCCTTGCCCTTCCAGTCCGGGCCATAGGGGCTCATGTCCGCCACTTGCGAGATAAAGCCGGAGGTACAGGCCTGGCCGCCGGTATTCGAATAGACCTGGGTATCCAACACCAGCACCTTCACCGGCATGCCGGAGGCTAACGCCCGGGATAGATTCTGAAAACCGATATCGTACATCGCGCCGTCGCCGCCGATCGAGACCACCGGCGGGCATAGCAGCCATTCTTGTTCGTTGAAATCCTTCCAGCCGAATTTCTGGAATTGGACGTCATGATCGGCTTCGGAGTATTTGCCAGCCAGTTCCAGTTCTGTCAGGCGCATGGCCTTAAAGCCATCGGCCATTTTCGCCATATGCCCTTCGAACAGGCCCATCGCTATGGACGGACTATCTTGGAATAAATGACTGGTCCAGGGGAACGGATAGGGATTGTAAGGGTACGTCGCCCCCCACACCGAGGTGCATCCGGTTGCATTTGCGATGCCCATGTCGGTTCGTCCGCGCTTGGTCGGGCCTTCCTCGTAACGCCATTTCAGGTCACGCAACTTTTCCATCAATCCGGTCGCTCTTTTTAGCCAGCGCCGATCTAGAACCGTTGTTTCGTTGTCGCTGTCCAGCTTTCCGGACAGGTCAGATAGGGTCAGGTCGCGTTCGGGATCGCCTGAAACGATGCCGTCAATTGTTCCGATGTCCGAAAGATCCAGGCCTTCGGAAAGCTTCAGTCGAATATGCTTTTCCAGCCTGTTAATCTGATCATTGAGCTGTTCGAGGAGCTTTTCGACGCGGGGTTGCATCAGGGCTGTTACGGTCGATGTAAACAAGTGGATGATGCTTTTTTCACCGCAGCCCAGACAAGCGCCATCGCCGCAAACCATCGAGTTGTAGGACTTTTTATCAAGCAGCAAGGTATGCAGGGCGCCGATCTTTTCATCAATGTCGTCAATGCGGTTAAACTGTTTGTTCGTGCTGGGCAACTTCAGCCAGAAATCCCACTCACTGCGCATTCGTCTAATCGCGCTGTCATCTTGAGTGACTTCAACAAGTGCGCCATCGTCACAAACTTCGACACAAAGCATGCAGCCCTTACAGGTGTAGGGATTGACGGTAACGGAGAATAGGCCGCCCGAGCCTCTCGATTTTTTTTCTTTGATTGTCCAAAATGGCTTGGTAAGCGCGAACCTGAAATCGGCCAACGCCTTCTTGAACAGCGAGAGTTCGTTTTCCAGCTTGCTCTTTTCCTCGCCCTCAAGATCGATACCGCTTAGGACGCCGTCAATGGCGCGATTGATCAGTGCGCGAACATTGGCTTCTTCGCCAGCGTCTTCCAGCATCGGGTGCAGGGCCTTCTCGACGTTTCGGGATTCACGGCGCAGGTATTCGGTTGCGCCGTTCGTGGTCTCGACGTCCCTTATTGCCGTTGCGAACACTTCGTTCACGGTGTTGACAAGCCCCGGGATGGCCGAGTCGGGACAGACCGAGTAGCAATCCCCGCAGGCGGTGCATTTTTCAGCGATAAAATCGGGATAATCGAACCGGATTTGCGTCATATCGCGAAAAACGCCCGTCGAAGCCGGAATCAGAGACAACGCCTGGAAAGGGTCCGCCAGAATATTGTCGCCTTTTCCGGTTGCGTAGAAGTGGCCGATTTGTTCCCAGAAACGATGAATGTCCGAAGCGCCGCCATCGGTTTCGGGAATTTGCTTTACCATGATCGGCAGATTGCTTTTCCTTTTGCCGTAGTTGGGACGCCCGACGCCAACACGCTTTTCGATGATTTCCCTGGCCTCGTCGAAACCGCGGCGAACGACGCGGATATTGTCGTCCACCACGCGTTTGCCTTTGGAGCCGAATTTATAGACAAGCTGATCGGCAATCGCCTCAAACAATTTCTTCTCATCCAGCCCGGCTATTTCCATCAAGGGAGAGGCGGCGAAGAAAACGCCCTGAAAAACGTTGCCCTGCATGCGCAATTGCAATTCCACATCCGAGGCTTCTTCCCTGGCGATCTTAAATCCGTCGATAAAGAAAACGCGAATTTTATTATCGGAAATATAGGTTTGGGCGCTATGCGGAAAGCTGTTCCACAATTCTTCTGGGTTTGCAGCGGAAGACTGAATGATGAAAATGCCGTTTTTCTTTAAACCATGAAGCGGATTGGAGTGGCCGAAAACATTGGGATCTGGCGAGAGCACAACATCCACATGATGGTATTCGCAGTTCAGCGGGATGGGTTCCGGCGCGGCGGACATGTAATAAGTTGTCGGCTGCCCTTTCTTTTCCGAACCATATTTCGGATTGGCCTTGATGTCGTAACCGAGAATATCAAACAGGGTCATGGCCAAATTCTTGCCGGTCGTGATTGCGCCCCAACCGCCAACCGAATGCATCCGCACGGTGATGGCCCCTTCCGGCAGAAGGTCCGGGTTTTCGGATCCGCGCAGTGCGATATTTTCAACCTCGGGATAATTATCCCGCAGTTTTTGCTGGTAAATTTCTTGTTTTGGCGTGGCGGCGGCGTGCGACACAAATTCAATGCCCAAATAGAAGAATTTACGCGCGGCCCCCGTCGGCAACATATTTTCGATGGCGGCGATGAGGCTTTCCGGCTGAAGATCGCGGCTGCCAAGTCCATAGGCCCCGGAATAGAGCGGTGCAATGGCCTTGAAATCCTTATACGTGGCATAGTCAGTGTAGGGGGTTTCGCCGGATGTGCGCGCATTCTCGACGCTTTTTGAAATTGCCGCACGAATTTCGCGGATCAGAGGAAGGTCTTCGGCAAGTGGCTGGTCGGTCCGCTCAAGAACCGCGACGCCCTTTTTGCCCATCAAGGCCTTACTGATCAGATCACCCGGGAACGGGCGGTACATGGTTACGTCAAGGACGCCAATTTTCAGTTTGCGGGTCTTGCCCAGATAATCGGCGATGGTGCGAGCCTGCGGGATCATCGAACCCATGCCAACGATTACATAATCAGATTTCTCAATATTGTATGTGCTGATGCGCTGGTAACGCCGTCCTGTCAGGGTTTCAAACTCCGCCATAACCTCGTCGGTAATAGCCGGAATATGATCGTAGAAATAGGGCCTCTGAGCAGCAACCGTTTGCATGAATGAGTCTTGGTTCTGCACTACGCCGGACGTCATCGGATTATCAACATCCCAAAGAGCCGGCACTCGGCGACGGCTCTCGCCGTAAATCATTTTCTGCGCCGGTGTTGGGCATTCGATGATGTCATCCGGCCGTCCGAGAAATTCAGCTACCAGTTCCCGTTCGGGAACCATCACCGGTTCGATCAAATGTGTCGTCAGGAAGCCGTCTTGGCCAATGGCGGCCGGCGTCAGAGACAATTCCGCGACCTTGCGCCCGATCAGATTAAGGTCGCCCGCCCCTTGGGCGTCACAGGCGAACAGCTGAAAAAATCCGGTATCGTCAATACAATGGAAATCATCATGGCCGCAATGCACGTTGAGGGATGCTTTCGTAATCGCCCGGCAGCCTATGTTCAGCACATAGGGCAATCTTTTGCCCGCGGCGGCATAGAGCGATTCATGCATGAATGCGATGCCTTGGGACGAGGAAAAATTGGTGGCGCGAAGGCCGGACATGGACATGCCAGCGGTTACGGCTGCGGCGGCGTGCTCAGATTCAGGCTCGATAAAAACCAAAGATTTATTCGAGATGTTGACATGCCCTTTGGCCGTTTCTTCAGCCCAGTATTCCCCCATTTGGGTGGACGGTGTGATTGGATACGCCCCCGCCGCGTCGGAGGCCTCGCGCTCGCACATAATTACGGCCGTGTTGCCGTCGAGCGCCGTGCGTTTCCCGGGGTATTTAGGATTAACTTTGTTTTGCCTTTTGAACATTTTACTGAACCCGATTTAGTTATTTTAAGATTGTCGAATGGGAAGGGCTTCTGTGCGGATAATAGGTTTGGCGTTTTTTCCCTTGAGAACGCCTTTTTCCACGTCGAGCCAGACAATGGCCCCCGTTGGGCAACGCTCCATTGCATGCGGCGATGCTAGGGAATTGTTTTCAAAATTGATTACCGCCAGATTGTTGCGAATTTCGATTAACCCTTGGGGCGAGTCCTTTGCACATCGCTCGCACGCGTTACACGCCACCTCGCAATCTGACTCAGCTTCGTCGCCATGCAAAAGATTGGCGCACGCCACCCATAAATGGTGACTGAGCGGATGTATCGATAAGAGGTTTTTGGGGCAGACATCCACACAATTCCCGCAAGCCGTGCATTTTTGCGCATCGACAACAGGGAGCCCGTTGCGCTCCATGCTCATTGCATCGAAATCGCAGACATCGGCGCAGTCCCCAAGCCCCAGACACCCCCAAACGCATCCTTTGGGTCCGCCTGCGACAAGAGCCGCGCCCCTGCATTTTTCCAATCCCCTATAGTGGGAACGCATCCGCGCGACGTGGGTTCCGCCAGCACAGGCCAAATAGGGAATGCGTTTTTCCGTTTCTCCGGCGTCAATACCCAGATAATCGGCAATTTCCTCGGTTGCGTCATTCGAGGATACGGTGCATTGCGACGGCGTTATCGACCCGGCGATCAATGCTTCGGCGAATGGATGGCAGCCTGCCAGGCCACAAGCGCCGCAATTTGTCGCGGGCAGAAGTTCCTCTACTTCGTGAATGCGAGGATCCTCGAACACCCACAGCAACTTGTTGGCGAAGGCCAGCATACACGCCAAAAAGACGCCCAAAATGGACATAAAAACAGTCGCACTGCCAATTATCGAATAATCAGCCAGTTCCATTGGCGCAGTACCCTAAAATTTCTTTCCCTAACCAAATCCAGGCACAAATTTGGCCGAGGCAGGGAGCGCCAATCTATTCAAAAAATAATTTTTTTGCAACGCAAAATAATATTAATAAATGATAAATTTAAGAATATGTTACTAACTTGGCAACGCAAAATAGTCTAATGCGGCAACTGGCCGCTTCTAAGATTATTTCAAACAAACGCCAAATAGTGTTCAGAAATGACTGCTTGCGGCGCAAATAGAACATTTACTCGCCCGAAACCGCCACCTAAAGTGCGCTTTTTAAAGCCGATGAAACGGACAATGGGGAACAGTGGGGAAAATGTCTGCAAACCGCCCTGGGGCCAAACGGATTCGATCCGTGGTTCGCGTTGTTTGCGTTGACTAAGGCGAGACAACGACCTTCACGGGCCGTTCGTCATTAAATTGAACCCGCTCTTTCATTTCCGGCGTTAGATATACGACGCCGTCCTTGTCCACAAGCAGGGCGTAGTTGATTTTCATGCTGCGGGCGATACGAACCCAATCGGATGTCCCGGCGACGCTGAGCGCCGTTGCCGCCGCATCGGCCCACGCCCCGTTAGGATGAATGACGCTCGCCGATACGATATAATCGACAGGCATACCGGTGCGCGGATCAATGATATGTGAATACCTGATCCCCTCATGCTCGCGGTAACGCTCGTAGTTTCCTGACGTATAAAGCCCTTCGTCCGGGTTTAATTCAACCGTGGCGATTACCCCCCAGTCCAGCGGGTGGCGGATACCGGCGCGCCAGCGTCTGTCTCCATGGCCGCCAAAGACGTTCAGGTCTCCGCCAGCGTTCAAGATTGCGTTCTTGATGCCCATCGATTTAAAACGCTTCACGGCCAGATCTAGCGCGGCGCCTTTTGCGAAACCGCCGAAATCCAGATGAACGGCGCTGTTGGTCGAAGACACCCGCGTTCCATTGATAATCAGATCTTCCATCGTCGGGTTTTTTGAAACCAGGTCATCAATGAGGGTTTTATCGGGGATTTTTCCCATAGGCAGCTCGTCCGCATGGAAGCCCCATTCAGAAACGAGCTTACCGATGGCGGGATTAAATAGCCCATCGCTTTGAACGTACATATTATTCGCCTGATGAAGAAGCGGGAGCAGGAAAGGGCTGACTGTCACGCTGCGGTTTTGAGCAATAGCCTTGTTGAGGTCGTCAAGCTCTCCCGGTTTCCAGGCGTGCCAATCCTTGTGCATGCGCTGGAAATCGCCGGAAAGTTCCTCTACAGCCTTCAACGCCGTTTGTTCATCCGTATCGCGGATGGTGATTTCAACCAGAGTTCCAAACACGTTCAGGGTCGATTTTGTCTCCTCTCCACTATCTTTGCAGCCAGCCAGTAGGGGCATTCCCAGAACAAGGAGCGCAACGGTTCCGAATGCGAAAAATCGGCGAATGATTTTCTTCATGAGGGCATCGTTAACATGGGTTGAAAGGAATTTGCCACGTTTATGTGGCCATGGAGTGACACCCAAATAGTGGTCCAAAGTTTATTAAGGAGTTTGGCGCATTCTGAACCTTGAAGGAGGACGAAAGAATGGGCCGCAAACGCTATACCCCAGAACAGATCATC
>PBQI01000178.1 GCA_002725625.1 Rhodospirillaceae bacterium | reverse complement strand
TTTTATCTTCCTCGGACAATTCGTCCATACCCAGAATGGCGATAATGTCCTGCAAGTTTTTATAGGTCTGCAGAATACGCTGAACCTCACGGGCAATCTCGTAATGTTCGTCACCAACCACAGAGGGATCGAGCACGCGAGACGTGGAATCGAGCGGATCCACCGCCGGGTAGATACCCAATTCTGCGATTTGGCGCGACAGCACCGTCGTGGCGTCCAGGTGGGCAAACGAAGTCGCGGGGGCCGGATCGGTCAAGTCATCAGCCGGCACGTAAATGGCCTGCACGGAGGTGATCGACCCTTTATTCGTGGAGGTTATCCGTTCCTGCATGGTGCCCATATCGGTGGCCAGAGTCGGCTGATAGCCCACCGCCGAAGGGATACGGCCCAACAGCGCCGACACTTCGGAACCAGCCTGGGTGAAGCGGAAAATATTGTCCACGAAGAAGAGCACGTCCTGGCCTTCCTGGTCGCGGAAGTATTCGGCCACCGTCAGACCCGACAACGCAACGCGGGCGCGGGCTCCGGGAGGTTCATTCATCTGACCGTAAACGAGGGCCGCTTTGGAACCGGGTCCGTCGGGGACGATAACGCCGGATTCCATCATTTCGTGGTAAAGGTCGTTACCTTCACGGGTCCGCTCGCCGACACCGGCGAACACGGAATATCCGCCGTGGCCTTTAGCGATATTGTTGATTAGTTCCATGATGATAACGGTTTTGCCCACGCCGGCGCCGCCGAACAGGCCGATCTTGCCGCCTTTGGCGTAGGGCTCGATCAGATCGACGACCTTGATGCCGGTCACCAGAATTTCGGTTTCGGTGGATTGCTCCAGGAATTCCGGCGCCGAACGGTGGATAGGCATGGTGCCCGAAGTTACAATGGGACCACGCTCGTCGACGGGTTCACCAATAACGTTGAGAATACGACCAAGCGTCTCCGGGCCAACCGGCATGGCGATGGGCGAACCCGAATCAACTGCTTCCTGACCGCGGACCAGACCGTCAGTGGTGTCCATGGCAATGGTGCGGACCTGGGATTCGCCCAAATGCTGGGCGACTTCGAGAACCAGGCGATTACCATTGTTATCGACTTCAAGGGCGTTGAGAATTTCGGGCAGATAGCCTTCGAACTTCACATCGACCACAGCGCCCATAACCTGGGAAATCGCGCCAATATTTTTTTCGGCCATTGTTTACAACTCCTATTGAGCTAGAGCGCCTTAGCTACAGTGCTTCAGCGCCCGAAATAATTTCAATCAATTCACTGGTGATCTTGGCTTGGCGCGTCCGGTTGAAGGTCAACGTCAATCCGTCAATCATTTCACCGGCGTTGCGGGTGGCATTATCCATCGCAGACATGCGCGCGCCGTGTTCGGAGGCGCTGCTTTCCAGCAGAGCCCTAAATATTTGCACGTTTAAGTTGCTGGGCAATAAATCAGCGAGGATTTCCTCTTCCGACGGCTCATATTCATAGATGGCTTTAGGGCCGTCGGTATCCACTTGGGTTTCTTCGGCTTCGTCCTTATCGCCGGCATCAGATATTTTTACCGGGATAATCTGCTGCGGTGTCACCACCTGGGTGATGGCCGAAACGAATTTGTTATAGACCACGGTGCAGACATCGAACTCACCCTCGTCGAACATGGCGACGACACGGCCCGCCACTTCCTGCGCTTCTTCAAAAGCGACGCGGGCGCGGCCGATACCTTCATAGGTGTCAATGATCAAATCGCCAAACTCGGTCTTGAGCTGATCACGGCCTTTGCGACCGACGCACAGCAACTTGACGGTCTTTTTGTCTTCTTGAAGAGCCAGCACACGGTTACGCACCTCACGGACGATATTGGCGTTGAAACCACCGCACAGACCACGGTCAGACGTGACCACGATAATCAGCTGAGTCGTGTCATCGCCGGTCCCGGCCAGCAGTTTCGGCGCCCCATCAGTCGATCCCATGTTACCCAAGATTGAACTGATCATACGTTCCATGCGCTCGGCATAGGGACGTGCCGCTTCGGCGGCTTCCTGAGCCCGCCTCAACCGGCTCGCCGCCACCATTTTCATAGCCGACGTGATCTTCTGAGTCGATTTGACGCTGGCGATCCGGGTCTTGAGTTCCTTAAGATTGGCCATGTTGTAACGCCGTTATCCCGATTAAGTGAAAGATTTGGTGAAGTCTTCGAGGAAGGATTTCAATTTTCTTTCGCTTTCCTCTGACAACGCCTCATCGTCACGGATAGCTAAGAGAATATCGGCGCCTTTATCACGGACCATATCGAGCAATGCCTGTTCGTAGCGCACCACGTCCTTTATTTCGATGCCGTCGAGGTAACCGTTGACGCCGGCGTAAAGGGCAACCACTTGTTCTTCCATGGCGTAGGGTGAGAACTGACCTTGCTTCAGAACTTCGGTCAAACGGGCACCACGGGCCAGCAATTGCTGGGTTGAAGCATCAAGATCGGAGGCAAACTGCGCAAAGGCTTCCATTTCACGATACTGGGCCAATTCCAACTTGATCGAACCGGCGACCTGTTTCATGGCCTTCACCTGTGCGGCGGAACCCACACGGGACACCGACAGGCCGACATTCACCGCCGGACGGATGCCTTTGTAGAATAAATCCGTTTCCAGGAAGATCTGGCCGTCGGTAATGGAAATAACATTGGTCGGAATATAGGCCGACACGTCATTAGCTTGGGTTTCGATCACCGGCAAGGCAGTCAGAGAACCAGCCTTGTTGTCATCGTTCATCTTGGCCGCACGTTCCAGCAGGCGGGAATGCAGGTAGAAAACGTCACCCGGATAGGCTTCGCGTCCCGGCGGGCGGCGCAGCAACAGTGACATCTGACGATAGGAAACCGCTTGTTTGGTCAAATCGTCATAAAAGATCACCGCATGCATACCATTGTCGCGGAAATATTCGCCCATGGTGCAGCCGGAGTACGGCGCTAGGAACTGCATCGGTGCGGGTTCCGAGGCCGTAGCGGCAACGACGATGGAATATTCCATACCGCCGTTCTCTTCCAGAACCTTAACCAGCCGCGCAACCGAAGAGCGCTTCTGGCCGACAGCGACATAGATGCAGAAAAGCTTTTCTTCATCACTGTTCGCCGCGTCGTTGATTTTCTTCTGGTTGAGAATGGTGTCCATGATGATGGCCGTCTTACCGGTCTGACGGTCACCAATGATCAATTCACGCTGGCCGCGGCCGATCGGAATCAGGCTGTCGATGGCCTTGATTCCGGTCTGCATGGGCTCATGCACGGATTTACGCGGGATAATGCCGGGCGCCTTGACCTCAATAAGGTCGCGCTGATCGGAATCAATGGGGCCCTTGCCATCGATGGGTTCGCCCAAGGCATCAACCACACGGCCTAGCAGCCCCTTGCCCACCGGCACGTCGACGATGTCGCCGGTTCGCTTGACCGTATCGCCTTCTTTAATGGTGTGGTCATCGCCGAAGATAACGACACCGACATTGTCTTCTTCCAAGTTGAGGGTCATACCCCGGATACCGCCCGGGAATTCTACCATCTCACCGGCCTGGACTTTATCGAGACCGTAGATACGGGCGATACCGTCACCAACCGACAAAACCTGACCGACCTCGGCGACTTCCGCTTCGGTACCAAAGTTTTCAATTTGCTCTTTAAGAATTGCGGAGATCTCCGCGGCGCGGATTTCCATTATCCAGCCCCTCTCATGGCGAGTTGTAAATGCTGTAATTTAGTACGCAGGGACGAGTCGACCATGCGTGACCCAAGTTTTACGACGAGACCACCGAGCAAATCGGGATCGACCGTCGATTTAATCGTAACCTTATCGCCACCGGGCTGGCCGATGGCTTCGTTGAGTGCTTTCGTAAGCTCCGCCTGTTGGACGTTGGTCAGGGCTTGCGCCGAGGTGACCTGGGCCGTGACCTCGCCCCGTTTACCGGCCAAAATCGCCAGGTAATCAGTGATAATGTCCGGTAGAGCGAAAAGGCGTCGGTTCGTCGCCGCCACACCGACAAAACTGCGGGCAATGCCGGAAATTCCCGTTTTGTCCAGAACGGCCAGAATGGCTTTTGATTGTTGGCGGCGTGAAACAATCGGCGAGCGGATCATACGCTCAAAATCGTCGCTGCCGTCAATCATCTCGGCGATTGAACGCAAATCATCGGCAACCTGATCAAGCACTCCTTGGGATTCGGCCAAATCATAGAGGGCCGTGGCGTAGCGTCCGGATAGTCCGGAAACATTGGTTGTATCAGCTGACACCTGAGTTGATCCTCGGTTCTTTAAAATTACCTTGTGAATTCCATACCCGTGGGAAACGGAACGGAACAGTTGGAATTAACTAAAACCAAAAACACAGCAATCCGCCCCCACAATGCCAAATCAACTAGCCAATAAACCAGTGGTGATTTGTCTCTGCCTCGACGAAAAGCGACCGTTGTCTAACATACTGATCAGAACTGTGCAAGACGCTGAAACAGCCCTTTATGAAGTCTAATTTTCTTCTTTTTTTTCAATCGTCTAACCGGTTCTTTGTCAGAGAAAACTATACGGATCAATATCCAATTGCAGGCGCACCTTGCGGGGAATCTGCGTCGCCCGCAGCCAGGCGCGGATATGGGCCTGAATATTTACGTCGCGGCCCGCTTTGAGCAGGAAGCGCCGGCGGTGACGTCCGCGCAACAAAGCGAGCGGCGCCGGCGCCGGGCCGAGCGTTTGCACATCGCCGGTCCTAGGCGCACTGCGGTTGAGATTGCGCGCCGCCTGATCCACCGCGCCTTCATCAGCACCGGACAGAATGACGCCGACCAGACGTCCGAACGGCGGCATGCCGTTTTGCTCCCGGTCCCGGGCCTCGGCAGCCAAAAATCCATCCCGATCACCTTCTGCCAAGGTTCGGATAACGGCGTGATCAGACATATGGGTCTGCACCGCGACCCGGCCCGGCCGCTGCTCCCGGCCGGCGCGGCCCGCCACCTGATAAAGCAACTGAAAGGTCCGCTCCGCTGCTCTCAAATCGCCGCCCGACAAGCCCAGATCAGCATCGACAACACCGACAAAGGTCAAAAAGGGAAAATGATATCCTTTGGCGACGATTTGAGTGCCGATTATCAGGTCGATCTCCCGCTCCTCGATTTGGCGCACCAGTTTTTTGGCCTGGGAAGCAGAATATATGGTGTCGCTGGCGGCAACACGGCAGGTGATGGCGGGAAACAACTCCGCCACTTCTTCGGCCAGCCGCTCGACGCCGGGGCCGCAGGCATGAAAGCTTTCCGTCGCTTCGCAGCTAGGACAGGTCTCGGGCAAACGGGCGCTATGGCCACAATGGTGACATTGCAATTTGCCCAGCAACCGGTGTTCGACCAGCCAGGCCGTGCATTGAGGACGTTGCAGCCGGTGCCCGCAGGTCCGGCACAGGGTCAAGGGCGCATAACCCCGGCGATTGAGAAAGAGAAGCGCCTGTTCACCGGCAGCAAAGGTCTGAGTGAGCCCGGCGATCATGGGCGGCGACAACCAGTGGCCGGCCGTCGGTTTTTCCACCCGCATATCGATAATAGAGACATCCGGCAAAGCGGCGCCAGCATGTCGGTTGGGTAAATTGTAGCGCTCATAGCGCGCCAGATCGGCATTGCGAACGGTCTCCAGGGACGGCGTCGCCGACACCAAGACAATCGGTATTTCACCCAATTTCGCCCTCACTACAGCCATATCACGGGCGTTATAGAAGACGCCGTCATCCTGCTTGAAGGACGGATCATGTTCCTCGTCGATGATAATGACACCGAGGCCGGGAAAGGGCAGAAACAGGGCCGAACGCGCTCCGACCACAACCTTGACTTCGCCGGTGGCCACCGCCCGCCAAGTTTTGCACCGAGTGGCACCGGCAAGGTCGGAATGCCATTGGGCCGGAGCACAGCCGAAGCGGGCGCGGAATCTCTCCAGCCATTGCGCCCCTAGCGCGATTTCCGGCAACAGCACCAATGCCTGCTTGCCTTCTTTCAAAGCTTCAGACACCGCTTCCAGATAGACCTCCGTCTTACCCGATCCGGGCACGCCTTCAAGAACGGTGGCGGCGTAACTGCCAGCGGCGACCTGTTGGCGAAGGACCGCCGCAACCTCTGCCTGCTCGGCGGACAATTCCGGACCCGCCTTGCGCCAATCGGGCGGATCGAAGGAAGTTGGCGGCGGCAAATCGATGGCCACCAAGGCACCGGCTTTGGCGAGACCTTTCACCACCGATGACCCGACGCCAACGGCGCGGGCCAGTTCCACCGCCGGCCGGGGCGGCCCGTCAGCCACTTCATCAAGCACCCGTTGCCGGCTCGCGGTAATTCTCAAGGCTTTCAAAGTTTCCGGCGATTCGCTGTTTTTAGCATAGGCAACGACCGGTTTCGGCGGTTTGAGGGCGTCCGGAACGCTTATGGCCATTTTGAGAACGGCACCTGTCGACGCCATATTATAGGATGCCACCCATTCAATGAAACGGCGGGTGACATTGGCCATTGGCGGCACGTCCAATGGCCCAATGAGGCTTTTTAGTTTTTCAGGCGGCACCTCGTCAGGCGCAGAATTCCAGACCACTCCGGCCACTTGGCGAACCCCAAGAGGCACGACAACGAAATCGCCCGGCGTGACATCCATATCTTCGGGAACGGCATAAGTGTAGGTGCGCCCGAGCGGTAGCGGCAGCAATACCCCGACCTGTCGGTTGGGCAATTCACCTGTTTTCGGGTCCGGTCTTCTGGTGCTCGGTTCGGCCATGAGGTACACTCTACCCGCTCGAGAGACGCCGTCAAACCGACGGTAAAGCTTTCCTTGGGGAGAGTAAAAAAAATCAATATGAAGGACCACCGATGAAGTTTTTTGTTGATACCGCCGATGTCGGTAAAATTAAGGATCTTGCCGAAACCGGCATGGTGGACGGGGTCACCACCAACCCGTCGCTGGTTGCCAAAACCGGCCGCGATTTTTCCGAGGTGATTGCTGAAATCTGTTCTATCGTCAGTGGCCCGGTCAGCGCCGAAGTCGCCGCCACCGATGCGCCCACCATGATCGCGGAAGGCCGTAAACTGCATAACATCGCCGAAAACGTCACCGTTAAAGTGCCATTGACGGTCGACGGCCTCAAAGCCTGCCGGACGCTTTCCGACGAAGGAACCATGGTCAATGTGACGCTATGCTTTTCGTCGGCACAGGCCATTCTAGCGGCCAAAGCCGGCGCCACTTTCGTCTCTCCCTTCGTCGGCAGGCTCGACGATATCGGCAGCAACGGCATGGAACTGATCAGGGATATTTGCGAGATTTACGCCAACCATACCGCCTTCAAAACGGAAATTCTGGTGGCTTCGGTGCGCCACCCCATGCATGTGGTTGAAAGCGCCCGCCTGGGTGTCGACGTGGTCACGATTCCGCCGTCAGCCATTCGTCAACTTTATAATCATCCGCTGACCGACAAAGGGCTGGATGCATTCCTAAAGGATTGGGCCGGCACGGGCCAATCAATTTTGTGAGGCCGAATTATGAACGAAAGTGTTTCAATCGATGAAGACGAAATCGCCGCCTATCTGCGCGATAACCCCGACTTCTTGAAAGACAACCCCAACCTTATGGATATGCTGAACCCACCATCCCGCTGGAAAGGAGACGGCAATGTGGTCGATATGCAGTCCGTCATGCTGGACCGTCTGCGCAACGAATCGGAGAATTTGAAAGACGCGGCCAATCTGCTAATCAGCACGACGCGCTCCAATATGCTGATCCAAACCCGCACCCACGCTTCGGTGATCGCCATTTTGGGTGCCGACAGCTTCGAAAAGCTGGTGCACGTGGTCTGCTACGATATGCCGATTCTACTAGACGTGAACGCTGTGTCGCTTTGTTTCGAGACCGGCGAAAAAGGCCATCCTGATTTGGGCGAGAACGATATTAAGTGGCTGGCCCCAGGGTCAGTGGACAAAATTCTCGGCGGCCCGGGCGAATTTGCCAAACTTCTGGAACATACCAGCGACGACAGCAAGGTCTTCGGTGAATCCGCCGGGCTGGTGAAATCGGCGGCCTTGGCTCGCCTGCAGATCGGCGAGCGTCTTGATAACGCGGGCAGTTTCGGGCTGATGGCGTTCGGCGCCCGAAACCGAGGCAGTTTTCATGGCGGACAGGGTACTGATTTGCTGCTGTTTATATCAAGGGTACTGGAGATATCCCTCTTAAGATGGCTGCCGACCAATCAGGCATGACGGAAAGGAAAAGCGGTAAGGCGGAAATTCTGTTTTCTGCCGAGCCGTCTGTTTTGGCCTCAATTAAGGCGTGGCGGCGCTGGTTGTCGGTAGAACGCAATTGCTCGAACCATACGCAGGATGCCTATGCCAGGGACTTGGCCGCCTTTTTCGCCTATCTCAACGAACATTTGGGCTTTCCCCCGGGATTGGGAGACCTGGAAAGTCTGATGGCAGCTGATTTCCGGGGATATCTTGCTAAACGTCACAACGAAGGCCTGACCCGGTCATCGACGGCGCGGGCGGTGTCGACCCTGCGTAATTTTTTTAAATATCTCGACTGCTACGACAAGGTCCATAACGCTGCCATTAAGGCCGTCAAAACGCCCAAGCTGCCCCGCTCCGTTCCCAAGCCGCTATCAGAGACGGAAGCCAGGGAGGCTTTGTCAGCCTTCGGTGACATGCACGACACCCCCTGGATTGCCGACCGTGATATTGCTCTGATGACACTGCTATACGGCGGCGGCCTTCGGATCAGCGAGGCTCTTAATCTCAATCGGGAAGACATTTCCGAAGGTGATACGATGGTGATAACGGGTAAAGGCAACAAACAGCGGCTGGTACCAGTCCTGCCTGTTGTGGTGCAAGCCATCAAAGCTTATCTGGATTCTTGTCCGTTCAAATTAAAAAAGGACAGCCCGCTTTTTGTCGGCGCCCGGGGCAAGCGGTTGAACCCAGGAGTGGTGCAACGCCAAATGCGAAAAGTCCGGGCACTGCTTAGCCTGCCCGCCACGGCCACCCCCCACGCGCTGCGCCATAGTTTCGCTACTCATTTGCTGGCGGACGGTGGTGATCTCCGCACCATCCAGGAACTGCTCGGCCATGCGTCTCTATCGACCACGCAACGCTACACCGAAGTCGACGCCGCGCGCCTGATTGAAGTGTACCGGGACAGCCATCCCAGGGCTCGGAAGTAAGGACACGGAATAAAAAAAAGACAGGCGAAAAATCTGCCTCCGGAACAACCGCTGACAATATAAAGTAAGGGATTGTACTAGATAACTAACTCAAATTACCTTTAACCTACTTTCTTAATTGAGCTGACGGGTCACTGTTGTTAAAACGCCACTCACAGTTCTTCAAAAATAGTCCAAAATGCTCCTTTGGAACACCGTTAAACTTGCGCATATGACGCTTGGCC
>PBQI01000177.1 GCA_002725625.1 Rhodospirillaceae bacterium | reverse complement strand
GCAGCATGATCAGTAATCGGAATACACCTTAACTTGGCTGCCAAACTGTCCAACTATGTAGGACCACCTCAGGCTGTCCCATTTTAAGTGACCGATTAACCCTGGTTGGCTTATCTTTGGTTGTAGTTCGAGGACACACAAGGGAAATTGAATGCGTTAGGGTGGAAGTGCCAACGGCGGGGGTCACTACAGCAAGTTCGACTGGCGGACACCGGCCGGCATCGCCACCTCGGGCAAGACGGTCTGGCGGACCACGCCTCTCTACTACCATACCCACCTGCCCTACTACCGGACCCGCTGCCGGCATATCAAGGACATGAACATCGTCGTGGTCGTGCGCTCGGTGCTGGAGGTGTTGGAATCCCTTTACTACAAGCTGGCGCGGAGCCCCCTCTGGCCGGAGGTCACCGAGGACGACGAGGACAGCTTCCCCTGGCAGCGCAACCTGGACGACCTGATCGAGTTCTATAACAGTTGGGGCGGCGTAGCGAAATGGCATGGAAGTTGCCGCTTTTTCCGCTACCACGAACTGAAGGCCGACCCGGTCGGAACGCATAAGGAAATGGCTGACCTCTGGGGCTTCGACTTGCCCGAGGATCTGATCAAAGAAGCCCTCTCCCGGACCAGTAAGAAAGCCATGAAAGAGAAGCTATCCGGCCAGCAACAAGATGAGACGATCCGCGTTTCCTACCGCAAGAAACGGGGTTCGCTGTCGGAAGAGCGGGTAGCGGCCATCCTGGGGCGCCTGCGCCGCGAGCTGATCCATGATTTCGGCTACGATTACTCCGACAATCACCAATGGGGCGCCCATTATGAGTGAAGGTATATTCACGGAGGCGCGGCTGGGACACCTGCCCAAAAGCGTCCTCTAGTCGTCAGTTGGCAACAGGCGTTCAAATGGAATGCTCAAGCGGATGAGCAGCCAACCATCTGTCCGCCGCGAGAAGTCAAGTGTCACCGGAATTCCTTTATGAACAACCTCAACTCGGAATGAAAATAAACCCGTAAAGAAAATAAAACGGAATTTTTCATAAAACCGTTTAAAGTTAGGCCCTTCAAAACTAACATCTCGTTTAACATCTCGTTTTTTGTTCCTGGGTTTTGAACGCTGGCGATCAAGACATGCGTTTACTTCGTCGGGTTTCGAGGAACGGATAGCAATAATTGTGCAACGGAGTTCCCGAGGTTCTTTGTGAAGTGAGATCAATCCGCGAGGTGTGGCAAAAACACTAGCGATCTCTTTAGACAAGGATGCGCCCTTCCAGCTAAGAGAAACCCCATCCCCAAGTGATCGCAACGCCTTTTCAGTGGCAGCCAAGACAAAACGGTCCAAGTCTTCTTGAAAACCGTTTTGAAGAGAACCCCAATCGACCCGCTCTTTGACGCCTTCCACGTCTTCGGACTTTAGGTCGGCATATAGGCCGTAAAGGCTTGCGTATGGCCAAATGACATAGCCACTTACCATTACAGCGACGACAATAAAGAGAAAACGAGTCATGCCTGATAGTACCTTAACAAGGCAACCAACGTAACACCTTTAAGTCGATGGTTCTTTGACCTGATCAGTCATTTTTTTCCATGTTCTCGTTGGCAGGCTGCCATTATGTAGGCGCCGCCACCTCGGCCAATTGGAACGTGACATACCGTGTCTGAGGAACGGGTTCTCTTCTTTGTCGTCTTCGATGCTCTTGTCTAAGGTCTCTTCAGTTCTAGATTTGATTGCTTCTAGGAGGGCCTTTCTGGTGCGACGGGTCATCTCGTCACCCATCAGGATTCGGATCTTCTTCAGCTGCTGCCACTTTCCGTCTAGTTCGAGCAACGAACCGATCTCGAAGAACCCAGTCGCTATGTCGAAACTCGTGGCGTAGTCAGTCCAATCCTGGAGATAACGGAGCCCCGTCCACCCCGAGATACTGTTATCAACGATAAAGAGATCGCCGCCCTGTTTTTTGGGCATGGCCTGGCCCCCCCCTCTAGCCGTATGCTAAAGCTACGGGGATCGATGTGTCACAGCAAGTAAGTTCAACCGGGAATGTTGCGGTATTCAACGGGCAGGCTTCGAGACGTCGGCCTCTGTACCATTTGTACCAATTGCCGATTTCCACTTGGTACACCGAATCCCGCAGGTTTCTGCCATTTGTACCAGAAAACCATTTGTACCATTAAATAAGAAGGGTAGAAGTAACTGGGCCATGGCAGGGGGGCCTGACCTTCCCTATACAGGATATTTCCAAGGCTACCCTGAAAATGGTGGTACAAGTGGTACAAGCCTCGGGAGTCAAGCTATGCTCGTAGGAAGGTCCATGGGAAGGTTCTGCGGTTCTGGCCCTATCTTCCCACGATGCAAGGCATAGACCGTCACACCGCCCATTCCTGGGACCCTGCGGCATGTCCTACGGTCGTTGTCCTTTTTCCTCAGATAATCTCCATCATCGAGGATACGGGCGATCTCGGCCCTCTTGAGACCGATATCCACAGCATCGACGATCCTGTCCGCCCGGATGTATATGCATTCGTCATCGTACCAAGCAACGAATTTAATTGTGATCTTCTGGTTCTTTTTTAAATGCTCCAAAAGCACATCTTTGCCGTACCCGCCCTCACATGTCGTAAGTGATGCCTAGGATGAGGTCCATGGACCAGTAATCGGTGGTGATCTTGTCGCTTTCGGAGAAGGGGCCGACATCGACGTTTCCCAGGTTGATGTAGCGGCCGCCGAGGATGCCCCGCCAACGGGGCGTCCAGTCGTAGGCGACGCCGCCCATCAGCGCCCATGAGAAATTGCCGGTCTTGGTGGTTTCGTCGCGGTTGGGGTGGGCTAAGGCGCCGCCGACGGCGCGACGTTCGGTATCGGCGAAGTGGTGGGCGTAGCCGAGACCGAAGCCGGTGTAGGGCGTCCACTTGGAATCGAGGTCGATGTCGTAATAGGTGTTCACCATCGTATAGAGGGTGGCTAGGTTAGTCGCGTAGCCGTTGATCGTTCCCGCCATGGTCGCCCGGTAATTGAGGTCGAAACGGTAGCGGACGCCGCCTTCCAGTTCAGTGCGGATGGGGTGTCCCAGCTTGTCCGCCCAGGCGTAGCCGATGGCGAGGCTGTTGCCGGCGACTTGGTCTTCTTCGTGGTGGGTCTCCAGGTTGGAGGCACCGGTGAGTTCGTGGTTCTCGGTGATCGAATGGGTGCCGAACAAGGTGCCAGCCAGATAAAGGCCGTCCTTGAAGCCGTAGCCTGAATCAGTAGCTGGTGCCGGCGTTGGGCGAGGGGCGGCGGGGGTGGCGTATAGACCTCGCCCGGCGGCGGGCACCTGGTGGCGGATGGGACCAACGGCGGGGGCCGGGCGCCAAGCCAGGGGCGGTGGCGCCTGGACCTGGTAATCGAAAGGATGGGGCTGACTGAAGACGCTCCCCATGTCGTAAAGGGAGTCCTTGGCCAGGGCGACCGGGGACGCCAGCGACAGGGCGAGCGGCAGGGCGAGCGGGGTAAAAAGGCGTTTTGTCAACGGACAGGCGTTCCCAGACAGCGATCCCAGGCGCTATTATGGTGATAAAGCAGTCGGTAAGCTAGACAAATTCATGAATGGAAGCTTTTCGTGAGCACCCTGTTTGAATCCCAGGCTCCGCATCCGCTGGTCCAGAACGAGACGCTGGACAGGAGCGAAATGACGCAGGGCTAGCTGGTAAAGACGCTCCGCACCGAAGCGCGCGATCTTAAGGATGCCCCTGCCGAACAGATGCTGGAGAACCGGCTTCTTAAAAAAAAGCATAATCGGGGATGGGGAGGATATCGAATGAGATGTCCTGCCACGGAGAAGCTGGAGATCATCAGACTGGTTGAGCGATCGAGGGGGCAGCAGATCAATGACTTAGACGAACGCTAGTTACACATCGTGTGGTGCTTGAAGCCGAAATGTATTAGCCTATAATTTTTGTGGGCATCAGAGCTAGGCGACGTTGGGGAGATGAGACATGGTCGAGGATGTTTCGGCCGTCTTGCTAAAGCTGCCAAGTGGCAGCGGCTAGCGATTTCTTTCCAACGGCGGCGTCATCGCTATCGAGGAAAGCACCTACGGAGGCCTGCCTAACACCTTGCGACAGTGCTCGCAGATCATCGTCTCCGGCCCTTTAAACGCCACCACAACCACCGTAAATGGGCCCTGCACCGCGAGAGCGGGCGGCGGTGAGACGGGCTGGGGCTGGGGAATTATGAATTCAAAGAGAACCAAAATGGCAAGCGAACGCATCAAGCAAATGGTGATCGTGGCCCTCGGCTTTTTCTTTGTCAGCCTGGGGTTCGTGGGCGCCATGCTTCCCGTCTTGCCGACGACACCATTTCTGCTGGTGGCGCTGTGGTGCTTTGCCCAAGGTTCCGATCGGTTCCACCACTGGCTCTATACGCATCACCTGTTTGGGCCGACATTGCAATTATGGGAAAAGCACCGTGCCATTCCACCCATCGCCAAGGTGATTGCGGTCACCTCCATGTCCGGCAGTGTTGCCTACATGACTTTTTTCTCGAAGGCTCCATGGTATACCATTATCCCCATAAGCGCCTTTATGGCATACGTTGCATGGTGGATCGTCTCCAGGCCAAATGCCGCGTCCGCGCAATCCCTGGCGACGGCACCGGCAACGATCGCCGTACAAAAAGCCAAGCACGATTAGATTTTCTCCTCACTCCGTGGCATAAACGCTGACGTCAGACAATAGTCATATTGGCGAAAGGAAAGCCTGGAACTGATGAAACAGCAGGCAATTTAGAATTATGCCTAATTAATAATCGTTTTTATGGTCTACCTTCCAAGCCAGTTCTTACCAGATATAATTTTTTCACAATATTTTCAATTGCTTGCTGGAATTCTGATTGCCCAATGGAATTGGCATGGACTTTGCGATCTATAATCTGTCTGGTGCAACGAACAACTTCGTATTGGAGGCATATGGATATGAGCAAGGCACTTCGTACAATTGCAGCGGCCGGCATTCTTGCCAGTGCCGCGCTTATGGCGTCCGGCGCGCTGGCAGCCGGTGACGCCATCAAGGTCGGCGTCCTGCACTCCCTGTCGGGAACCATGGCAATCAGCGAAACGACACTGAAGGACACGGTCCTGATGATGGTCGACGATCTAAACAAAAAAGGCGGCCTTCTTGGCAAGAAGGTCGAAGCCGTCGTCGTCGATCCGGCATCCAACTGGCCGCTGTTCGCCGAGAAAGCCCGCGAACTCATCGAAAAGCACAAAGTTGACGTGATCTTCGGCAACTGGACTTCCGTTTCCCGAAAATCCGTGTTGCCGGTGGTCGAGGAGTTGAACGGGCTTCTCTTCTACCCCGTTCAATACGAGGGCGAGGAGTCGTCCCGCAACGTATTTTACACGGGCGCGGCGCCGAACCAGCAGGCCATCCCCGCCGTCGAGTACCTGATGAGCGAGGAAGGCGGCGGCGCCAAGCGCTGGGTGCTGCTGGGGACCGACTACGTCTATCCCCGCACCACCAACAAGATTCTCCGCGCCTTTCTCCATTCCAAGGGCGTCAAGGACAGCGACATCATGGAGAACTATACGCCTTTCGGTCATTCCGACTGGCAAACCATCGTCGCTAACGTCAAAAAGTTTGCCTCCTCCGGCAAGAAGACCGCCGTCGTCTCAACCATCAACGGCGACGCCAACGTGCCCTTCTATAAGGAGCTGGGCAACCAGGGCATCAAGGCAGAGGATATCCCGGTCATCGCTTTTTCGGTCGGCGAGGAAGAGCTGGCCGGCCTCGACACCACCCCGCTGGTCGGTCATCTGGCCGCCTGGAACTACTTCATGAGCGTCGATACTCCGGAGAACAGCGCCTTCATCGATCAATGGCTGGCCTTCATCAAGGACAAGAAGCGGGTCTCCAATGATCCCATGGAAGCCCACTACATCGGCTTCAACATGTGGGTGCAAGCCGTCAAGCAGGCCGGCGCCACCGACGTCAACGCCGTCCGCCAAGCCATGTACGGCCAGAAATTCAAGAACCTAACCGGCGGCATGGCGGTGATGAACACCAACCACCACCTGTCCAAACCTGTCCTGATCGGCGAAATTCAGGACGACGGCCAGTTCGAGACCGTCTGGCGAACCGATGGCGTGGTCAAGGGCGACGCCTGGTCCGACTTCATCCCGGCAAGCGCCAAACTGACCGCCGACTGGACCTATCCCTGGGTCTGCGGTAACTGCGAGAAACCAAAATATTAGCTGTTTCAATAACACACCCTGAGTGGCCTGGACGCCTTCGATCACGGCGTCCCGGTCGCTCGTTTCTTCAACAGTGAAATTGCCGAGGGCTCGATGTTCGTTTCATCGACATTGAGGAAAACAGTTTTCACCCTCGTCATCGGCTTCTTTTTCGTGATCCCTCCCGCCTTCGCGTCTATTGACGACGATATCACGGCCCTGGCCGGGAAGAGCTTCAAGGCCAAGATCGCGGCGGTCGAAAAACTTGCGGCTACGGGCGAGGGACGTGTGGTCCCGGTCTTGGAAGCCCTGCTCAAGGGCCGGCTTTTCACGCGCAAGTCCGATCACAAGGTCGTCGTCGCCGTCAAGAAGGGAGCTATTTATGTCCTAACCGACCCCTTGACCCTGGAAGAAGTCGGGCAGGTTGCCAAGAAGGAAATCAAGAAAGTCCGCGCCAACAACAAGCTGCGTGGCGTCATCCGTGGCGCTCTTGGTGGACTGACCCTGCTCAGTCCAGATCGGGCGAAGCGCATCGAAGCCGCCGAAGCGGTTTTCAAATCACGCTCGCCGGGAATGATTCCCGTCCTCGAGAAGGCACTGGAACGCGAGATGGACCAGGACGTCCGCGGCAAGCTGCAACTAGCCCAGGCTGCGATCCGTCTTTTTTCCACCAAGAACACCGACGCAAGGCTTGCCGCCGTCGAGACCCTGTCCATGCACGCCACCCCCGAGGTTCGGTCATTACTGGGCAACCTGTTGGCGGAAGAAACCGACTCGAAAGTCCGCGCGGTGGCCTCAAAAGCCCTCTCCGGCATCGAGGAACGCCTCGCCCTTTGGGGTGCCGTCGGCAACCTGTTCCAGGGGATCAGCCTCGGTTCCGTGCTGTTGCTGGCGGCGGTGGGACTGGCCGTCACCTTCGGCGTCATGGGAGTCATAAACATGGCCCATGGTGAGCTGGTCATGCTGGGTGCCTATACCACCTTCGTGATCCAGGAACTCTTCCGCACCTACCTGCCAGGCGGCTTCGACTATTCCCTCTTCGTCGCCATTCCGGCGGCGTTCCTGGTCGCCGGGCTGTTCGGCATCGCCATTGAGCGCGGTATCATCCGCTTTCTCTATGGCCGCCCCCTGGAAACCCTCCTCGCCACCTGGGGTCTCAGTCTCGTCCTGCAACAGCTTGTCAGGACCATCTTCGGCCCGACCAACCGCGAGGTCGGTAACCCGTCCTGGATGAGCGGCTATATCGAGGCGGCCGGTGGTCTAGTGCTGACCTACAACCGCATTTACATCATCGTTTTCTCCCTGCTGGTCCTTGCCCTATTGGCTGTCTTGTTGCGTAAGACGGCCTTCGGCTTGCAAATGCGCGCCGTCACCCAGAACAGGCGCATGGCCGGCTCCATGGGCATCCGGACAGGGACCATCGACGCCCTGACATTCGGCCTGGGCTCGGGTATCGCCGGCGTCGCCGGCGTTGCCTTGAGCCAGATCGACAACGTCAGTCCGAACCTGGGGCAAGCCTACCTCATTGATTCCTTCATGGTGGTGGTGTTCGGTGGGGTCGGCAATCTGTGGGGGACGCTGGTCGGCGCCTTCAGCTTAGGAATGTTCAACAAGTTCCTGGAACCCCACGCCGGCGCCGTATTGGCCAAGATACTGGTGCTTGTCGCCATCATCCTATTTATCCAGAAGCGTCCCCGTGGCTTGTTCGCCCTCAAGGGCCGGGCGGTGGAGACTTGAGGCATGGTAAATAACCGGCCCTTTTCCTTTCTACTCGCCGACCCGGGAGGACAAGTTCTGCTGGCCCTGCTCCTGTTCGCCGCCTTGGCGGTGCCGGGTCTCAACCTCATGGTTCCGGAGACCTCGACATTTCACGTCCCCACATACATGGTCAGCCTGCTGGGCAAGTATCTTACCTTCGCGCTGCTGGCGCTCAGCGTCGATCTGATTTGGGGCTTTTGTGGAATCCTCAGCCTTGGTCACGGGGCTTTCTTCGCTCTTGGCGGTTATGTCATGGGCATGCACATGATGCGTCAGATCGGCGAGCGAGGCGTCTACGGCCACCCCATATTGCCAGACTTCATGGTATTCCTGGACTGGCAGGAACTTCCCTGGTACTGGTACGGCTTCGACAATTTCGCCTTCGCCGCCCTCATGGTGCTGGTCGTGCCGGGGGTATTGGCCTTCGTCTTCGGATGGTTGGCCTTCCGCTCGCGAGTTACCGGGGTCTATCTCTCGATCATCACCCAGGCCATGACCTTCGCCCTGATGCTGGCCTTCTTCCGCAACGACATGGGTTTCGGCGGCAACAACGGCTTGACCGACTTCAAGGATCTGCTGGGCTTCAACCTGCAATCGGACGGGACCCGTGCCGCCTTGTTCGTGGCCTCGGCGCTGGCCCTGGCTCTTGGCTACCTGCTCAGCCGGTTCATCGTCTCATCACGTCTGGGCCGGGTTCTGGTGGCCATACGCGACGCCGAAAGCCGGGTTCGCTTTCTCGGCTATCGGGACGAACACTACAAGCTGTTCGTCTTTATCATCTCGGCAATGTTGGCCGGGATAGCCGGCGCCCTCTACGTGCCGCAGGTGGGCATAATCAACCCCGGTGAGTTTGCGCCGGCCAATTCCATCGAGATCGTCATCTGGGTGGCGGTCGGCGGGCGCGGCAAGCTCCATGGCGCGGTGCTCGGCGCAATCCTGGTCAACTATGCCAGGAGTTACTTCACGGTGGCCATGCCGGAGGCTTGGCTGTTCGTCCTCGGTGGCCTGTTTATCGCCACGACCCTGTTCCTGCCCAAGGGAATCGTCGGGTCTATTCCGGCCTTGCCGTTGAAAAGCGTGAAAGGCGGCGAATGAACGCTGTCCGAGCCAAGCCGGAACACCACGACACCATCCTCTATCTGGATGGGGTGTCGGTCAGTTTTGACGGCTTCAAGGCCCTCGACAACCTTAGCTTCTTTGTAGAGGCGGGGGAACTCCGGGCGATCATCGGCCCCAACGGCGCCGGCAAGACGACGATGATGGATGTGGTTACCGGAAAAACCCGGCCCGACAAGGGCGACATTATTTTCAACGGCGGCACGGACCTTACCCGTTTGAACGAAGCCGGGATCGCCAACCTCGGCATCGGGCGCAAGTTTCAGAAGCCGACGGTTTTTGAAAACCAGACTGTCTTTGGCAACCTGGAACTGGCCTTGAAAGGAAACCGCGGCGCCATCGAATCCTTGTTCTTCCGTCTTTCGCGGCAGCAACGGAACCGCATCGAAACGGTGTTGGGAACCATCGCGCTGGATGATTGCCGCGACAGCATCGCCAGCTC
>PBQI01000176.1 GCA_002725625.1 Rhodospirillaceae bacterium | reverse complement strand
TGCCCAGGAAGATCCGACATTGCGTCACTCTAAACCTGGTCTAGCCGAGTAGAGGATAGAAGGTCACATGCCCCCGGTCTTTCGAGGCCGGGGGCATGAGCCGCCCAGGCGGCGATGAAAACAGAGTTTTTTGTAACCCTCCCTTTTCATCCTCTTCCATATAAGATAAAGACCAGTTCCAGTTCTTCCATGTTTCGCGCCAAGGCTATATCCCGCGCATTGAGAGATACCCGTGCCGGTTTCAACTACAGCATTGCTGACGGCGAGGGGATGGAGATTGAGCTTTAGAGTTTCATAGCCGAACATCTCCGGGAATAAGTTTTATCGACCGGAACAACATCTAGAGCGGCTATCGTCTCGATGAACCAGGAACACCTTTAAGATAAGCAAATATTTTTTATGTAAATCAACGCTACCCTTCCCTTAAGCATCACCAGATAGCTGTTGACCTGTGTCATCACGCAGAAATCAAGGCAAGCTGGTCACCAAGCCGCCGCTGAGGGAAACCAGTTCCATTGGTGGTGGGATTGGGTTAAGGTTAGTACCGATTTAACGATTATCTGAGAAACATTAGTTAATGGTATTACAAAGCAATACTTTAATGGCGAACAAGGATGATCTGCATCAGCCGCGCGGCGTACAACGCCCGGATATGGAGCCGGTGGTGGACCAAGGAGAAGACGGTCTACGGCCCTTTTTTATGCAGCGGTGGCTATAAAGGCGGCCTTCTGGCCTTTCAAAGGGAGATCGGTCCGCGAGATGCCAACGCCAAATCGGGCGTTGCCAATCTCAGGATCGGCGATTGGAATTTTCGATCCCGGCGCATCTAGCCGGGGAATGGGTCGGATACGATCTAAACAATTCAGTTTCGTCCGACTATTACCAATGGAGCTCGAACAGTGAAACACCATATAACCTGGTATATCACCATTCTCTTGGCTACCGCCGCGTTGGCGACCGTTGCCGTGGTTTTCGTCAAGCTTTAATCTTATCTAGTTAAGCAAACGCTGGCGCCTCGTGTTCCGGCGGACCGGCTGATTACGGCAGTGTGCAACCCTGTACCTGCCGGATTCGCCATGCGTTAATCAAGTTGTTGATTTTTGCCCGCGTGCCGCTTGTGGCCTGCGTTGGCTTTATTGCTCTCTGACATAGCAGTGTAGGCGGCTGATTAGGCTTGGCAGCTTAGGTCATGGTAATGCGGTGGCGGTGTCTCGGTTGACGGTGCGCCACGTCACGGCGGGCGGCATCAATCACGGCATCAGCGATCGGCTATGAGGCTCTTCGGGGTCGCACCCAGACGTAGGCCAGGACGGGCTTCGCTAGCCGGCTGGTTTATACGCTTCCGGGACCATTTTTTGTTAACAGGCATATCTCGAAGATTGCGGCATGACCGCCCCTCACGAAACAATCACAGAGTAAGAGGCATCACCGGCAGGCGCGGTAAGCGGGAAACTCCAAATTTGAAAAAGCTTAACCCGCCGCTGCCAAATCTTCCGAGCTCTGCCAACATAACCAATTGAGTAATACGCTATTATCAGAGTTTGGAGACACCTATTCGTATAACCTTTTTGGCTAGTTAGCTTCGGTTCCCAGGTGTTCCATTTCCGGCAATTCCGAGGTGTTTCCATCCGGTGTGATGAGGCCAAAGAGTTTACGGAAGATTCCTGGCGCTAGAACAGTCAAAGGATTCATCGACAATTCGGGATCCTCGATTGGGCCTGTCAGGGTGTAAGTAGCGGCAAAAACGCCGCCGCCCTTCTCCTCGCCGGTGAAAATAGGTCCCAAAATAGGAATTTTGCCCATGACGCCGAAAGCGGCGTTGATCGCATAGGCTGGCACCACGGTTCCTTTCAGGTCCACCACCTCAGCATTGGTGTATATCTTTCCGGAGGCAGTAAAGCCTAAGGACAAACCCGTAATTTTGGTATCCTTGATCTCCAGAACGCCGCTATTCAGGTAAAACGGAGATTCGAGGGAAGTGAAGGCAAGCCCCTCGGCTTGCAGGCTTTCGGGGATCCCCGTCAGCGACATGATGCTGACCAAATGGGCAAGGACCGGAGCCCGGATCACGCGATAATTCTTGATGATCAATTCCCCCTTCATGGAAACATCGGCTGCGCTGTCGTCGAATTCTCCGGAAATTTCTAAAGTGCCGCCGACCATATTTTCATAGAAACCAAAGGTTTTTAGTGCTGTTCCAGCGTTGTCGGCCTTGATCGAAAGGCGGCGGTTTCCGCTACCGCTGGGCTCGAGCTTTAAGATTATCCGTTTGCCGTCATCTCCCTCGGCATCGAGGGTAATGCCCCGCCATTTATTGCCGTCACGGGAAAATGTCCCCACAACCCTTCGCAAGCCGCGGTTCGGTCCCAGCCATACGCGGTCAAAATCCGCGGAAAGACTATAACGCAATGTTGAATCCTTATTCTTGGGATCGTCATTGAAGAGATCCTCGAACATGGGGGCCAGATTAAAGCTGGCGCCGTAGAAACTGGCTGTCCAGTCACCGTCTTCTCCCGGAATCATGGCGCCTGATATGTCCGTCCTGTCGTAAGAAATTCGATCCAGGTTGATCCGTGCCAACTCTCCCCCATCCGCCGTGTAGAGGGCGGAACCTTGAACCACCATGCCGCCGCCTTTAAGGGCGAAACGCGGAACATCAACGATCAGGTCGCCTTCCAATATCAGGTCGACCTCCACCATGCCGCCGATTCCCTTTCCCTTGCTCCATCCCAAAGCAGGAAATTCCATTGCCAGCCTGGTTAGGTCGGCGGTAACTTCCAGGTTATCTGGATGGTCATCATAATCGGTCAAGCGCAACTCGGTGAGTATGTCACCATTGATATTGTCATCCGCTAGCGGCCCGAGGTCGAGGCCAAGATCGCTAATACGGTGAAAGTCCTTGATGTAAAGGTTGACATCGTAAAGGTTGCGGAAGGGAACCTTGTCGCCAAAGTTCCTCCTCCATCCCAGAAAAGCGGGGAAAGACCCCAATTCAATCTCGCCGGTGACGTCCATTCCCCGCTTATCCACTTTTAAATCCAGCCCGCCGTTTTTGATATCCTGACCAAGCAGGATTTTGGCGATGGAAACGTTCTTCAGCCGCGAGGTAGCGGAAACCTCGACCTGGTCCAAAGTGAGGGCGTTTTCGACGATAAAACGCAGTTTCAAATGGGTAGCTGATGCGCCACCGGTTTCAGATGGATTGATGCCGACGGCCGAGGCAAAGCCGAGGGGCTTGCTGTCGAGAAACCTGAGGGCATTTTTTAACGGTCCGCCGATGAATAGCTCGATATCGGCGAACTGATCGACCCGGTCAAGGTCGGTAAAAAAAACGCTCCCTTTATGCAAGGTTAAATCGGTAACTTCACCGCTGCTGATGGTGAT
The DNA here is from genome assembly GCA_002725625.1 of Rhodospirillaceae bacterium. Lineage (GTDB taxonomy): Bacteria > Pseudomonadota > Alphaproteobacteria > Rhodospirillales > UBA2165. The sequence continues at coordinate 5,053 of PBQI01000176.1, read as the reverse complement.
GTCGAAACGCTTCTTGGTGAACTTGGCCTTGCCGAAAACCTTTTTTACTTTCGGCATGGGCGGCAGGTAGTCTACCGTGATCCCTTCGATATCCATGTCGCCATCGAGGCGCTCCACCCGCAGGCCACCTTGACCGTTCGAGCGCATGCCAAGGGTGGCGTTGATTTCGCTGACGTTGCCTTCGGAAAGGTGGCTCACGCTCCAAGCTTGGGCGCTTGTTCCCCAGGCGCGTGGCCAATAACGGGAAAAATCATTGACGGCTAGATTCTTGAGTATTCCCTTGGCGTCGACCGTCATGTCATTGCCGACGCCATCAATGACGGCGCTCAAATGGGCCGATGGGCCTTTCAGGTCAAGGTCCAGAGAGGTAACCTCCAGGCGGTTTTCCAGACCAAGATAGCGGCCCCGGCCGCGAAGGGATTTTAACGGCATCTCGTGGTCGGTGGGGGGCGCCAGAAAGAGCATTGCGTCATCGACAAAATCGATGGAAAGATCGTTGATTTCAAGATGTTTCGCGGCCCCGTCATAGGATCCCCTGGCGGTCAGATTGGTCAGGCCGATCTTCTGCGCATAAGGCGCCAAGCCGAGTTGGTGCACCAACTCTTTGGGCAGCCCGATGCGGCCACGGCCGCCGGCAATCTCAAAACCGACGGCATCGACCGACCCGTCAGCCATCATGGTCAAGCTCACCGTCCCCGCCAGCGGCAAATCGGCGGCGTCAAAAGATCTCAGTTCAGGAAAAAGATCGGAAAACAAAGCCGGGGTGATCTCACGAAAGTTGATGCCAAGAGCCAGCTTGCCGGCGGCCGCCAGATAGTCGCCAAGGATGACCAGGTCGGCTTGTTGATCTCCAACTTGCAGTCCGAGCCTTACCTCGCCTTTGATTCCCTCTGCATCGCGCTTGAACCTTGCTTGCGCCGCCGGCGCCCGCCAAGATGTGTCGAGGGTTTGGTCGGTGATGGTCAGGTCGGCGTCGAAGATGTTGAAACGCGACAAATAGCTCATGGCTCGGTCGGAGCCGGGGGCTGCCAGCAGATCAGCCATCAAACGTCTGAACATGACGTCCGAGCCTCCTGAGCCACCAATGAAATCAACCTGGAATTCGCCGCTACGGTGGCGAATAAGTCTGAGTTTTGGACGAAACAATTCTATGCTTTTTGGTGCCAGTATGCCCTGCATCAGGGCTTGCGGGCTCAATGACAGAGACAGCTCTGGAATGGAGGCGACAAGCGCGTCATTCTGCCCAAAAGCACGCACATTGACGACGCGTATATCAAGAGTTCTTTCCCATCCTGCCCAGGTCAAAATGGTGTTGTCGAGACGGATACGGAAAGACCTAGGGTCCGGATTTAGCGCGGTTTCAACATAAGGCGAGAGGAAGGCCAGTGAGATAGGACCCGATGATAGTTTCCAGGCCAGTAAGATCATGACGATCGCCAAGCCCGCGCCCAACCCACCGAGAAGCTGGGTGATTTTCCGGAACGTTCGCCAGATCAAAAGCTCCTCCATTCAGAACTCATCTTGACCACCAACACGGGTTTACGCAGTCTGCGTCAAATCGGAGCAATTGAAAATGCAACATTTTTGCTTTGCAATCGAGCAAAGCGGCCTTCCCATCACCGCCAGTTCCCAACATGCGGCGCTGGGTATTGATCGCTGGCGTAAGGCCGTCGAGCTGAGCGGGGATGCCGGAATCGAAGCGTTTGCCGATTCCGTCCTCAATAATCCGGTCGGCCGACGGTTGTTGGAGGCGATTTTTGGTAATAGTCCTTTCCTCACTCATGCGGCGGTCTCGGATCCAGGTTTCACCCAAAAGCTTCTCAGCGAGGGTCCCGATTCACTTTACACCAAGGTCATAGTAGGACTTCAACATTGCCGCAAGGATGGGATTGGCATATCCGATCTGGGCCGTTTCCTGCGTATCGCCAAGCGGCGGGTTTCCCTGCTTATCGCTGTTGCCGACATCACCGGCGTTTGGTCCCTGGAGCGGGTTACCCATGCCCTTTCTGATTTTGCCGAAGCTTCGCTCGGCTGCGCGGTTCAGTACATTCTCAAGGATGCCGCCGGCAAGAGGGCTTTCAACCTGATTGACTCGGAACAGCCGGAAAAAAATTCAGGCTTTGTGGTCATCGGTATGGGAAAATTGGGGGCGCGGGAGCTCAACTACTCAAGCGATATAGATTTGATCGTTCTTTACGATCATGAAAAAATCCATACCGATTCCCCGGAAGCCCTGCAAAATCATATGGTTCGCATGACGCGGAATCTGGTTCGCTTAATGGATGAGCGCACCGTCGATGGTTACGTTTTCCGCACCGATATGAGGCTGCGCCCTGATCCCAGCGCGACGCCATTGGCAATTTCGTTGCTTGCCGCCGAGACCTATTACGAAAGCCTGGGCCAGAACTGGGAACGGGCAGCTATGATCAAGGCCCGCCCGGTTGCCGGCGACCGCGTTGCCGGTGAGGCTTTCCTTGATCATCTCAAACCCTTCGTATGGCGCAAAAATCTGGATTTCGCGGCGATCCAGGATATTCATTCCATCAAGCGCCAAATCAATGCTCACCGGGGTGGAAGCCATATTGCCCTTGCCGGACATAACATCAAACTAGGGCGCGGCGGTATCCGCGAAATCGAATTCTTTGCCCAAACTCAACAACTTATCTGGGGGGGACGGGAACCCAAACTGCGCTCTTCCGCCACGGTCGAGGCGTTGCTTGCCTTGGCAGAAGGCGGCCAGATCGCCGTAGAAACCGGGACCGACCTTATCGATGCCTACGGTTTTCTGCGCCGTGTCGAGCATCGCTTGCAGATGATCGATGATGAACAGACCCAAATTTTGCCCCAGGATGAACAGGGATTGGCACACCTGGCGGCATTTTTGGGGTATGACGGCAAGGATGCGTTTGTTTCGGAGCTTCTTGCTCATTTGCGGCGGGTTGAGGCCCATTACGCCGAACTGTTCGAAAACGCCCCACCACTGGGTGCTTCGGAAGAAACCTTGGGCAACCTTGTTTTCACCGGCTCGGAGGCGGATCCCGACACCATTCGGACCATCAAAAGCCTGGGTTTCGTAAATCCAGAAGTTGTCGATACTACCGTGCGCGGCTGGCACCACGGGCACTGCCGCGCCACACGCAGCTCCCGCTCTCGTGGACTTTTGACCGAACTGATGCCGGTATTGCTGAAGGCTCTCGCCAACACCCCGGTTCCAGACGCTGCTTTTCTCAAGTTCGACGAGTTCCTTGCCAATCTGCCGGCGGGCGTGCAGCTCTTCTCAATGTTTTATTCCAACCCTCAATTACTCGATCTGCTGGCCGAGATTATCGGTCTGGCCCCTCGTTTGGCTGAACATCTGAGCCGCCGCCCCTCGATCCTGGAAAGCGTTCTGAGCGCTGATTTTTTTGGGCCGTCGTCATCGCCGGAAACTCTGGACGTGGAACTGGACAGGCATTTGGTCCAGGCAGGAAACTTAGAGGACGTGCTGAACATCAGCCGCCGTTGGGCCAATGACCGTCGTTTTCAAATGGGCGTACAGAAACTACGCGGTCACATTGCTCCGGCGATGGCGTCACGGGGCTTGAGCAATATCGCTGAGACCGCTTTGAAGCGCCTGCTTCCACGCGTTGAAGAGGAGTTTATCCGTAAGCATGGGCGGATACCCGGTTCCGAGATGGTCATCATTGCGATGGGTAAACTTGGCGGCCGCGAAATGACATCGACCTCCGATCTGGACCTTATTTTCGTCTATACGACCCCCGATGGCCACGTCGCCTCGGAAGGCCCGCAGCCTTTGCCACCGAGCCAGTATTTCGCCAGGTTGAGCCAGAGGCTGATTAATGCCGTCACGGCGCATACGGCCGAAGGCAGGCTGTACGAAGTCGACATGCGGCTTCGTCCGTCCGGCAAGGCGGGGCCCATCGCCTCCAGTTTTGAGGCTTTTGTTCAATATCACCGAGACGCCGCCTGGACATGGGAGCATATGGCGTTGACCCGCGCCCGGGTGATAGCCGGTCCCGCCAGCCTAGGCAAAAAGGTAAAAACGGTCATCCGCGATGTTTTGACCAAGCCCAGGGACGAAAATCAACTTGTCCGTGATATCGCTGAAATGCGCGAATGCATGGATGGCGAACACCACACGAATTCAATTTGGGAGGTCAAGCATATGCGTGGCGGCTTGGTCGATGTTGAATTCATCGCCCAATATTTGCTACTCAAATACGCCCACGCGCATCCGGAGATTCTCTCGCCGAACACCTGGATGGTATTGAATCGCATCCGCGATGCCGGCCTTATAGAATCTTCGGCCATTGATCAGTTGACCGAAGCCTTGACTCTTTGGCAGACCATCCAAGGCACGTTACTGCTGGCCATTGAGGGACGGTTCGATAAGCAAGAAGGGTCCGCCGTGCCCGAGGGCCTGCGGGAGACCCTGGCCGAGCTCGGCGGCGCCGTTGATTTTGCGGTCCTGCAAGCCAAGATTGAAACAATGGCAAAAAAAGTCCACGTCCTTTTTGTCGGCTTGATCGAAAATCCCGCCAAAGAGCTGATGGCAAAACAAAAAATGGGAGGACAAAATGAGTGATGACCTGGACGATGAAGATGAGCCGGAAGAAGAGGAAGAAGATATCGAGGACGAGGAGGAAGATACATCCTCTGGCGGCGGCAAAAAGTTGATCATAATCGGCGCCGTTGCCGCTCTTCTTATCCTCGGCGGAGGAGCCGCGGCTTTTTTCACCGGCCTTCTGGATTCTCTACTCGGCGAGTGAACGGATTCCGTCGCCGAGCAGCCTCATCCTCCCGAACCGCCCATATTCATCGAGTTTCCAAACATCATGGTTGATCTGAAATCGGGGCGCTGCCGGGCGCCTTTCATCAAACTCAAGCTGAAAGCCCAGCTGTCCAAAAGCCATGAATCCCGTTTTCAGGAGGTGTGGCACATGGTCATGGATGCTTTCCAGGCTTGGCTTCGCGACTATGAGCGTAGTGAATTGGTTGAAAGGAAAGGAAAGGAAAGGAAAGGAAAGGAAAGGAAAGGAAAGGAAAGGAAAGG
>PBQI01000175.1 GCA_002725625.1 Rhodospirillaceae bacterium | reverse complement strand
CGTTTTAAGCGCAAAGCCTGGAGCAATTCCTGCCTTCCCGTTTCATATCTGCCTTCGACAAATATTTCCCGCACAGCAAATCCAGTTCTTGCCGTGCCGGCGATTGCCATCCATTTGGCTCGCTCGACATTTTCCTGAAGCAATCCGCTTTTCCATACCCTCCATCCGGTGACCGAGGCACTGCCCCCGATTAAAACAACGGCGGCGATCGCCGTGAGAATCGGATTGCGCCAGATCGGTTTCACCCGGCGCCTTTTCGGACTGCGCTTACTGTCAGACGGGGGAGAGATTTTGCCTAGTCGTCGCATGCGGCCTCTTCCACCAGCTGGGACACCAATTCACCAAAGGAAATGCCGGCATATTCGGCCTGTTCAGGCACCAGAGAAGTCGGGGTCATGCCCGGCTGAGTGTTCACTTCAAGCATGTAAAGATCATCACCGTCATACCGGAGATCGGCGCGGGAAACGCCCCGACAGCCCAGCACATCATGAGCCCGTGCCGATATACGCATGGCTTCGTCATAGACGTCTTGTTCGATTGCGGCCGGTACCGTGTGCTGCGATCCGCCGTCCTCATACTTGGCGTCATAATCGTAAAATTCCCGCCCCGTGGAAATTTCGGTCACGGCCAACGACTGTCCGTTCATTACGGCAACCGTCAGTTCCCGGCCGGGAATAAATTTCTCGACCATCACCCGACCACTATATCCCCAATTTCCGCCATCCAGGTCCAGATCATTGTGATCCTGAACGATATGAACGTCGACGCTTGAGCCCTCGTTCAGCGGCTTTATGACAAAAGGCGCTTCCATCACCTTGCCGTCGGCAATATCCTCGTTGGACACGACTTTATGATCGGCGCCTTTGATGCCGGCCGTTGCCATTACCAGTTTGGCCATCGGCTTATCCATGGCCAGGGAAGAGGCCATAACACCGGAATGGGTGTAAGGAATTTCGAGAATATTAAGCAGACCCTGAACGCAACCGTCTTCACCGAAGCGGCCGTGCAGCGCATTGAAGACTGCATCAGGCTTAGGATAGAGGCGGAGCAACAGCGCCCCCACATCGCGCTGCACATCGATGGCGGTAACCCGATAGCCGCTTTCGGCCAACGCCTTGGCGACGGCGGCACCGCTGACCAGGGAGACTTCGCGCTCAACCGACCAGCCCCCCATCAACACGGCCACATGTTTTCCGCCGGCATCATTCATCACCGCGCACCTCTTTAATCACGGGCTCGGCAGAAGGTCCGGCGGGGATGCCGATGCAGCGGATTTCCCATTCCAGTTTGACACCTGTCTGCTTTTTGACCCGGCGGCGCACTTCCTCGCCAAGCCCTTCAAGATCGGTCGCCGTCGCATCGCCGCAGTTGATGAGAAAATTACAGTGTTTTTCAGAGACCATGGCGCCACCTCGCCGCAACCCGCGACACCCGGCCTGATCAATCAGCTGCCAAGCTTTCTTGCCCGGTGGATTGACGAAGGTGCTGCCGCCCGTCGGTGTTTTCACCGGCTGTGACGCTTCCCGTTCGGTTTGAATCTTCTTCATCCGTCCGGCAATTTTGACCGGATCGCCCTTCGTTCCCCGAAAAAAAGCTTCGGTGAAAACAAAATCCTCGGCGGCTTCGGAATGGCGATAGGAGTAGCCCATTTCCTCAGCTGATAGCATAATCTTCTCTCCGCGCCCGTTGACAACCGTAAGACTGATCAGAATTTGACCGATTTCGCCGCCAAAGGCACCGGCATTCATCCTGAGACCGCCACCGACCGATCCTGGAATTCCGGACAAAAATTCGAGCCCGGCAATCCCGGCGTCGCGCGCGGCATTAGCTAGTTTAAGGTTGGATACACCGGCGCCGGCGGTGATGCCCGGGCCGGAAACGGCAATATCGGTAAAGGCATCACCGAGGCGTATGACGACACCGGGGATACCGCCGTCTCGAATAAGTAAATTTGAGGCAACGCCGATCACAGTCACCGGTATGTCATTGGTTTTGGCGGATAAAAACGCCGCCAAATCGTCACTGTCTGCCGGCCGGAAAAGCACCTCCGCAGGCCCGCCAACGCGGAACCACGTCACTTTGGATAAATCCGCATTCTCGGCATAGTGCCCACGGACGACGGGCAGACGGTCGATAAGCCGGTTGCTGGTCATTCCCGCCGCCATCATTTTGACGCCCCCATGGCCGGTGTCTTATTCGAAGCCCTAAGAGTGCTCAATTCATCGGGTAGCGAATTGGCCCAGACAGTGATGTTCCCGGCGCCCAGACAGACGACGTAATCGCCAGCGTGCGCCATTTGATTGACCTCTTCCGCCAGTTCCTCGGGTGCTTCCAGAGCCATGACAGTGCGATGGCCGCAAGACCGTAGCCCTTCCACCAACGCATCGCGGTCGAACCCTTCTAGGGGCGCTTCACCGGCGGCATAGACGTCTGCAACGATGACCATATCGGCGTCATTGAAGCAGGTGCAAAATTCTTCGAAAAGATCTCTGAGGCGCGAATAGCGGTGGGGCTGTACCACGGCGATGACCTTCCCCTCACCCACCGCTGACCTGGCCGCATCAAGCACGGCCGCAATTTCCACCGGATGATGGCCATAGTCGTCGATGACCGTGATACCGTCGGTCTCACCCGTCTTGGTGAAGCGCCGTTTGACACCGCCGAATTCCTTTAGCCCCTTGCGGATAACTTCATCGTCCAATCCCATTTCCTGGCTGATGGCGACGGCGGCCAGCGCATTTTGTACATTGTGACTACCGAGCATGGGCAAGTAGAGATCGTCAATCTGGCGTTCACTGTCGGCGGCACGGTCGGATATCACCACGTCAAATGCCGACCCGCCGTTTTTGGTGGTGATGTTTATGACCTGGACATCGGCCTGGGGGGTGCGGCCATAGGTAACGATCTTGCGGTCGGAAAGAAGCGGTATCATGGCCTGCACCTCGGTATCGTCAATGCACAAAACGGCAAACCCGTAGAAGGGGATTTTCTCGACAAAATCGACAAAAGCCTGACGCAGGGAGTGGAAATCGCCGTAATGATCCATATGTTCTGAGTCCACATTGGTTACCACAGCAATGGTCGATGGCAGTTTGACGAAAGTACCATCAGATTCGTCTGCTTCCACTACCATCCATTCACCGTTACCGAGGCGGGCGTTGGAGCCCCAGGCATTGATGATGCCTCCGTTGATCACGGTCGGATCCATCCCGGCAGCATCAAGCATGGCGGCGATCATGGAGGTAGTCGTCGTTTTACCATGGGTACCGCCGACGGCGATGGACCATTTAAGACGCATAAGCTCGCCCAGCATTTCAGCCCGGCGGACAACCGGAATCAGACGCTGCCGGGCAACCTCGACTTCCGGGTTGGCGCTTTTGACGGCGGAGGAAATCACCACCACTTCTGCTTCACCGAGATTTTCCTTCCCGTGACCGATCATGACGTCGATTCCAATTTTACGCAGGCGACTTACATTGGAACTGTCGGCAATGTCGCTGCCTTGCACGCGATAGCCGAGATTGTGTAGCACTTCGGCGATGCCGCTCATGCCGATACCACCGATGCCGACGAAATGGATGCTTCCAATATTCAGAGGCAAGGCTTTCACGCGGCTTCCCTCTGATCATCACTTTTAGATCCGGCGCCAAAGTTACCGTCTGAATCGCCATTGGACGGCATTAGACTAAACACCATATCCGCCAGCCGTTCCGCGGCATCCGGGTTGCCAGCTCTTTTAGCTGCCGCTGCGGCGTTTTCCAGGGTGCGTGGGATGGCAAACAGATCGTTCAACCGCTGCGCCAGACTTTCGGGCGTAAAGGCCGTTTCGGACAGTAACCAACCGCCGCCGGCTTCGTCCACAGAATGAGCATTATTGGTCTGATGATCATCTACAGCATGGGGATAGGGCACCAGAATAGCCGGGCGGCCGATGGTGGTGATTTCAGCAATGGTCGAAGCGCCCGACCGGCAGATGAGCAAATGAGCGCCGGCAATTCGTTCGTGTACGTCCTTAAAAAAATGCGATAGTTCGGCTTTGACACCCAATTGGCGATAAGCTTGGCGGACGCCCTCTTCATCTTCCAAGCGGCATTGCTGGGTGATTTTTATGCGCTTTTTCAAACTTTCGCTCACCAATGCAAGAGCTTCCGACATCACCCGGCTAAATACGCTCGCACCCTGGCTGCCGCCCAGTACCAGTATTTGAATTTCACTGTCGGCGGTCAGCGCTGGATAGGCCTGGCCGCCTATCGCTGCCACGGCCGGCCGTACTGGCATACCCGTCTGGATGACATTCTTGGCCGCTGATTCCGGAATAGCAGCCACTTTGGCAAAAGAGGTGGCGATTTTTTGGACCCGTCCAGCCAGCAGGCAGTTGGCCCGGCCCAACACGGCGTTTTGTTCATGAATCGCCGCTTTGGTTTTCGCATAAGACGCCGCCAACATGGTAGGTACCGATGCATACCCGCCGAAGCCAACGACCACAGTCGGTTTCATGCGGTTGATCAGCCACCAGGCCTGCCAGGTCCCTAACAGGATTTCGATAACGCTGAAGATACGGGCCGCGAAGCCTTTGCCGGCGATACCGCCGGCCCGCACCTTGAAGGTTTCCAGCTCTCCCAATCGTCCTGATAGTTCATCACCACGCCGGTCGGTTACTAAAACCAGGCGGCAACCGCGCTGCGCTAACTGAGCCGCCAGGGCCTCAGCGGGGAAGACGTGACCACCGGTCCCGCCGGCGGCCAGCATAATCAATGGTGAATTACCAGGAGGTCTGCTCACGACGAGCGCCTCCATTGCGCCGATATTCCATCACCATCCTGCCCGGGCCGTTCGCGCGTTAAGGCCAGCACCGTACCTATCCCCAATGCCAGCGCCATCATTGATGAACCGCCATAGGATATAAAGGGCAGGGTCATGCCTTTGGTCGGCATGAGATTCAAGGTCGATGCCATGTTGATGATGGCCTGAAGGCCAAACTGGACCAGCAGGCCGGCCACCGCCAATTGAACGAAAAGATCGGTTTCTCTGAAAGCACGAACAAAACCCCTTAGGACGACGAAGAGAAACAACCCGACGATCAGCAACGTCAACATCAGGCCAAATTCCTCACCGGCGACGGCGAAAATGAAATCAGCATGGGCATCCGGCAGGACGGCCTTAATCTGCCCTTCCCCCGGCCCACGTCCGAAAATTCCACCATTAATGAAGGCTTCCAGGGAACGAGCGACCTGATAGGCTTCTGACCCGGCGGGGTCAAAAAACCGGTCGATACGACTTTGCACATGGTCAAAGTTAAAGTAGGCGGCGAACCCGCCGATAATAAAGACGACGCCGATGGCCATCACCAGGACCATGGGCAGCCCCGCCAGAAAAAACTGCACACCCCAAGCCACCGAGACTAGGATGGCCATACCAACATCCGGCTGCATCAGCAAAAGCGCCGCCACAGCCAGGTACAGCCCGACAGCAACCATATAGCCGGGGAAATCCTCCCGCAGCCGCCAGGCGGCAAACATCCAGGCAGTAACGATGGCGAAACTTGGCTTAACGAATTCGGACGGCTGCAGGGAGTTTCCGGCGATGAAAATCCACCTGGTAGCGCCTTTTATCTCCACACCGCTGAACATGGTGTAAATCATAAGCAATACCGATAAGCCGAAACAGACAAGCGCCAAGAGGCGTACACCTTCCCGGTTTAACAGTGATACGCTGAACATCAGGATGAGGGCGATGGGCAGTAGGATGAACTGGCGGTGGGCAAAATAAAATGTATCAAGGCCGATCCTCTGAGCCACGGGAGGACTGGCGGCCAAAGCAAGGATTGCGCCGGTCGCCACGATGACAATTATCGCGGCAACGGTCCAGCGGTCAACCGTCCACCACCAATGGCTCAACATGCTCCGGTCGGTGCGGGAAAAAGCCGTATTCATGACGATCTCTCCTGTTCATTTACCAATTGCCGGAAAGCATCTCCTCTGGCTTCAAAATCATTGAACTGGTCAAAAGACGCGCAGGCTGGTGACAGCAGCACGATGGCGCTGTCCTGTTGCTGGGCATGTTGGGTTGCCTCATCAACGGCCTTGGCGAGCTCGCCGCATTCAGTCACGGTAACTTGCCCGCCGAGAATTTCGGCAAAACGTTTCTGAGAGTCACCAATCAAATAGGCGTGGGAAATATGAGGCAGGTAAGGTTCAATTGCCGTCAAATTTTCCTCTTTAAACTGGCCGCCGACGATCCAATGAATGCGGTTGTAACAGGCCAGCGCCTTGGCGGCGGCCTCGCTATTGGTCGCCTTGCTGTCATTGATGAAGAAGATATTGCCGATCCGGCCAACCAGTTCCTGGCGGTGAGGTAATCCAGGATAGGTTCGCATGGCATCGGCGATGACGTTCCGCTCGAGGCCGGCCCGTCGCGCCGCTGCGTAGGCTGCCGCAGAATTCTGCCAGTTGTGATGACCGGGGAGGTTCGGAACTTCGTGGAGGTCAAGAACCTTAACCTGGCCGCCGACTCGATCCTGTCCTTCACCGGCGCTCATATCATCGATAAGGAATCCGTCTTCGACATAAACGCCGTCGGCTACCCGGCTGCTTGCCGAAATAGGAATAATACCTTTACCGCCCCGCTGCACCATGAGCTCAAGGCAAAGGCCCCGGCAGTGGGCATCCTCCGTACCGATAATGACGTGGCTGCCTTTCCTAGTGTGATCGAAAATGCGCCGCTTGGCAGCGACGTAACCCTCCATGCCGCCATGCCGGTCGAGATGGTCTGGTGAGACGTTGAGGAGAATGGCAACGTCCAGCTGAATGGATGGAATGCGTTCCAGCTGATAGGAAGAAAGCTCCAGAACATAGGTGCCATCTTCACCCAGTTCATTTAGCTCGAGCGCCGGAATTCCGTAATTCCCGCCGATCTCAACCGCCCGTCCCGCTGCCGCCAATATATGACCGATCAGCGCCGTGGTTGTCGATTTTCCGTTGGTTCCGGTTATGCCGACGAATGATGCGGCATCAATGGCGCATCCCAGCAAATCCACGTCACAGATAATTTCGCAACTGGCTTCGTGGGCCCGGTCAGCAATGGCGTGAGGTGTCGGGAAACGGTCGGGAATACCGGGACTGAGGACCAAT
>PBQI01000174.1 GCA_002725625.1 Rhodospirillaceae bacterium | reverse complement strand
GATCTCCCTCGCAAAGAACGCAGCCGTGGATGGCGCCGGCTTCGAGATACAGACTGGGAGCCGAGTTGATCGTATGAAGCAGCCGATAAAGTTCTGAGGTTTTTATTTTGACATCTTTGGCAAGGAGCACATCTTCAAAATTCTCCATCAAATCGCCAAATACTGTTCCCTGAGCACATCCCGAGGTCAATGTTTTCTTGCGGAGCTTGTCTTCAAAATCAGTTTCGCCGTCAGTTCGGACCACCACGGTTTCAATATCCTCATTGTAGTCTACGGCAGTGATCCTGTCATCTTGAGACAGCATGTTCTGATTTAAAAGGTAACCAACGGCAAGATATTCAGGATAGTCGCCAATGGTCATCATTGTAACTATTTCCTGGCTGTTCAGGTATAACGTCAAGGGCCGTTCAACGGTAACGGAAGCTGTTACAGAATTGCCTTCGTGATCAACGCCCTCCACTCTGACCACTAATCTCGGATCATCGGGATCGGGTTTTACGATGAATTCCCGCGGATTACTCATGATACATCTCCGGCGGGCAGCAAACCGAAATGAGAATTTCTTTAAAATCAGTCAATAAATTTACCGGCTCGACGTCAATTTTTCATGAAGATCAAAAGCGGCTTCAAGCATTTCCGTTGCTTCCCGGTGTTCGCCCTTAACGTCGCCAATTGCTGAAAGGTCGATTTCCAGCGCCTGTAGTAAAAGATTAGCAGCATCAACTTTGCCTTCTTCACAAACCAATTGGTGGCTGAAATTATTCGATCACTCAATCTACGGTTCTCTTCCATTCAAACATCCGCCTTATCGTTAATACTGTTGTAACTAAATAAGCCTATTCTGCGATTTCGCAACAGAATAACCGGAAGTGTGGAATGTCTACACCTGAATGTATAAAAACAGCAACCAGGCAGTGTGAGTTTCTCGCTAGACTGATTGAGGAAGCCGAACAGTGTTCGGACCACCAGCGCACGGCTCTGCTATACGGTATGGCCAAGGACGAAACCGAAAATCTCACGAAAACACTTCGTCAATATCTCGGTAGAAAATTACCCGCGCACAAGGTCGGAAAAAAGATTGCCGCCTAGTCGGCACTATATTTCAATCATCTAAGAATCATTCGCCAAGAGCACCGGAACAGGTCTCGAAAAGGCCTGTGATTTTTATAAACTTTCTAAACACTTTGCATGACAAATTGACAATTTAGCGCTATCTTATGAAAAGCGTTATATACCAACGCGCTTAACGGTCCACAAAAAATAAGGAATTAGAATACTCTATGTCAGGACTTGTTGACCCTTTCGGGCGTGAAGTCACCTATCTTCGAGTTTCGGTAACAGACAGATGTAATTTTCGTTGCCACTACTGCATGGCGGAGGATATGAATTTTCTGCCCAAACCAGATCTCCTTTCTCTTGAGGAACTTGATCGAATTTGTCGTGCTTTTATCCGGCGGGGCGTCGATAAAATCAGGTTGACCGGCGGTGAACCCTTGGTGAGGCGCAATATCATGAGCCTCATCCGCAGTTTGGGAAATCATATAGCATCAGGAAAATTGAAGGAATTGACGCTAACAACCAATGGCAGTCAGTTGGCTAAATATGCGGAAGAACTCTACGAATGCGGCATCCGCCGGATAAATGTATCACTGGATTCTTTGGATGAAAAAAAATTTTCTTCAATCACGCGCTGGGGAAAATTAGCCGATGTTCTGAAAGGGCTGGACGAAGCAAAAAAGGTCGGTCTTAAAGTCAAAATAAATGCGGTTGCTTTAAAAGAATTCAACGATGACGAGGTCGATAGTTTAATTGAATGGTGCGGCCAAGAAAGCTTCGATTTGACATTTATTGAAACCATGCCCATGGGTGAAGTCGATGAAGATCGGACTGACCACTACTTACCGCTATCCATAGTCAGAGAAAAAATTGAAAATTCCTGGACGTTGGAAAGTACATTCTATCAGACAGGAGGCCCGGCGGATTATCTGACGGTAAAAGAAACCGGCAAACGCATCGGTTTTATTACGCCTCTTAGCCACAATTTTTGTGAAAGCTGCAATCGGGTTCGGTTAACCTGTACCGGACAATTGTTTATGTGCTTGGGGCAAGATGATTGGAAAGATCTCCGTACGCCTCTTCGCTTGAGCGAGGGTGATGATAAGCTGCTGGAAGCCATAGATGAGGCAATCAGTCGTAAACCCAAAGGCCATGATTTTGTCATAGATCGTTCGAATTCGAAGCCGATTGTTTCCCGGCACATGAGCGTTACGGGCGGATAAAACAAGCGTAATTTAATACATTATTTATCTGACAATTTCGCGCCGGGGTGGCGGAAACGTAACGCTTCGCTATACTCCGCTCTTAATTAGGGTTGAGTAGGGAGATCGAAGCGAATGGAATTTAATACCCTCGCAATATTGGCGGATGAACATGAACCCGCCCAGAAAGCTGCGGCAGAATTAAAAGCCCAGTATGAGAACGTCCCTGCGAATCAAGCAGATATTATCGTAGCCTTGGGCGGCGACGGTTTTATGCTAAGTACAGCCCACAAATTCATGGAACTTCACAAACCGATATTTGGCATGAATTTAGGATCGGTCGGTTTTCTAATGAACAAATACCGTAACGAAGAACTGTTGGAACGTCTTGAAAAATCTGCCCCTATTGACCTACATCCACTAAGCATGACGGCCACGACAAAAGACGGAAAAGAACATACGGCTCTGGCCATCAATGAAGTATCATTGCTGCGGGAATTGCGACTGGCGGCAAAAATCAAAATTCATATCGACGGTGTTATACGTATGGAAGAATTAATATGCGATGGCGTGTTGATATCCACGTCGGCTGGCAGTACAGCATACAATTTATCTGCTTACGGTCCCATTGTTCCGCTAGGCACCGGATTGCTGGCTTTGACACCCATTAGTGCGTTTCGGCCAAGGAGATGGCGCGGTGCCCTTTTGCCTCAAAATACGGTGGTCACATTTGAAATTATAGATCCAGATTTAAGACCTGTCAGCGCCGTCGCCGACTTTACCGAAATCCGAAATGTTACACGGGTCGAAGTTCGCGAAAAACAAAATGTCTATCCAACCCTATTGTTTGATCCCGAACACAATTTGGAAGAACGGATACTTAAAGAGCAGTTTCTTCCTTAAAAAACTTATCCGTGATCAGCTCCGACCGCGTACCAGCAAACCGTCGCCGTGCCTACGGAAAAGAAGACACTAAGCACCATATCTCTATTGAAGTCCTGGGGGAATCAATGCAACCGATCCACAGACCCGGAGATTACCTTTTGTGCTCCCGGCATCGGGCGACGAAATCGCCTAATGCATCAATAAGGATTGTGTCGTGAAAACCGATCATGGTGAAGGGTAAGTCAAGAAGCTGATGGGGACCCAAAAGTCAGGTCAATGGTTTACCATTACAGTTCTGAAAGGTTACGGATCGTTTGCAGAATTTTTTTCGCGGACTGGTGAAATCTCCATCCCGAACTCCAATTTCTGCTCAGGCAAAAGCGCAAGTGGCGGGATTACCTAAAACGATTTCACTAACGGATCAGTGTTCCGAACGATCCTTAATCCGCTGGCGAGCGTATTGCACCAGATGGTCGCGCATCTTGTTCCGCTGTGCTTCGGCCTCGTCCGGAGTCCAAGACCGAAACCCCTGTCCTACGGACATGCCTAATTCACCGGCAGATACTTTGTCCTGCAACAGTTTCTGCGGGCCGTCGGAAATATCCAAATGAGTCAGCAATGTCTCGTGAATGGCCAAGGTCAGGTTGAGCCCAACGAGATCGGAATTTTCTAACGGGCCCATGACACCAAACCGCATGCCGAAACCTTCTTTGACGACCAGGTCGACCGTTTCGGCATCGCAAACGCCATTTTCCACCAGCGCAATGGCTTCTCTTTTCAAGGCGTGCTGCATTCTGTTGCCGATAAATCCCGGAATATCCTTTTTGGCGTGTACGGCGGTCTTACCGACAGCCGTCAATAATTGAATGGTTTCCTCGACGATAGCCGTATCGGTCCTTTCGCCTTGGATCACTTCCACCAACGGCACGAGATGCGGAGGATTCCAGAAATGCGTACCGACGATCCTTTCCGGCTGGCTCGATCTAGCGGCGATCTGGCTTATCGGAATACCGGACGTATTGCTGGCCAGTATTGTCCCC
Organism: Rhodospirillaceae bacterium; assembly: GCA_002725625.1. GTDB lineage: Bacteria > Pseudomonadota > Alphaproteobacteria > Rhodospirillales > UBA2165. The sequence goes on along the minus strand of PBQI01000174.1, from coordinate 13,341 downwards.
GAACCGGTGGTTTCGGTCAGTTTCTCAAAGATACCCTGCTTGAGTTCCAAATTCTCTGGCGCCGCCTCTATAACCAGTTCAACCTCTGCCACAACAGTATCGAGACTGTCATGAAGAGAGAGATTATCCACGCCAGAAGGGTCCTGACCGAGCAATTCGAATATTTCGCGCACTTTTCCAGGCGCAACCTGAAGAACGTCATCAGCGGGATCGTGTATGCAGACTTTGTGTCCCGCTGCGCAGAATATCTGGGCGATACCATGGCCCATCAATCCTGCGCCGATAACGGCTATTTGTTTCTTGGCCAAGGTACCTATCCAGCGGTGTAACCGCCATCCACATACATAACCTGACCGGTGCAGAAATCGGAAGCCGGAGACAGCAGATAGAGTGCCATACCGGTCAGATCTTCGACTTCACCCAAGCGCTTGAGCGGGATGCGGGAAAGCGACCGCGCACGGGTTGCCTGGCCCAGTTCATCATCGCCGTACATCCAGGCGGTCAAGTTTGATCGGAACACCGTGGGTGCAATCGCATTTACGGTCGTGCCATATTGCCCCCACTCAGTGGCGAGCACACGGGTGAGTGAATCCGTTGCCCCTTTGGACGTGCAATAAGCCGTGTAGCCGGAATAATTACCATGGCGTCCGCGAACCGATGACATTAGCAGCATTTTACCTTTGATCTCGTTTTCGATCCAATAGCCGCCGACCGCCTTGGCCATAAACCAGGCTCCACGTACATTGGCGTCCATCACCTCCTGCCAATCGTCATATTCCATTTCATGAACGAAGCCGGGAATGTTGAGACCGGAGGCAATAACCAGCATTTTTATGTCGCCGAAATTCTCCAAGACGGCATCCCGGATGGCTTCGGCGTCCTCCTGACTGTCCGGACGGCGGACCATGGTCGCCGCTTTGCCGCCTACTTCTCTGACCTCTTCAGCGACCTTATCCAGCTCTTCCTGATTGCCCGATACCAGCATCAAATTTACGCCCAAGGCGCCTAAAGTGATGGCAATGCCGCGTCCGAAAGCACCTGAAGCTCCTGTTACAATCGCCGTTTTACCGGCGATATCGTACATGCTGAGAGGATTTTTTAAATATTCGTGGATTTCTTCTGACATGGTTTTTCCCTAATATTCTAAATCGTTATTACTGGCCGTTTCCGAACCTGAATTTCTGCTCCGGATCGACAGCTGCGAGAATTCGAACGGCACAACCATCGCCCCCATCCCAGCGCCACGGGAAACAGGAAAACGTACAGCGTTTACCTGTAACCGCGTCCAAATCGCCGCCGACATTTTCAATTCCCGGAATGCCACCATGTACCATTAAAGTCTTGTGAGCGGCTTCCCAATCGGGAAAATCCTCCATCGGGTCGCGGCCGAAATATTCCTTATACTCTTCGATTAAATGGGGATGTGACGGCCCCAAACCGTGTTCAATCAATTTAGTCGCCATGGGATGATCGTTTGCTTGTACGTCGTAGCCAACCATTTTGACTTTCTTATCCACCAACCATTGGGCGCCTTCTCGGTATATACCCGGCGAATAGGCGAAGTACTCGTCCGTATCGGCAAATTTGTGATGCATCCCGGTATTGATCATGACGATATCGCCCTCCTGGATTTTGGGGTGAGCGTTCTCCAAATCCTCAGCGGTAATCACTCCCCATTTTCCTTTCGGGATTGAGATTGCGACACCAGTGCCGAAAAATCGCCACAAGGGATAGCCCATGATATCCGGCGTGTTTTCGGTTACATGAATGGGGGCATCCATATGGGTGCCGCGATGCATAATGGCATCGACTTCATTCATGTAGTATCCGTCCTTGGCGTGAAACTTTTTGACCCGGACATTAATCGCGGGCGTCGATGGCCATTCCGGCATATGATGCCCCCAGGGCTGGCTTAGATTGTAAAGTTTGACGCCGTCTTTAGAAATCGTTTCGTTCATCATAAATATCCTCTCCTTCAGCGCCGTTATTCTGCCAAGCCTGGTTCGATCCGGCATTCACCACTAGGATCGATCATGGCGACGAACCTTACCGGGCAAGCGTCACCATGTTCCCAATTCCAAGGCGTGGCATACAATGTAACCCGTTTGTTGAGCAAATCATCGACATCTCCGCCCACTTGCTCAATGGTGGGAATGTTTGCGGCCAAAATAGTTTTATGAGCCACGTTCCAGTCGGGGTGGTCCTCCTTGGGATCACGCCCAGTTTCACTGGTGTATTTTCCTACCAGCCGGTTCATCAATGGCCCGTTGCGCTGTGGACCCAAGGACGTTGCTAAAGGATGATCCACCTGGGGCGTATCAACGGCAACCATCTTAACGCCTTTCTCCACCAGCCATTCAGCTGACTCTTTCGACAAGCCAGGGGAGTCGCCGAAATATTCCAGGCTGTCAGAATATTTATGGTGCCAGCCGGTGACGATCACGACGAAATCACCTTCCTGAATCGCCGGCGAAGCAGCGGCCAGATCATCCGCCGTCACAAGCTCCCATTGTCCTTTGGGGATAGATAAGATAACCCCATTGCCAAACAGACTGTCCAAGGGGATAGCAGCGGCACCTGCTCCTCTTTGCACCAAATGTATGGGCGCGTTCATGTGGGTGCCGGTATGCATCGACATCTTGAAGTGATGGGTCATGACACCATGTGTCCCGTGCCTGACGTTTCGATACATCGCCACGTCATCAAGACCGGGCAACATAGGTACTCCGTGTCCCCAGACATGGCTGAGCTCATACAGTTCCAGATTTGAATACGGATCTACAACAGCCGTCATGGGCCTATCTCCCTCAATCTTTCAAGATTGACAAGTGATACTGGTCCAGAATCCGCTTCCAGTCCAATGTTAGATCGCACTATAGACATAACCCGGAGTTATAATGCTTGATAAAGAACGGCTTGCACAGCCAACTTTTAGCTACTAGCCTACAATCAATATGCTTTGAAGGAATATCGCCAGGGGGTAAGTTTGGCCTATCCGATTGATCATAGATTGATCCGGCAGTTCTTGGCGGCCGTTGAACACGGTAATATTACAGCAGCCAGCAATGCCTTACATATCAGTCAACCGGCATTGACGAAAAATATCCGCAAATTGGAGGAATTTCTCGGCGTTCGACTGCTGGAACGCCACTCGAGAGGCGTCGTCGCTACCTCTTACGGACAGGTTCTGGCGCGCCGTGGCAAATTAGTTGAACTGGAGTTCGAATACGCCATGGCGGAAATTGAGGCTATGAAAGGCGGCAACAAGGGTACCATTCGCATTGGAACCAGCCCGGTTTTTGCCACCCTATATATGCCGAAAGTCGCCATTTCTTTGGTTGAACAGAGTCCGGGACTGAAAATTGAACTAGAAAATGGCGTCTTGGACACCTTGGTGCCAGGGCTCCTACAGGGCGACCTGGACATCGTCTGCTCAGCTCTGGATTTCCCTGATCACCCGGAATTGGTCAAAGATCATTTGATTGATTTCGAGCATGCCGTATTCGCCCGCACGGAACATCCATTGGCGGACCGGGACGTTATCGATCCGAAAGAGATGATGGAATATTCGTGGGTCATGCTGGCAAAAGACTATGTCGCCGTTAGCCGCCTTGGCTCCTATTTCTCCGCTAACGGTTTGGGCCCGCCACATATAGCCGTGGAAACCAACTCATTCGAAACTGCCTTCGCCTCAGTCCGGGAAGCGGATTTCCTGACCAGTTCAACTCTCTCACTTCAACCTCATGCCGAAAATATGGGTCTCGTGCCTCTACCGATCCAGGGAACATTGTGGCATTTTCCGGCCGGCGCAACCTATCGTCGATCAACAACAACACCCAGTTCTGTAAATGCCGTAGTTGCTTGTCTGAAAGATATTGTCAAAACAACGGAAAATATCTGAATCTACCCTTTACGCATCGCCAGTATGATATAGTCCTACAAACATCTATTTTATTTGGCCATTTAGATTTTTTTTACGGATAGATCGGAATAGCACACATGAATGAGAATTCAGATCAGGACGCAAAAAAATTTCTAATACTGTTGCAAGAGCGTGTAGCCGAACTTTTAACGCTTTCCCTGGCACCGAAAAATTGGCCAGATGAAATCAACTTCGAAGACTACCAAAAATTCCGGAAGATGATGGGCGAATGCCTTTCCTTCCTAATCATAATTGAACGCCGCATCGAACAGAGTGAAAGCTCGAAAAAAGAGGAATTGTCGGAACAATTTGATGAATTGACAACCGCCATATGGTCCATTCTATTGGACGGATCGCTTGGGTTCCTAAATGTTATTTCCAAAATAGATTTTTTGCCTATCGGTACAAAACATGTTTTTGTGCAGGAGCTAAAAACACTTTACGATGCTGAAAAAGTCCTGAAACAGGAAAAATTCGAAAAATACCTGAAAAATGATGTCCTGAGTCATCGGCACAAAGCTGAGCGAATTTTGGAGCAAGTTATCGACCGTGCACCGCAACTATTACAACTGGAAATTTAGATAAAGAATTATGATACAACGCATATGGGACAACTTCCTTACAGAGCGCGATAAGCAGGTTTTTATGTCTTCCGGTTATGGCGCACGTGCGGGCTTCGGTGAAAAACCGGCACTCCTGGTGATCGATATAAATTACAATTTTTGTGGAGACCGACCAGAACCGATCTTGGAATCTATCAAGCGCTATCGCAATTCCTGTGGTGAAGACGCATGGGATGCAATTCCCCATGTCCAGAAATTGATAGCTTCTGCACGTGATAAAAAGCTTCCAGTTATTTATTCAACGGGACAGCAGCGAGTCGACAGTTGGGACCGTGGCAGTTGGGCCTTGAAGAATACGCGTTCTTCCGAAGACGCGATCCCGCCGGAATCCAGAAGTAGCAACCGGGAAGGCAATGACATCATCGACGAGATTGCACCGGAACCGCAGGACATCGTTCTATACAAATTAAAACCGAGCGTTTTTCACGGCACCAATATGATGGGTTTCATCAACGATCTGGGCGCAGATTCTTTGATTATCACCGGCACAACGACGTCCGGTTGTGTCCGCGCCACTGTTCTCGACGCTTTTAGTCTCAATCTTCGGGTAACCTTGGCCGAAGAAGCTTGTTTTGACCGATCGCAGGCGTCCCACGCCATCAATTTATGCGATATGAACGCAAAATACGCCGATGTCATTAGTACTGAAGAAGTAATCGACCACATAGAAAAATTGCCCGATTTGGATTTCAACCTTCCGACGGGCAACCCTTAAACTTGTTGAATCATTTTCCCGGGTTTGATCGGCAGGTCCGATTAAGTGCCGACGGCAGGCTTTAAGGCTGCAAAAAGGGGATTGTAAATTCTACAATCCCCTTTTTGCATCAAAATTTACTTTTCTTCGAAATAATGAATTTCGTATATCATGCAACCATTTTCAGATTTGAACGGGCCGTGGGGTGCTCCCGGTGGCCGGCAGGCATAGGTATTGGCAGGGAAAGACTCACCACCCTCGCCGTTTTCATCATTGCCGACGGTCAGGTCACCGCTCAGCATATAAACTTCTTCCCAGTATTCATGAACAAAAGGTTCCGTGGTGAACGTACCAGCATCTATTTTCAGCAACCGGGTCCGGTTTCCCGTTCCATTTTCTTCATCCAGGGATCCGGCCAGGATTTTCTGTTTCATTCCTTCAGGATAGCCCTCGGGGACCTCCCATCCGGTGGACAGATCAATTGTGTGGAATTCATCATGTATTTTTGGATTTGGCATATCGTACTCTCCCTTTAATCCAGGCTATTGTCCTTTTCTGCCGCTATCAATAGCGCTGCAAAACAGGACTTTCAAATGTTGTTTGGATCAATCAACTATGCCGAATTGTTAACTGCCCAAACGTCAATTATCACCCTTATTACCCTGCATTTAGTCTAATCACTATATTTCCAATCCGCTATATCTCATTTGTTTGATTGGTAATTGAAGTATTGCTCCTGGCACGGTCTATTGACTTCGAATTCATAGACGGAGAAGATAATTTAATTTGGGGGATTGCGGGGATGGATCCGCGCCCTGGAAGAAGCGGGTGTGTTACACGAGATTGACGCCGAAGTTCATTGGGACTGTGAGTTGGGCACCGTTACACGTAAGGTTTTCGGACGTGCTGACGGCCCGGTTCCTTTGTTCAATAATATCACTGATCACCAAGATACCGCCAGCAGGCGGAGCACAGAGAGGACGTAACAGGTGGCTGAAAAAGCGTATGCTGCGGTCCTGACAAAAGAACGACATTTCGACTACCGGGATGTGGACATACCGGAAACTGGCCCAGACGAAGGCCTGCTCCGCATGGAAGCGGCTGGCTTATGCGGTACTGACTTTGAACAATTTGACGGCCATTTCGCCGGCACGGTGTATGGCCAACTGCCGATGACACCTGGCCATGAAATCCTGGGCTGGATTGAAAAAGTCGGTGCGAATGCTGCTAAGCGCTGGGGTGTTAAAGAAGGAGACCGGGTGATCGTCGAAACTTCAATACCCTGCGGAGACTGCGTGCCTTGCCAGGACGACCGGCCAATCTTTTGCGATGAAAATATGGGATACGGCATTCGGCTGGGCTTTGATCGCGTGCCTCATCTTTGGGGAGGATACGCATCACACCTTTATCTTCATCCCAAATCCAGACTTCACAAGGTACCGAACAACATCCCCACCGATGCCATGAGCCTGTTTAATCCGCTTTCCAATGCCGTCCGCTGGGCTGCCTCGAAGCCCAATCTAAAAGCCGGTCAATCGATTGTTATCGAAGGGCCCGGACAGCGGGGTTTACTTAGCGTCGTCGTGGCCCGGGAACTGGGTGCTGAAAATATTATCGTCACCGGCACCAACGCTGACGAAAACAGACTAGAACTCGCCCGCCAATTCGGTGCAACTGCCACTATCAATGTCGAGCAAGAGGATCCGGTCGAATGTGTCCTGGAATTGACCGAAGGCCGAAAAGTCGATGTTGTATTGGATGTCTCGGCGGGCGCGACCGAGCCTATTGTGCAAGGGATTGAAATGATCAGAAAAGGTGGCACGTTTGTCGTCGCCGGTGTTAAAACCCACAATGCCTTGAATGGTTTCTATACGGACAAATTGATCTTCAACGAAATTTCCATGCTCGGTGTGCTGTCATCTGACTGGTCGGATACGGCAAAGGCAGTGGAAATACTCAAAGATTACTGGCAGGAACTTAAAGTGCTCTGCAGCCACTCTTATCCAATCGGCGAAGCGGAAAAAGCCATACGAGTCTTGGGCCGGGAAATAGAAGACGGCGACGATCCGGTTCATATTTATTTGGATACAACAATTGCTCCATAAAAAGGACGGGGAAGTATTATGGCAACATCGCTGACTATTAGACTAGCTGCAGGATCCGGCCCCACATTCGGTGTTGATGATCTGGCCTGCGCCGCCGCTACCCATTTAGGGTGCTGGGAAGAGGAAGGTTTAGACGTGACGTGGACCCCGGTTCACGGCGGCGTCGCTGCGATGCAGGCGGTTTTGGACGACGTTGTCGATGTTTCCTATGGCGGGCTGGGCCCGGTACTGCGCTTCCGTACCGAAGGACAGCCGGTCCGCATAATCGTTTCGATGGCACGAGCCTTGGCGCAAAACTTGGTGACACAGAAACACTTTACCTCGCTGGAACAATTAAGGGGTGCTTCATGGGCGCTGGATGGTTTCGGCGCTCTTAGTCACCATATGGCGAGATTGGTCGTCCGTGCTTTGAAAATCGGTGAGGACGAAATTGACTGGCAAGCCGTCGGCCCGCCACCTGAAAGAATAGACCGCCTGCTGGCCAATACCATCGATGTATCGCTGATTCGCGTCGAGGAAGCGACATCGCTGAACGCCGATACCAGCAACAATCTCCACACCTTGCTCGGCTTTGCTGAGTTAAAAGATCTTGTACCGGTTCAGCCTCATGGCGTTCTTGGAACCACGAAGGCATACGAAGAAGCCCACCAGGAAGAACTTCATCGACTGACTCGCGGCATGATCAAGGCGTCAAGGGCGCTGAATGACGATTTCGAGAATTTTCGAAAAGTCTACGATCATCATGTCACCGTTGAGGTGGCGGAAGAGGATGTTCATGCCATATGGCAGAAAGAAAGAGAATCTGGTGGCTTTGCTGTCAACGGCGAGCTCACCAGCGGACATTGGCAAAGTCAGATGGAGTTGTTTTACGAACTGAATCCCGATCTCGCCAAAATTACGCGTGATGACGTAATCGCAGAAATTTTCGTCCAGCAAGCACTTGAAGAATTAGGCGTTCAGTCAGGCGGCGATTATCCTGGCTGAAGCGGTTCGCCGACCCAAACGTTGGTTTTAACCATGTCGGCGACTTCCTCTTGAATTAGGTCGGAAATGCGGAGCACGGCATTCGAAATTGCCCGGTCAGTAGGTGTTGCCAGAACCAATCGGCGGGACAAAGGCGGATCTTTAATCGGTGCGGCGCACAACGCGCCTTCTTCAATTTCCTTATGCACGGCAGGCAACGGTAAAATTGTGCTGCCTAGTCCAAGCCAAACGAAATCCTTCAATACACTGAGAGCATCGGCTTCCATGACGACTTCAAGCTCGCAATCCACCTTCTGTGCCTGACGCTCGATCAATTGCCGTAAGCTGTGCGGCTCACCCGGTAGCATAAATTTTTCTTCCGCAAGTCTCTCAAACGGCACCGCTTTTCTTGGCGAAAGTTTTGCGGCCGATGGAGAGATTAAAAATAAATCTTCCAGGAGAAGCGGTTGAATTCGAAGATTTCCTGGGGTTTTCGGGTCGTAAAGAATGGCCAAATCAATGCTTCCCCGCTGTAACCAATCGATCAAATGGCTGGTAAATCCGGCCGTAAACCGAACATGCACATCAGGATAAAGATCCATCATGTCCTTGGCCAAACGCCCCGCTAAAATATCGGCCACAGTTGGCGGCATGCCGACGACCACATTGCCGCGCACCCAGCCCGTTGAAGAAATGGCATCCGAGCGCGCCTCTTCTACCTGCCTAAGAATGTTGGTGGCCCGTTCCCGCAATAATTCACCGGTCTGGGTCAAAACCATTCCCCGACCGTGGCGAGTAAACAGCGCAGTACCCAATTCTTCTTCAAGCGCCCTGATTTGCCGGCTTAACGCTGGCTGGGCGACGTGAAGCCTGTCGGCGGCCTTGCTTAGGCTACCCAATTCACCAATATGAACCAATGTTCTAAGTTGCCTGAGATTCAATTTTCCTACTTTCCACTTTTAAGTTGCCTATTAACGATATGGCATATCTCTTTTAAAACAATTGTATTTGAAGAATAGGACGAGGCAAGCTCTTATTAGAGTCCAAAATTTCTGGACATAATAAATACGCTCACAAAAACTGCGGGAAATATCCTTTTATGCTGAAGAATGAGCAACTCGCCCCCCTTGATACAAGACATGAATCTTGGCCGGATCAAGTATTTGATGCCTTAATTGCTGCTCAGGTAAAACATGTGGTCTATGTGCCCGATACGGGGCACGCCCAACTGATAGAGCGCGCTCATGACGATACTAGGTTAGAAGTTACCGTTTTAACGACCGAGGAAGAAGGTATTGGCCTCCTGACCGGCGCGTGGTTGGGTGGCGAAAGGGGTGTTTTGCTTATGCAGTCGAGCGGCGTCGGCAACTGCATCAACACTTTATCGCTCATAAAAAATTGCCGAATACCTTTTTTGACACTCGTCACCATGCGGGGCGATTGGGCGGAATTCAATCCGTGGCAAAATGCGATGGCCAACGCGACGGCCCCTTCTCTTAAATTGATGGGCGTGATGACGCGCTATGTTGATCAACCCGATGATATTGCGGAAGTCGTCTCGGCAGCCGCCGACATGGTTTTCAACGGTGATGAAGCTATGGCGATATTGATTTCGCAGCGCATGATCGGCCGGAAAGAATGGTCGAAATGAATATAGAATCAATTGGCACCTTAGAACGCCGTTCCGTTGTTGCCGAACTGTTAGTAGACCGCGGCAAATTGCTTGTTGTAACCGGACTAGGTTCCCCCAGTTATGACGTCACAGCGGCTGGCGATATGGGCACAAATTTTTACCTTTGGGGCGCCATGGGGAGCGCCGCTACGGTCGGGCTGGGACTTGCCCTGGCTCAGCCTGAAAAGCCGGTTACCGTGATAACGGGCGATGGCGAAATGTACATGGGCCTGGGAGCCCTCTCGACCATCGGCGCCAAGCAACCAAAAAATCTCAGTATCATCGTTCTCGACAATGGCCGGTTCGGCGAAACGGGCATGCAAAAAGCCCATAGCTCCTATGGCATTGATCTGGCCGGTGTCGCCCAAGCATGCCAATTTAATACCGTCGAGAAAATTGAAGATATGAACGGCATCAGCCAGTTTCGGCCACTGTTGCAGTCGACCAATTCAGGTTTGCGCTTCGCTCAAGTCATGATCAAGGCGGAAAACCTCGTGCGCACCATACCGCCCCGTGACAATGTTCATTTGAAAAATCGTTTTAGGGCTGCCTTGGGGTTCTCTATGATATAGCTTGAAGGGGAAGGTAGATGTCGGAACCGGTACGGTATCATAATCTCGTTAACGGAAATCGCATTGATTCCAATGGTGGCGACTGGGTCGAATCCTACAATCCCTTTACCGGTGAGGTCTGGAGCCTGGTCCCAGCCTGCAATGCTGCTGACGTAGACCGTGCTGTTGAAAGCGCTCACACGGCTTTTTCTACCGGTGACTGGCCGAATATGACCCCATCGGCGAGAGGCCGCCTATTGATGCGCCTTGCCGATCTGATAACGGAAAATTCTGAAAGCTTGGCCCAGACTGAAGTCCGCGACAACGGTAAGCTGATTGCCGAGATGGCTGGTCAGACCGCCTATCTGCCCGAATGGTACCGTTATTTCGGCGGTTTGGCCGACAAGATTGAAGGCAGCGTAATACCCATCGATAAGCCAGACATGTTTACCTTTACCCGCCGGGAACCGTTGGGTGTTGTCGCCATGCTGACACCCTGGAATTCCCCCCTCCTTTTGCTGGCCTGGAAACTGGCCCCAGCCTTAGCAGCCGGGAACACCTCGGTGATCAAGCCTTCGGAATTCACGTCGTCTTCGACGCTAGAATTTGTTGAGCTGTTCGAGAAAGCGGGGTTCCCGCCGGGAGTGGTCAATACGGTCACCGGATATGGCCAAGATGTGGGCGAACCTTTAACCAAACACCCAGATGTCGCCAAAATTGCCTTCACCGGCGGCAACGTGGCCGGCCAAAGCGTTTATCAAGCAGCCGCGCGGGGCATGAAAAAAGTCACTCTGGAGTTGGGCGGTAAATCCCCCAACATCATTTTTGACGATGCTGATCTCGATAGCGCGGTCAACGGCGCTGTTTCGGGTATATTCGCCGCCACTGGCCAGACTTGTATTGCTGGTTCTCGCCTCTTGGTTCAGCGCAACGTTCATGACCAAATTATGGACAAACTATTGGAAATTGCGGGCACGGCGCGCATGGGTAATCCGGCGGAAATGTCGACCCAGGTTGGCCCTGTCACCACGACCCAGCAGCGAGAAAAAATTCTTTCCTATATAGACATTGCGAAGTCCGAAGGCGCAGAATGTGCTTTTGGCGGCGGTATTCCTGAGGATGAATCATTAAAGAATGGCTGGTTTGTCGAACCGACAATTTTTACCAACGTCAAAAACGAAATGCGCATCGCTCAGGAAGAGGTGTTCGGCCCGGTCCTCAGCGTTATTACCTTCGATGACGAAGACCATGCCTTGGCAATCGCCAACGATACTCAGTTCGGCCTTGCGTCGGGTGTTTGGACCACCGATATTGGTCGCGCCTTCCGCATGTCGGAAAAAATAAAAGCGGGCATGGTATGGATCAATACCTACCGGGCCGTCAGCTTTTTGGCACCGTTCGGTGGCTATAAGCAGAGCGGTATTGGCCGGGAAAGCGGCCAAGAAGCGATAGAAGAATACCTTCAGACCAAAACTGTCTGGATCAGCGCCACCGGCAAAATGGCCAATCCTTTCGTTTTGAGCTGATTGTTGAATTCGGCGGGTAACGCCCAAAAAAATAATTACTAAGTTTTATTTCAATTTTAACAGGGAGTTCGTCATGAAAAAGACTCTAACTTTAACGGCATCGGCAATTGCTATTAGCCTACCGCTTGCGTTAGCTGGAGTAGTGAACAATTTGGCTTCTGCAGCCAAACTGACTATGAAAATCGGCACACCCACCATCAACGATACCCAGCATGAATGGATGAAGCGGTTCAAAAAGAGGATCGAAGCAAAAACCAATGGTGACATTGACGTCAAACTATTCCCGGCCAGCCAATTGGGTAAAATCCCGCGCATGATCGAAGGCGTCCAATTGGGCACCATCGAAGGCGTTGTCGCACCGGCGGCCTTTTTTATTGGCCTCGAACGCCGCAATTCCGTTCTCAGTGTTCCCGGTCTATTTAAAGATGTGAGCCATTGCTGGCGAGTCTTCGGCGACAATGAATTCAGGAAATTGATGCTACCATTGATGGAGCCCAAAGGCATCACGGCGGTCGGCCTCACTTGCACGGCTTCACAGGCTTTCCTAACCAAAAAGCGGGTTACCAAATTGGCGGACTTGAAAGGTCTGCGCATGCGGGTCCTGGCGTCCCCCTTGGAAATCGAACCCTTGAAGGCGCTTGGCATCAAACCGGTTCCCATGCCTTTGGGTGAAGTCGTTCCTGGCCTGAAACAGAACCTTATCGACGGCGTCAGCTCAATCCCTGTCCTATTCGGAAAATTGAAAATGGATACAGTTGCCAAACACATCCTGACATCCAGTCTGAATTTCTTTGCGGTTCCAACCTATGTAAGCATGAAGTTCTGGAACAAGTTGTCCCCGACACAAAAGAAATTAATGCGTGCTGAAGGACGCGAAGTTGAGAAAGAAGTTGTCGAGTGGAACAATAAAGCCAACGCTGGAGTCCTGGCAGGCTGGAAAAAGCGCGGTGGTACAGTGAATGCCCTGTCAGCCGCCGAACAAGCGAAAATTTCCAGCGTGACAAATGCCGTCGGCGTTAAGTTCATCAACAGCAAACCTCCTCTCACCGCTTTTTTCAAACAGGTCAACGCCATCGTCCAAAAGCACAAATAATATGGCGGGATAAACGCATGGGGAACAGTTCCGGCTGTTCCCCAATTTTTTATTTAAGAGTAGCATCGTATCAGGGAACTTTGGGAAAGGGGAAATTTTGGAAGAGACCGGAGTGCTAGCCAAGGGATTCGGACGGTTTCTTGATGTGGTCAAATTGCTTCTCGCCTCTCTCATGCTGGTTGCGATTGTGGT
>PBQI01000173.1 GCA_002725625.1 Rhodospirillaceae bacterium | reverse complement strand
GCGCTATTTTCGGGCGGGAACAATATCTACCATGGAGGAAAACAAGCCGGCAAATCCCATTTCGACGCCATATTGCTCAACGCCACTATATATCTCGACAGCGAGATGATATGTGAAGATGGTGAGTACTTGTTCTGAAACTAGCTGCAACTCTCTTGAGATAACGGCCAAGCCTTGTGTCTGCGGCGGTAGAGATGAGGAGCAGGGCCTTCGGGTTTGATGCCAATTTCTATTATTGTACAAACTATCATTTAATCATAGAAAATCAGGTGTTGGGATGATGATGGAGACACAAATGTTTAGTCTTCAGGATGTACAACGCAGAATCGCCGCAATCATAGATACGGCAAGATATGTTGGTATCAACTACCAAAAATTGGGTCATGCAGTTCTGTTTATGGAAGACAGTATTGAGAGTCAGTGGTGGAGGGCACACCGACACACGGCGGAGCATTACCAGCTGTCTCCTATAAAGCGGGCTGACGATGATGCCATAATGTTCACATTGGTTAACATGGCACAAATGTGGCAAATTTGGGAACGTACAGCGGATAGCGATGTAAGACCATGGCACTTTTACTGGAAAAAGGAGTTGTTCATTGGAGCTTCAGGTATTACCGCAGCACATATGCGTGCTCTGAAGAATGGTTGTGACCTGCTCAATCCAGATTACCTATCTAATCTACAGTTGAGCTCGGTTGAGAACATATATAGGGACGATCATACGGGGGTAGCAAGCATACCAAACTTACGAGGGAGGCTGGCCAAATTCAACGAGATAGGACGTGTTCTGAGTAATGAGTTCGATAATGCAGCTACCAAATTGCTCGAGCGCGCGAGGGGTTTTCTTTACCGAGATGACGGGCACGGCCTCATCCAGCTCCTAGCATATCATTTCCCAATATCGTTCGGTGATTTCCCTTTTTTCAAGCTGGCCAACGCTGGCGTAGTCTTTGGGCTCTTAGGCTTGCGTGACTCGGACTTGCCATCAACGCATGAGTTCGTCCGACTGACTACCTTCAATGATTTGGCTAACTTGGAGGGTGGGGCAGACTACTATCGTCCGTTGTTCTTACTCCGATTGGGTATACTGGAGCCAAACCACTCCCTGAGGAAGACCCTGGTGAATTCAACTCCTATAGAAAGGGATGGCAAGATGGAACATGAGATCCGTGCTGGAACACTTGTCGCTCTACGGAAATTGACAGAGCGTATTGGCTCATTCCCAGTATACCTCTTTAATGTAGAGGTCGAAACACACGCCCAAGCCTTCTTGAGATGTCGACATTGCCGGGTGGGAATTTCAGATAAGGATCTATTTTGCTCGTACAAGCCAATTTGTGCAGCTTACAACACGAACCATGAGCTCATGAAAATCGGGTGGCCCCTGGTGGAAACAACATCCTATTGATTTTCTCGACACAATGAATTTGGCCTGACGCATCATGTAATCCGCAGGCTGTGTTCGTGGCAATCAACTTTCACCTGGATTGTCCGTCACACTTGCAGTGTCATCTGACGTAGTGTCTCCAATCTCTCACGCACAGCTTTTGTCTCTACCCCACAAGCATGTGGAGGACCAAACTGCTCAATCACGAAGGAAGCTGAGACTGCCCCATAGAGTGCCGCCTCCACAGGATCGCCGGTTTCTGAGAGACCAACCTGAAAGCCCCTGCAAAATGCATCCCCTGCCCCTGTAGGATCTATAACATCTGTCGAAAATGCAGGGGTGTCTATCCAATTGCCTTCCGGCTCCAACAGAATGCTGCTTCCCAACGGACCTTTCTTTACTAGAACCGCGCTAAGATCGTGTTGGCGGAATAACTGCCGCAATGCGTCATCGGAACTTTCAGACCGTGAGGCCCCATAAACATTAGCCTTCTCAATGCTTGGCATGAGGTAGTCCACTTAGTCAAGAATGCGTATGTGAAAGAAAAGCCAAGATCCTTGATTGATACCAGATGATGAACCATAACCTTAGATAATGCGTTAAAGATGCCTGAAGACTTTAGGTGTGAGAAGACAAATGCTACTTGGCAAGGTATACCAAAAAAGACGTGCGCTGCCCAACAGTCAGAGCCTTACTCAGAGCTTTGCTCGATTTCCATGCCGGATGGTTCGCAGGTGGATGTGTTCGGGCCGGGCCACGGCCTCCGTTCAAGAGCATCAGGTCCTCGTGGAGACCCTGGCAGGGGGAGACGCGGAGCACGCCGCCGCGCGAGTGAAGGCACACATCGAGCACGCCCGAGACGCGATGCCGGCTCACCTGCCATCCCTAGAATCGGCGAGCTGTAGCCTGACTGCCGTCAAATTCTTGCACTTGGGACCATGTTCAGGGGGTGAGCTCCAAAGCTACATCGTGAGCCTGGGTCTGGGTGAGCAGATGAGTCTTGGCTAGGCCTTCCAGATCCTGCTCAGACAGCGGGGAGAGCTGCGAGAATTGGGAGTTGTCCAGAATAACCCGGCTCAAACACCTGACAATCTCCGCCTGCGGAGATTCTGGCACAACCTCGAGCACAGTTTTGCGCAGCAGCTCACAGCGAGGAAACTCCGGCGACCGAGGAACGAAGGCAATTAAGCGACTGCTGAGCGCCTGGACAAACTCGGATATCAGCCTTTCTTCGCCGGGCAGTTCCCGGCAGTTGCCGATGATTCCGCCGAGTTTGGCGCCCATATTACAAATGCCTTTGCAGATGTTGTTGGCAGCATACAGGGCCGCGTATTCGCCTGACGTGACAATGTACACTTCCTCGGCGAACCCCATTCGCATCGGCATCGCGAAGCCGCCACACACGACGTCGCCCAGGATGTCGTAGATAACGCAATCCAGCGCCTCGAAAGCCCCTAACTTCTGCAATAACTCTAGCGCTAGGCTAATGCCTCGGCCGGCACAACCCACGCCTGGCTTGGGGCCGCCGATCTCAACGCACCTCACCCCGGCGTACCCCACTCCAATGACGCGCTCCAGGGCTGACAGCTTGCCATTCGTGTCAAGATCAGACACGATATGCTCGTAATCGTCTAACAAAATCGGACTCCGGCGCCCCAAGAGCGGTGCGGTGCTGTCAGCCTTCGGGTCGCAACCTACCAACATCACTCTCAACCCCTGTTGTCCCCAAGCCGCGGCCAGGTGAGTGGCGATGGTGCTCTTGCCGATCCCCCCCTTTCCGTAAATGGCGATCTTACGCATACATCTCCCTGATTTCGCCCAGCAGCCGCGCGATTCTCAGAGCACCTTGAGGCCCCATAAAACCCAAGGTCTCGTCAATCGGATGCCATACCGGTTGGTAGAAAGGCACCCAGTGCCAGGGCCCGCTCCGCATATAGGAGGAGCCAAAGACGACCTGGGGTTGAAATTCGTCCAGGTATGTCAAGAGCTCAAAATTGCCCACATCAATCAAGGTCATATCGGCGATCGGGCCGTGCTGGCGTTGGTACTCGAGCGCCGGTTGGTCCGTCGAGAGCAGCACGGCACAGCCCAGCTCCTCTTTCAGGAAACGCCCCAGGCCGACTGCCCACCAACTCAAGCCTTCGACCGCCACCCGAACCTGGCTCAGTTCACCCGAACGCCTCATAGCAGCCAACTCGGCTGCATCGCCTGAGAGGTCGGAGATGGTCTGGGGATCGAACTCACGTCGCAGCGCTCGACCACACCCGACGAGCCAGCGCCGGGTGCCAGCGACCCCATAGGGGGCGGGCGTCCACCCGGCGGCGGCCTCCGTCCACAACCAGCCAACCGGCACGGACGGGCTGCGAAGCCAGTGCGCATCGCAATCAAGATCGAACTCCCAGAGGAGGGTCCCCTCCACCCGGCAGTCGAGACCCTGCTGCAGCAAATCTGCTAGCGTCCCCCGCTCATGGCTCATCCCGTAGTCAGTCGGCGACAGCCCTCGCAGGCAGATCGTGCCGGTCGGAACGTCACCCGCTTGGGAGCGGTCTGCCAGCGCGGTCTCAAGCGCCTGGACAAAGAGGCGATAACCTTCCACTTCATCGCCCGCCATGGCCGAGCCGTCGACACACAGGATCAGACAGCCCAGCTCCTCAGAGATGGCCTGAAGCCTCGCCCGGTGAAACTCGCTGATTAGGCTGGTGGCGCAGGTCAGGATCACGACGATCAACCGGGGCTGATAAACGTCGTGGAGTTTGCGGGTTGACTCCTCGAGTTTGTCCCCCGTCCCGCGCACCATGTCGATATCGGTCAGGGTCGTGGTGGGCACCAGCGGCTCCTGACCGGCCTGGAGCGGGATAGGCCGGTGCCCGGAGGCGCAGCTCATCGGGCCGTGGACTAGAGGTACTGCACCTTTGACGCCCACTGTCGCCCGGACGATCCCTGTCAGGCTGCAGCTCAGTAGTGGTTCGACGCGTTCAGTGATTTCCGTCAACAGTGCATCTCCGCTGATACGAAGGCATTGGCGACAAAGTCATAGCCCTCCATGGCCCGAATCATCTTGTCTCCTAGCATGATACAGCCCTCAAAACACTGGTGCGACTTGA
Organism: Rhodospirillaceae bacterium; assembly: GCA_002725625.1. Lineage (GTDB taxonomy): Bacteria > Pseudomonadota > Alphaproteobacteria > Rhodospirillales > UBA2165. The sequence continues at coordinate 12,090 of PBQI01000173.1, read as the reverse complement.
CGTACAGCGTCGTCGGAACGAAAGGAATCTTATACTTTTTACAAGAATGCAGCTCCTGGTAGCCTCCCAGCCAGACATCCGGCCGGAGCGTCTGGGTGATTTCCTCCAACTCGTAAAGGCTTGGAGACACGACCAAGACTTCCGGCTGCCTGGGGAAGCGCTGAAAAACGTTCTCAAGCATCGCGCGCGATTCGGCATTCATCCAGTACAAGCCGACGGCAACCACGTCGACCTCAAAATCAGCCATCATGTGCAGCAGACCCATGAGGCGGCCCGGCCCGCCGCTGACAAAGGCCCGCTTGCCCTGCAGCTTCTGCTTGCGTTCGTCCAGCTCATCCCGATACTGGTCGGCCAGCTGGCATCCCCGCGCGATCAAGCTCTTGTCTTCCAGCGCCAGAGCCACCTCCTCGATCCACAGCCGGGTTCCCTCAAAGCCATACGGGGTTTGGTGGCCGGCCAGCCTCAGCCTCTTCTCTTTCTCCAGGCGCTCCAGCGTTGGGCCGATGTAAGAAGAGCACCACAGCACGTTGGCCCGTGAGCGCAGGCTGTCGGCGAAGTCTGCCAGCGCGGCGCCTCCGGGTAACACATGGTTGACCGTCACTCCCAGCTGGCCCAACAGATGCAGGCAGACCCCTATGTCGTGATCCCGCTCGCGGGACGGCCATTTCCAGCCCACCAGATTCACACCCTGTCGCTCGCCCTCCCTGACCTCGGTGTCCCAAACCTGATCGTACACGAGGCCCAGCGCGCCGTCGTACCCTTCCCAGGGATTGGCCCCCGAAATTCCCGATACGCGCAGGACGCGCGCCGGGATGCCTAGGTTCTCCTGCAGTTGGGCGGCCAACCCTTCCAGGCTGTCACCCGAAAGGATGACATCGTCCCCACACAGCAGAACGACGAGCCGGATCCCCTTCGCTGTAACGATCCTGTTGAGCGCTCGCAGTTGGCCCTGGCGCGCGGTATACATGCCGTTAACCACCTGCGTTCGCGTGAAGTCCAGAAAAGGGAGAGGCTTGCCGGTCATTCCAAAATCTGGTCCCCAGGCATACTTCGTGAAGCGGGTATGGACCGCGCAGCCTCGAGCCGTAACGAAGACCGGCAAGATGTCGTCAGTACCCAACAGCATAGACACGGCACCATAGCACGGGCCGAGGACTTGGTAGTCGGCCCAGGCCGGGTTTCGGCCCAGGGTGGCGTGAAACTGAAGGTCGTCTGGCCTTCCCTTGTACCACTGGCAGAGGCGTGACATCGCGTTACCTCGTAGGTTTGGGTGCCAATAGGGTCAGGGCTTCGGCCATCGCCCGCTCGATGAGGTCGAACGAGACGATCGGTTCGATTCCGGCTGCGCGCAGCTCATATTCGGGCCCCATCCCGAATCGGGTGGCTAGGACCGCCTGGCAATCCCGGAGCATATCGATGATTTGCTCTATCTTGCGCTCGTTGCCGCAGTCCGCCGGTCCGGTGCAATACCGATCCACCTGGCGAGCTTCTAAGAACCGCAGGCCGTGTGCGTCGGCGCGGTAGATTAGGAATTCGTGCGCTTTGCCGAAGTGCTGGTTGACCTCCCCTCCGCTGTGGCTGCATACGGCCAAGAACAGGGTTTCCTGCAACGGAGCGGCCTGCAGAGCGATTTCAGTCTGCAGGTGGCGGCGCGCTTGGACGACCTCGCTGGTGGTTTGCAGGACCTGTCGCCGGTTTTCAAGGTCAGGGGTACTGCCGCCCGATGCGGCGACTTTTTCTTTGGTAAACTCGGAGGATCGGTCCTCACCCAACAGGCCAACGGCGTCCGCGCGGCACTGGCGGCAGTGGCGCATGACTTGTATGTCCACCTCACAGGCCTCCTGCAGGGCCCGTCGCTCGGCCAGGGTGGGCGTACGCAGCCCTTCAAATGGGGTGCCTTTCACCGGAATCAAGGGCATGACGTTGATGAGCAGTGCGCCGAGATCGTGGACTTTCTTCGCCACCAGCGGAATGTGATCGTCGTTGACACCGCGAATTAACACTGTATTCACTTTGACCAGCACGTCCCGTTCGGCCAAGCCGGCCAAGCCCACTTGCTGGCGGGCGAGCAATATCTCCGACGCTTCGACGCCTCGATAGGTCCTGCCCTGATACCGGACCCAGGGGTAGATGCGCGCACCTACCTCCGGATCGATTGCGTTCACGGTTACCGTCACATGCTCGATGCCCAGCGCTGTAATATCGTCCACGTAATCCGGAAGCGCTAGGCCGTTCGTCGACAGGCACAGCTGCACGTCAGGATAGGTGGTCTTGATGAGCTCGAACGTGCGAAAAGTCTTCTCAGGGTTTGCCAGCGGGTCGCCGGGGCCGGCAATGCCAACCACGGTCGTCTGGGGTACCATTTCTAGGACAGCGGAGACGCGGTCCAGCGCTTGCCCGGGGGTAAGGCGCTCGCTGGTCACGCCCGGCCGGTTCTCGTTGGGGCAATCATACCGGCGATTGCAATAATTACATTGGATGTTGCAGGCAGGTGCGACCGCAACGTGCATACGGGCGTAATGGTGGTGGGCCTCCTCGCTGTAGCAGGGGTGAGCCTCAATCCGGGCAAGCACTTCGGGGTGGATGGAGGTGGCTGGTTGCAGGCCGACGTCACAGGTGGAAGCACATCCGACAATTGCCATGGTTTGTTTCTCCTGCGTACCCCGCTCTCCGGCGTCGAGGCTACGGGCGTAGAGGCCCGAGAATATTATATACAATTATAATAAAATATATTCCTATCTGAGTCAACGTTTTGCCTTTGGTTTGCATTTATGGAACGAACGGCCGTTCGGCTGGGTGGGCGCGACAGAAGGCGAAATGCTGGCCGGATGTTGCGATTGGGAGTGCGTGGTCAGCGGGGATGGCGCGCGAGTGCATTGCGGCGCGGCATTTCGCGTAGGGTGGGACATCCAGTAGGCCTTGGCGTCTGTCTGGAGGGCTCTTCTTTTATCTGCTACCAACTGGGTCAGTTTCTGACACCACCTGGGTATTGGCGCTGTCGCGGGCGCAAAGTTAAACTCGGGTTAAACTCGGGTTATGGATTGTATTTTAGCAATCGCACACAAGGTCATCGCCAGGTCATCGCCTGCGGATGCCAAGAAACAAACGTCAACGTCGCGTTCAGGCTTCTGCGCGGGCATGTAGATACAATATTGCCAAGATAGGCTCTCGGTGGGTTGGCTGCATAGGTTAATAATGATTGCTAAAAAGGGAGGTGGACAAACCCGAAGAAAAGAAAATTTCCGGAAGTAACCGCAGTAACAATTAGTCGTAGAGATTTGGTGCATGCCTCACTAAACAATGTTCGACCACCCTGGGGAGGGAACCACAATGACACAGCAAAACATGACACAACGTAGGGGTGCCATAGCCGGTATACCGGTAGCATACCTTGCAATATGGGCGGCTATCATCGCTGTTGCCGCAATACTGCCGGCAATCCCACTTGTTGGAGGTGGGACGTTTGGAGGCCAAGAGTTTATCTTGGCGCTGCCTGGCGTGCTGTTCGGACCATTGGGCGGTCTCGTGGCTGCGGCTGTGGGTAGTTTCATTGCAAGTCTAATTGCTCCTGCCACTGCATATTTCGGCCTGCTCACTTTCTATGTGGCGGCAATTGCGGCTCTGACAGCCGGTTTGTTGATGAAGAACACTCGCAGTGCCCGCTTTTGGGTACTTGTACTCTACATCGTGGGCGCGCTCGCCTGGCCACTTGTGCCAGCGTTTTCTAGTATCGGGGCGTATGTTTACGCCAAATTCGCGTACTGGCCAATGCACGCAACTGCGCTCTTGGGTATATGGGCATCTCCATGGGCCGTGAAGCAAATACGTACCTTCGATCCCAAGCGTGTTCCTCAGGGCATGGCTGTCATATCGTGGACTGCTTACATGGTGAACCATCTCTGGCTTAGCCTAGGGTATTCCTACCTTTATCCTGAGGGTCCTGACCAATGGGTTTTTGCGTTCATGTCAGGAATAGTACCAGGGCAACGGATAGTACTGACCCTAGTCTCGGCGATTATCGGGTCGGCACTTGTCATAGCTCTCCATCGTGCGGGGATACGCTTTCCAGATGATTCGGGGTCGGCATTGGCCGAGGAAGACGAGGAGGTAACAGACGTAGCTTAGAGGACTGCGGCACGTGAATAGCTGTGTGTGGCAGGGATGGGGCAGCGAATTATATCCCGCCCCTGCCATTTACTAGGCCCCCATGTTGACGAATGCTGTCGAGATCGAAAACTTGGATTTCTGTTATCAGGGCACGCGTCAACCAGCGCTGAGATCGGTCAATTTGACGATACGCCGCGGCGAGGTGTCTATGCTAATCGGCCCAACAGGTGCCTGCAGTGATAATCTCTTTATACAGTTCATCAACTTCAGTAGCAATCTCAGGGGTTGATCCTGCTGTTACTTTTTTAATGGTGGTTACACGGTGCTCTTTATCTCCTGGATTAATACGCTCAGGAGAATAGCCACAGTAAAAATCTTTGTTGAAAATCAAACCTGACTGCCTTTCAAGAATTGGCACACAAACTTCTTCAGTAGCGCCTGGATAGACGGTTGATTCATAAATAACAATATCACCTTTTTTAAGGATAGAGCCTACTGCTTCACTAGATTTTTCTAAAGGGGTTAAATCAGGTCTTTTGTGTTTATCAATTGGCGTCGGAACAGTAATGATAAAAATCTCACAATCCTTTACATCATCAAGATTGGCTGTGTAACTTAGATGTTTTGCGTCATTAAGCTCTTCAGTGGTATTCTCAAGAGTCGAGTCAACACCATTTTCAAGATCATTAATTCTAAGCTGGTTAATATCAAAACCAACAACTGTACGTTTTTTACCAAACTCGACAGCAAGAGGAAGGCCTACGTAACCAAGACCAATTAATGCTATTTTTTTATTATTCATAATTAGTTTTTTAAAATGTATTTAATAATTTTAGAAATTGATATATGGATTATTTTATGTTTTACTAAAGAATGTTAAAAGAACGAAATGAAACCAATGTCATCATTGACATTAACTCAGAACTTTTGAAATTGCGTCAACAATATTAGCGCATGTTGGATAATAGAGTTGCTCTAAAGTACTGCTTGCAGGGGTAGGTGCATCGGGAAAGGCAACACGAATAATATTGGAGTAAAGTTTGCTCTGAATATTTTCAGAAACGACAGCACTTATTTCAGCACTTAATCCATTGGTCTTATGCCCCGAATCTGCGATTATCAACCGTCCTGTTTTTCCAACAGAATTTAGAATAAGATCATGATCAAGTGGACACAGCGATCTTAAATCGAGGACTTCGACACTGATTCCTTTTTTAGCAACTAAATTAGCTGCATCTATTGCTTGTTGAACTAAATAACCACTGCTCACTATTGTAATGTCAGATCCCTGTCGTACTACTTTTCCTTGGCCAATTTCAATTGTATATTTATCTAAGGGAACCTCTCCTACTGTAGCATAACATTTGTAATTTTCAATGAATACAACAGGATTGGGATCCTCAAGGGAGGCTAATAATAATCCTTTGGCGTCAAAAGGATTTGATGGCATCACCACTTTGATTCCAGGCATGTGCGAAAACAGGGCTTGTAAACTCTGCGAATGAGTTGGACCCATCCCCCATCCCTGACCTACTGTGCATTTTATAACCAGAGGAATATTTTGCTGACCACCAAACATGTAGTTCCACTTAGCTGCATGATTCAGAATCTGATCCATAGCCATCAATAGAAAATCCATTCGCTGGTGTACAATGATCGGCAGCATTCCAACCATTGATGAACCAATAGCAATTCCCATGCATCCATTTTCAGCCAGAGGAAGGTCAATCACACGTTTAGTTCCAAATTCTTGATGTAAACCGAGTACAGTTCCATCAATTCCTTTGGGATCATCCACACCTTCACCGAGAACAATCACGTTTGGGTTCATTTGTAGTGCATAATGTATAGCCTCCTTGACAGCTTCTCCAAATGTTAATTCTCTCATAAACTGATTCTGCCGGTAGCCATCACATCAGAAAGTAAATCTTCAACATCCGGAAGTGGACTATTGGTGGCAAATTCCACAGCGTCATTAATTTGCTCATTTAATTCATCATTCAGGCTCTGTTTTTGTTTCTGATTTATGATATTCTTATCGTCCATATAGGCCTCAAGATTTTTAATTGGACATTTTTCAACCCAACTATCAACCTCCTCCTTAGTTCGATATCCGGCTTGATGGTCCGGGTGAGGTCCTGCATGGCCCAAAACCCGATAAGTCATACACTCAAGTAGAAAAGGGCCACCACCAGATCTCAATTTGGTGATGATTTCATTGGCTTTATTATAAACTTTCAGGACATTGTTTCCATCCACCCTCAAACCAGGAACACCCAGATCTTCGTATCTTTTATAGGCGTTGTTATATTTCTGCCTTGTTTCCAAATGGGAAAAAATAGCGTATCCGTTATTCTCTACTACAAATAGGACTGGAAGATTTTTTACTGCTGCAAAATTAAAACTTTCGTAAGTGGATCCTTCTTCAAGAGCTCCGTCACCTAAAAATGATACAACGACATTATTTTTTTTTTGGTGCTTAATCCCAAGCGCAGATCCTACAGCCAAAGGTGCGGAACCACCAACGATAGGACTGCTTCCCAAATATCCGACATCTTTGTCGATAAGATGCATAGATCCACCTTTACCAGCTGAACATCCGGATTTTTTACCAAAGAGCTCCGCAAAAAATTTTCCAAGGTCTCCATTAGCAGCAAGGTAATGCCCATGACTTCTGTGAGTACTAAATAGGTAGTCATTTTTACTAAGATTAGCGCAGACACCTGCAGCAACCGCCTCCTGTCCGTGGTACAAATGAGGAGAACATTTAATGACGCCACCTTTCAGACAAATCTGTCTGACTCTTTCTTCAGCAAGTCTAGTTCTTTGCATTCTTCTGAACAAACCAAGAATCACGGATGGATCAAGCCCTTTGCCATATTGATCAGAATTCATATATTATAAACTCCCATTCCTATTTTCATGGTAATCATCAAGTACTTTTTGAATAACTTCCATCCCCTTGTATTTTGGTTGATATCCAAGGAACTTCTTTGTTTTTTCCAAACTCATGACATAACCAGGTTTACTGTCTTTTGACTCTATATGCCGAATAACAGTACGTTTATCCGTGACCTTATGCACATAATCGTCTATAGCACCTACAATTTGATTCAAGGTAACCGGTTCTTCACTGCCCATATTATAGATGCCTGTATTTGGAGTGTTTAAGGCCAAGTTAATTGCATCGATACAGTCAGTTACATAAACTACATCAAAGATAAACTCTCCGGTACCTTCAATCAGCAATTCCTCTCCGTTGAGGGCTTTTCTTAGAAGGCGAGGCAGCAATAAATGTTCCTTACTGTTGTCTCCAAAAACATACCCAAGTCTTAAGGTTACCGCATTCAGCTGATGATCAATCTTATACTTTCCAGTAAATAACTCGGCCAATATCTTCGCGATTGCATAATCGGCATAGGCACCGAATGGCTCCAAATTAACATCTTCTTTTACTCCATTTTCTCCAGCAGCACCATAAACACTCAGACTTGATAAATTTACAAATTTCTGGATCTTATTCTGGATAGAAAAATCCAATAAATTCAAAACTCCATTTCCATTGATAGAAATATACTCATCACTGGAATGTACTTTCTTTTGGGTCGGTACGATTGCGGCGAGATGTACAATTTTTGTGATATTTTTATTATCAATATTGGCAAAATCATCCTTATTAGATATATCCAGCTTCACATATGGAATTCCCTTTTCGTTAAAAAACTCATCCTGTTCTCTTCGCCCGGAGGCAAGAACATCGTCCCCTTTCCCCAGTAAATAAGTTGCTAAATTCCTTCCGATAAAACCGCTGGCTCCAGTAATTAAAATCATATCTTCTTAAATAAATTTCTATTTTTGATAAATTATTATCCGGGAAAAATACAATTTATAATTCCACTAGGCTTGCCCCTTCTGTTAAAGCGCCGGCATCAATCCAAGTGGACTCTATTTCTTTGGCTACAGACTGAAGATATTCCAACGTAAATGTTTTATGCTTAATATTATATAGATTGGTGGCTCCAAGTACCTCTATTACGCTTGCATCAGTAAGTAGATCATTTTTTTCGCAATAATCCCGCAAATCAGTACCGGGAAAGGGTCTGGCGATTGAAACCGTCCAGCGTACATTATATTTTTCGGTCAGATCCTTTGCAAAGTCCAATGTTAACTTTATGTCCTCTTCTGTTTCCTGCGGGAAACCAATAATTAAGAATCCTGTTACAAATAGCCCGGCATTATAACTCCACTTAGCAATATCCCGCATCTTTTTTATAGTAATGGGTTTGCCCTTAATAATATCGTCAATCACCCTCTGGCTTCCCGTTTCTGGTGCGATCTTGATGGTACTGGCACCATATTTTGCCATCAAATTGATATCCTCTTCTTTAAGATGTTGAACATATAGGCCATTCGAAGGATCCCAAGTCATGCCCAGATCCTGTATTTTCTTAATTATTTCTAAGAATCTTGGTACTTTCAGAGCAAATTGATCATCTTCTATGTGTATATGTTCTACTCCGTATTTATTCTTAAGTGCCTCCAGGTTTTGAAAAATTGACTCCGTTGAGTAAAGACGCCAACTTCTGCCATGAACCGTATGAATCATGCAATAATTACAGGTATATGGACAGCCTCTTGTGGTTATAAAGGATACACTTCTGGGAGTTCTTGAAAATCTTGAATGCGCTCCCTGTTCATTAAGATAAACATACTTTTCAATATCAACTAATGAATAGTCCAAAACGGAGTGTTTGGTTAAGATATCGCCTTTTAAATATGGTGGAGTCTGCCCATCTACAGGTGAATGGCCTGCAGAATCTCTAATTCCATCAACGAATTGACCATTTAGTAAATGTGGTAACCGTTCTTCACCTTCTCCAAAGAAGTATACATCTACGCCATTGAACAATGTGTGCATTTCTTCGATCAGACCGCACCCACCCAGGATAATTTTAGATTGAGGAGATATCTCTTTTATGATGTTGACTAAAGTTTGAATGGTCTCAAAAGAATGACTCAGGAACGAACAGGATATGCCGACAACCTTTGGAATTGTTATGTCCGATAAATCTTTTTTTATCTCATTATAGGACAATCCAATGTAATGATCTTGTTCGGAAACATTTCCAAGATTTTTCCTATCATCAAGTTTTACTTTTGAATGCCCTATGTAATCACGAAGAACAACTTTTTTGTCTGTGTATTTTTTAAGGGATGTGGCAACATACAAAAACCCCAAAGGAATCGAAACACTGGGACGTCGAAAACCTTCTTTGAATATAAGTGGGGGATTAATAAGTAAAACTTCGTCGGTTTGATAATCTGCAAAATTAATCACTGTTACCTCCTATTGAATTGGTCTTTTCTACATAAAAATTCATACCGTTAAACAGAGCTGAATTGCTTGCACGGGCAAATGAAATTATTCGCCTATCTATTGGGGATGGAGTTTGGAGGCTATTCAAAATACAAATTTTAAATAAAATTAATATGATTTGGTTTATTTCTTTTTTTTGTCTGCTCAATAGCTTCAGCAAGAAAATTTTCACCATCAGAATGATGTTTGAGAGTCCACAAAAATTTATTAATCGTGTGTGGTCTGCAATGTGTATCACAGTATTTAAAATCCGGCATATTTTCAGCATATTTCATGACACTACAGGTATGCTGGCTCTTAACTATATCCCTAAATGATTGTTCATTAATATTTCCATAGCAATATTTATCTTCTTGCAAAAATGAGCCGCAGGCATAAACACCACCATCTCCATCAACTTGCCATATATATGGCAGACCGAAACACTTGTTGTATTCTTTTTTATGTTCATCATCAAAAGCATTCCAGCGAACAATAACAGAAAAGGTATCAGTAGAATAGGACTCCAGTTCTTTTAACGACTTATACTTGGTGGTTACAGTCACATTAAATTTATCGTATTGTTCCGCATTTTTTTCATTGAGAGAGGGGGGCTTTATCATAATGTAGTCGATACCTATATCTTTCACCAGTTTCACTGTACTTTCGATATCATCCAGATTTTCTTCGAATACACAGGTGACAACGTTGATAACAACATCAAGATTATTCTCTTTTTTTATTCTGACAGCATGTTTAAGATTTTCGATTACGTCTTCCCTGACATTCCCACTTTTTTTGATGGGTAGATGCATATCATGAAAGTTACTTTCAGAAGTAGTGAGAATGTTGAATCTCATCCAGGTCAAATGTGGAAGAATTCTTTCCAGCTTGTCTTTATTAAGCAATGATCCATTACTGGTAAGAGCAATATCCAATCCATGTTTTTTACCAATCTCTACTGATTCTACGAGATAAGGATTTAATGAAGGTTCTCCTGTGCCACCAATCAGTACACTTTTAACACCTGCCTCTCCCATGTCTTTCATCAATGCAAGTAGAGGCTCACGCTTGATGTGAAGTCCCCCATGTCCTCTAAAACCGGGGCCACAGTGAACACATCTATAATTACACGCATTATGTATTCCAAGGTCCACATAAATCGGAGCAATTGGTTCTCCCACCAGAGCTTTTTTTAGCTCCGTTTCATGGTACAGAAGTTTGTGGTTGTCAATTAATAGATTTTTCATATCGATTCAGTGATTCTTGCTTTGTAGCGCTGGTTATACAAAAATTACATGTTTTGGTTGTGAACCTTTTATTTGTTCATTCTCAACAAATTCAACTGGGTTTTCTTTTTGAGAGATGTCCCAAAGAGTCAAATTAGCATTGTGTTGTCTACAGTTTGATTGGCAGTTTCTTAAATCAACATTCAGTATTTCGTTTTGAGCTTTCCAATATTTTTCGCTCTTAAATATCTCAGCGAGAGATGTCTCATTTACATTTCCCAGTGAGAATTTTTCCTTTTCAATATCAAACCAATGGCCACAAGGGAAAACAGAACCATTACCCTCGATTGCAATAATAAATCTGGTTCCATAACATTTCTGGTATCTTTTGTTTCCCAAATTTCCCATTTTTCTCCATTTGATTATCACCGAATAATCCTCAGTACTATACTTTTCCGCTTCTTTAAAAGTATCTACATGGCCCAGATATTCATCGAATGGAGCATCTAATCGATTGTCAGGCGCATCGGATATTGGTTTGATTACCGTGTAATCTATTCCAAGTTCCTTCCCTAGTTTGGCTAAGGGAACAATATCAGCAAAATTATCCCGAGTTAAAATCATCTGAAAACCAATTGTTGTTTCCAGACCTTTTTTGTTGCGCAAACCCTTTTTCTTTTTTCCCTCGACCAGAAGACGGGTATTTTTTATAACCTTGTCAAACCAGTCTCTTTGATGAACAGTTTTGTAGGATTCCCGGGTCGCGGCACTTAGGTTAATCCTTAACCATTGAAGGCTTGTAAGGAGTGTATCTATAGTTTCCTCTTTTATACTTGCGCCATGAGTGGCCAAAGACACATCCAAATCTATCTTCGTTGCATGCTCAAGAGCTGGGCCAAGAGCAGGATTGAGAGTGTTTTCACCTGACCCATCAATATTAATCGATCTCACCCCTGATTTTTTAGCATCATCAAAAATGTTAATAATTGTGTCCAGAGGCATGTTTTCAATAGTGCCATAAGTTTTAGCCGTAGAAATCCATCCATCAGTACCAACAAATCCTTTTCTTGACTGAATTACCCCATAGCAGAACTTACAGCCAAGATTACACCCGGTTGTTATCCCCATATCGATATGAAGTGGAACGATTCTTTTTTCTGAAGCCCACTCTGAGAGTCTGTCACGGTGCCATAACAATTTATCACTATCCATTCTGTATGGGTCTGTTGCTTTACCCCATCCCAATTCTTTCAGTTTATCTTTGTTCCGTGTTGCCTCGCTGCCCGATTCTGGTCTATTTTCAGGAAAATCGATCGGGCAGTGACAGCGATTAGTTTGACGGACCTTCTCGAACGCGAGCCAGCCCGACTCTCCGGCGTCGAGGCTACGGGCGTAGAG
>PBQI01000172.1 GCA_002725625.1 Rhodospirillaceae bacterium | reverse complement strand
TGAGAAACATTGTCATGCCGTACGGCTGCTGCGACATCGTTGCCAGTACCACTTCCAACTACGAGGACAGCGGTCGCATCGGGCTTAATCACATAGGGGAAATCATAACCCCGTCCTTCCTTTTCCAAGTCCGGGAACCGCTGGATTGCCTCGGGACGCAAATCATACATCCGCTGGTACCATAAATGATTGACCTCCAGAAACGGGGAAACTCCCGCGAGGACCCTCAGCGTGAGAACCTGATATGGCGAGTAGCGTTCAACCGCATTTGACGCAGTGGGTAGACTTGCCACAGTAATAGCGAGCGCCATCGCTGCACCCGACGTCAACAATGCAAGCGCATGGCCTCGGAGAAACCATAAGAGCCAACAGCCCCCTATGAGTAGCCAAACCGCGGGTGGTGCCCATAGGTATGACAGTCCCGTGAAGAGGCCGATTCCTAGCAGTGAGCCTGCCAAGTTCAACCCATAGGCTTGCAGCCGAGAACGGCGTATCATGAATCGCGAGACTAATTGTCCTAGTGGAATAAACGTGAGTCCGTTGACCACAAATATCATTGCCAAGAATCCATAAATGACCAACATGTTCGGCCATGTCGCTAACTCCATGGATTGAGCGCCGCGTTCGGCGACTGGGTTGACAAGCAGAAACTGAACCGGTGTCAACCGCACTAAGCGCAGGAGCACAAACTGAGTCGCAAGAGCAGGTAATACCAACGGCATGGCTAAGAAGCGCACTGCTCCGAGACCATAACCAATTCCAAGCCCTAGAAAGCAGGAAAGAAGGCTAATATTCTTGAATATTGAAAAAATCCTCAGTTCTGAGCCATGCCAGCGTATCACCATCAGCTCCAGATAGAGCCCCAAGCCACTAGCAAGCAAGATGGATATATTGACGTAATGTCCGGGCACCGCGTCCAATAGAGATGTGTAGCGTTTCAAATGTGCCCTAAGCCATGGCCACCACTGCTCCCGCGAACGCCGTACCCACATCCACGCAAGTAACTGGAGCAGCACAATGATTATTGCTCCGACAACCTTCCACCATCGCAAAGTGGTTGACAAAACTACACCAAACCAAAATGTAGCTGAAGCTATGAAAAGGATGACTTCCAACAACAGTGCACCCCCAATATGATTACGCCTGAAGACGCGACTAACAAAATTCAAATTAATCCCCTTTCCAATACCGGGCGGTGGAATTAATGTTGCTGCGCTGGCAACAGAAACGCCCAGCAAGACTCAGGATGTCGCTAGAATTGCACTGCATTGCTAGCAGCAATGCTTTTTCTCTACCCTTTACCATTTGATCCCACTCTCTACAACTCGATGCCCAGCCTCCAAGAATTGGCCCAAACATTTGCTACACAACCGGCGCAGGTAACAATCAAATAAGCAGGATGCAATTGCGGGAAATAGGGACGGTCGCTGTTACCTGTAACGATTCGCCATGCTTCCATCAGGGAGGTGACGAAACTGGCTTATCCGCTTACCAAGTGTACCGTAAAAGTTCGACAATTCGTAGACGAAGGAATCCTTACTGCACCCGGGAAATAAGCGCGATACCCGTAGTGATCCAGGTTCCCGCTGCGAGGATCATTGTAAGAGTGATAGTGACATCCGACAGTTTGTGCACAAATCCCAGAGGCGGAGCAGCAACCGCACTGGTACCAAGTCGGCGATCTTTGAAACACACGACTAAATGGGCGAGAGGTAGAGTTAGAAAAGGTATCATAGGTATGAAATAGCGCGGATAACCCGTAAAAACCGCGTAGGAGAAAACCCAGAGTAATATTGTCGCCAGTATTGTCACGCGGTACGGCAATCCAAAACGCCCATGCAGACCCACCAAACCACCTCCAACCCAAATCACGGACTGAAACATCGGCAGCAAAGCCATTGAGGTAAACCAAGGATTGCTCTTCAGGAAACCACTCACACGGGAGTAACCCTGACCGTAAGTCAGCTCAGAAAAGGCCAATATAAACGCCTCAATATTCAGGTCAAGCATGTGCCCGGCCCTACGGACCGTATTCCACAAGTATTGGATAGGATGAGTAATAACGTGTTGAAGCAGAATTTGGCCGCATGCCTCCGCCTCATCCCACTCCGATTCATGAGACGCTGAAAAGGGCAGCGGCTCAAAGAAAGGGCCTTGATATACGGTTCCGGCACAATACGCCCATCCGGGACCATGTGAAGAGAAAGCAACAGCACGGCCAGAAACCAACCAGTTCCTCACCACCCATGGAGCGATTGTCAATGAGAATAACAGCCCTGCAATTACTATTGCCTGTGATTGTTTCCGCGTACGCCATCCGAATGTAGATCTGTACACCAAGAATGCCCACACTGGCACAACATTCGCCTTTGTAAGTGCAGCGAGGCCACCGAATACGCCAGACAACCCGAATGTCATTATCTGCTTTCGCACCCTAGACACGACGTAGGATCCTCCCAAGTGGCGTCTGCTATTGCGAACCGCCAAGAGAAACAACGTGACTAACACGGTGGAAAAAAACACTTCTGTCATGGTAACGCCTGACATATAGATGGTAATAGGGTTGATTGCGTAAAGTAGGCCACATGTAAACGGAAACGCCCGATTCGAGGGAGGGCAGTCTCCGAGCAACTCACGCGCTGTGAAATAGAGTATAAGGGCTGTGATTGAATCTAAAACGATATTGAGAAATCGAGCCGCAAGAACTGAGTGGCCGAAAAGAGAATAAATCCCTGCTAGCGCCAGTGGGTACAACGGTGGAAAGATCGCTGTTGGCTCTCCGCCACTATTGGTATATCCCAACCCTAGGGCCAGCTTCCATCCCAATCCATCATAGTCAGCAGCATCACTCCAAGGGCTATACGGCACTAGCATCACAAATGCAGCTCGTAGCCCAAATGCCACCAAAAACACCACCACCAACTGCGTGGTGGCACCGTCGAATCTTGATGAACATTGTGTCTGCCCAGATACGGGATTCGTTCTATACATCACGACCACTGAAGACAACGCCATCGAACCTTCATCACGAGCACAATATCATTGCACCTAGTCTTCATCTGCACCATGTGTCAGTGCAGCTTGATCTCCGCGAGTGGTTTCGCTTTGCTCTGGCCCGTGAGTATGGTCTACGTTATTCTGATCGCGGGAAAACGTCTGTCGTCGCTCGAGATCACTGATCCCAATGTGTTGCACCAATTTAGTGACCTGATCGCCCAGTATGGACAATTGCGCCGAGAAGTAGAGCAGCACAAGCGTTATGAACAAGAGCGCAACGAGAGTAAGTGCTGAAACCGGAAATTCAGCGCCCAGCAAAAAAGTTAGCGCGTTCAACAATGGGGATACTGACACAAGTAGACCCGCGACCAAAAAAACACCGATCCAAATCACGGCATAGCCAACGTACAACTGTCTACGCGCAACAAGATACACCACTGCAACGATTAGCAAAAGCAAGATAAAGTCAATTACAAGAACGCCTTGAAATGTCACAGCTGCTTACCCAGCGTCCGGTGATGCCTGGCTTCCCATAGAGCCACTAAAGCAAGCAAGAGTGTTTTGGTTGGATAGGCAACATAGGAGGCGAGAGAGTACATCGATTGGCCATAGACACGCTTACTGAAGCTGACTGGCCGCTCTATGATCTGAAAACCAAGTCTTTGCAAGTAGACGATTGCTTCAGCGTGAAAATCCACAAAATGCGCCGCGATCAGCGCTCGGGCTACCGCAATCCGCATTGCTTTGAAACCGCTGCTGGTGTCATAAATTTTCTGCCCAGTCAACAGATTGACAACATGAGAGAATATCTTTATCGCCATTGCGCGACCGAACGGAGGCCTGTAATCCCCACTGCCCACAAAACGGGATCCAATCACCAAATCCGCGTCTTTGCGTTTGACAGGAGCAAGCAAGCTGGGAATATCTAATGGATTATGCTGCCCGTCACCATCCATTGCTACGACGGCATCATATTTATAACGCACCGCATAGCGGAGACCAGTCTGCAGCGCAAACGCGTAACCCAAATTGCACGGTAAATTTATCTGGGTAACCCCAATCCCCGCCACTACTTCAACTGTATTATCGCTTGAACAATCATCAACAACCAATACGTCGCAATCCGATACACTTTCCCGTAACTGATTGAGTAGCTTGTCGATGTTCTGTCCTTCGTTATACGCAGGAATCACCACCAAAGATTTCATGCTCTCAGCTAACCAGTCCTCAGCCACCTTTTCTTGCACAAAGAAGCATCACATCGCCAAGGGGAATGTATAGGGGTGGAATATTCAGCCGTCGAATGATTGCCAGAATTCGCCGTTGCATGCTTTTCGAGAGGCTTTGTGGAAGACCATGTAACACCGCTTGCTCGAAACTCGTCCATCTTCCTGGATGGCTCACGCACACTATTCCCAAGAGTCTGCACCGCACTAGCGCACTCTTCAACGACTCGGCTGAAAAAAGATGTAGGTGTGACGAAGGCGTTAGTAAACGCCAATTTCGGCGCCATACTCTAGTAAACCAGCTTCCCACATCCGGCATACTTATGGCAAGAATACCTCCAGGCCCTATAATCCTTTGTCCTTCCCGCAACACCCTCAAAGGTTCATGAAAATGCTCTAATGCATCCCACATAGTCACCACGTCAAATGAAGCATCCTGGAATCCAGCCTCATTAAGATCACCACAAAACACATTTGAGTCGAAATGAAAGCGAGCGTATTGAGCAGCGAATGCAGAGATTTCCACACCCTGCCCTGTCTAACCCTTTTCCTGCGCTTGTTTCAGGAAGAAACCAGGCCCACAGCCGACATCTAGAAGTTTCCCGCACGATACTCCATGTCTCTCCAACAAACGGAGTGCCAAATGGCATTCTTTCGTTTTGGTTGCGCTTCACCTAAATAATTGGCATAGCGCGAAATGCGCGGGTCACTGAGCGGATTCTCACCGTCGAAGTACTCGGCGGAGTATACATTCCTA
This sequence comes from Rhodospirillaceae bacterium, assembly GCA_002725625.1. Classification (GTDB taxonomy): domain Bacteria; phylum Pseudomonadota; class Alphaproteobacteria; order Rhodospirillales; family UBA2165. The sequence goes on along the minus strand of PBQI01000172.1, from coordinate 15,538 downwards.
ATGAAGTCTTCAGAAGGTTGTGGGTATATCCGATGGGTACCACAACCTGAACAGCTATAATACTCATATCCCAGCTTCTGAAAAGCTGGCGTTGCTCCATCTTCTCCACATATCGTGCAAGTCAAGGTGACTACATCTCTTTGCAAAAGATTGCTTCTAGACATCTAGTTACGGAAGCGTGTCGCCGCTTTTGCGAAATCAGCTACAGGTCCCACTCACAAGGAGGAAAAGTGAAAAGGTATGGCGCGATAGTCATGTCACCATTTCAGTACAGTTTAGGGATTTGATTTATGGCCGCCAATAACTCATTAACGCTCAAGCCGACCCATTCACAGAAAACGCTAAACTCATCAATCCGCGGTTCGTTTTCTTTCATCAAAAGATTAAGCGCTTGATCGCGAGTTAGCTGCCCTTCCCGAATCTGTTGGCTACGGAAGACATCGAATTCGGTAAAGCCTGCGACTGACCAGAATATGTAGTTTATAAAAGACGTATAGCCATCATCGATGCGCCAGGTGTTTTTTGTATCAGAAGCTTCCTCCCAATCATATTCTTCCTTCAGTAGTTTCTCGACATTGCCAATGTCATATGGAACGTAATGATACAGATAAAGGAAATCATCATTTACAACGAAAGACGAATAGAATGCGAACACACCATCCCAGAAAGATTCGTTGAAGTATCGCGGATTCAAAATACATTCTTTTGCGTACCACAGGAATAATCTCAGTTTCGTTGATCGTGCGATCGCGGTTAACATTTGTCCCTTCATATCACCTTCAAAGCCGCAGAATTCGATTTTAAAGTTTGTCTTTTCTGTTTCATGACCCGCACAAAAAATCACAAGCTGTATGCCCGTCTCCTTCCTCAATTGGCGAGGATAATGGTAAAACATTTTGTCCCCAGCCATGAACAACGGAATCATTCCCAATTTTGGCCGCTTCAACCAGGCTAACACATTCTTACGGATGTAGCGCCGCTTGGCAGGAATGTCAGCAGCGCGAATAAAATGTTGCACTCCCAACTTGTGGCAAAGTCGAGCCTGATTACGGCGAGCCAAGTCCGTCACCATTCCCCAATCAAATGTGAACGCAATAGGGTTGAGACCTAGTTCAGTCTTGATCACGTGCAGACCATAGGAACTGTCACGTCCACCACTGAATGCAACAATGCAATCCGGTTCGCCATTCTTGTTTCTATATTTCTCCAAGACCCTCTCAAGTTCTTTTCGACTCCGAAGCTTTTGCCTTCTGTGGGCACGGCAAAGATTGCAAACGCCCTGCGCATCGAAACTTATTCGAGGATAAGATTCAGGGAGGACACACTTTCTGCAACGGCGCAATGCACGCAATTTTGAAGAACATTCTTCAACAATCAGTGAAGGCACTGCCCTGGATCCAGCAACAGGCAGAGGTTGCTTTACCGCACCACTCAGGGAGAATATCTTTGGCGTTACATTATGGAAATCTATTATGCAGCCGGAGTCAGCCTCAAGGTGATCGATCCGAACATCGTCAAAGTTCGATGGCAAGCCTGGAGATTTAAGGAATTGTTCGAGGGCGTATTTCTCGGATGCAAACATGAACAGACCATTCTTAGCACTTAGCGCAGTATAAAGTGTGCCCGTATTTGTGGCCAGCGCCACAGCCGCTGCGTCATCACGCAGGATTGCCACAGTAGTGGCACCGTAGATTTTATCAAACACGAGTGCCAAGGCACTCTGGAGACTGAGGGTTTTTGCCACATACCTGTCCAGCAAGGCAAAGATTACCTCAGAGTCAACCTGCAGTGATTTTCGTAGTCCTGGATGCTCAGCCCACAGCTCCCTTTCATTAACAACAATACCATTGTGCACACCAACGCAGTGGTCAGTGATAATGGGCTGATTGTTTCCAGCTAAATGCTCTGAACCACTTGTGACTAAGCGGCATTGACCGATGGTTGCCAAAGGCGCGGCCAAACCACCACTACCGTTTACGGGCACATTCTCAAAACAGGCTTGGATGAACCGCTGGTACTCTCGACTTCGAACCATCTTTATCGGACGGCCACTGCGCTTGAACACTCTGACATTCGCACCTGTCGCAATGGCTAATCCCGCGGCCTCCTTGCCTCTCGGCTCAGAAAGCCCAATTAACCGCCTGAGCGCATTCTCGTGCCACCGTGAGCTCAGCGCCGCCCTTTCACTAACTACTAATCCAAAGATTCCACACATGTCTCAATCGTCTCCTGCGTCAAGACGCAAGCGCCAAGGCCTAATGAGGTACCAGGACCTTCTGACCAATACAATCCGCAAGCTTATCGGTCACAACTCTGCATTCTTGCTCTGAGAAATGGCGCAAGCAATTAATGTAAAGATGGCTCGCATCTCCACGAGCAGCGAAATCGTGCAATAACGGCAGAAACAACATGTCATTTGCGCTTGCGAAGGCTCCAAGGTAGTCAGTCAGCGATGGGTAGGGACTCTCGCCTGCAGATGCCTGGTACCTCATCACCGTCTGACAATTAGGTATTGAAACAAGGATAAAATGGCTGGCCTTTTTCATAACCTCGCTCTGCAACGTTAGCAACAGTGCTTCAGTCAACTGTACCGCTTCCGAAACTCGTGTTCAGGGCCGATTCGTACACCTCGTCGAGTACAGGCATTCTCTCAGCGCTATCGACCCCACCCGCACATTTACTATGAGAAGTGTAAGATAGCATAGCAGGCTTCAAGAGTCGACCGATATCGCCCATTTTCATCCGAGCTAACATATTCTACTGTACCAATAACGCACCGTACGTGATCGTCTGGCCTTCGCACGCAAGAAACTGTAGCAACGTTCCACATATACGTCCCGCAAAGCCCATAGCTTGAGCATGCGGAGTGCCGGCATTATAGGGGCAAGAACGAACACTAGTGGGTAAGTCCATGCGTGGAAAGAGGATACCACCGCCAGCCCTCCGCGCAAAGAGAATATGTAGATTGGCGGGCTGGCGCGCCACTGTAGGCTAATCCCGCGTCTCCACGCTCTTCCTGCAACCCTTGCGGCGTGACAACGAACCAACTTCGAAAGTTTCCGGTACTGCCACGGCTTCAATTGAAGTCGCAACCTCATTTGGCCGAGCATGTTGTCCAGCTGCCGGCACCACTCTTTGGCTAGGTTTGGTGACAGACAAATATCCCAGAAGGCATCACCCTTGCTTGAGCGGTAGGTCATCAAAAGCCGCAATGGACGGGCTGAAAATTCGTCTGTGAACGCTTGAATGAAACGCTCTTGCGACAAAAGATGATTATTCGCCTGGGTTTCAGCTTGACTAACCGTCTGCTGACCACCATGCACACGATAACGTGATAGTGGCTCGGCAATCACCCTGGCATCGAATCCTGCCAAGGCCAACCGCCGCCACAAATCCTGGTCCTCGCAATAAGGAAGGCTCTCGTCATATCCCTGTACTTGCATTACAGCATCCCGCCTGAACATGACAGAGGGATGATAAAGTGGGAGCGCATCTGTCAAGATTGAAAATAGGTAGTCGGCACGATCAGCCACGCGGCCCTGCCACACATATGTGGCGTCTCCGGTACTATCCAGCGAGTACATCCATGTCCCGACTACGGCAACGCTCAGCTCAGAATCCAGAACCGCCACCTGACGATCAAGGCGGGTGGGTAGACTGCTATCATCCTGATCTAGCCGAGCTATGTACGTGCCACGCGCCAGTCGCAGCCCCTTATTCTGGGAACACACCTGGCCCAGGTTGGTTTCATTTTGAACTAAACGAATGCGCGCATCCTTGTAAGATTGAATCAACGCCACCGACTGGTCGGTGCTGGCATCATCTATGATGAGAAACTCAAAGTCGCCGAAAGTCTGGCTCAGGATGCTGTCGATCGCATCGCGGAGATATGGCACGCCATTATAGACCGGCATCAGGACGGTAACTTTCGGTATCACTACTTGTCTCCGTGCAACTTACTATTCCGCTTCTGACACGGCCGGAACCAGATCATGCACCAGATAATCTTCTAGGGCTGCCGACCAGGGTCGCATCCAGTCAAAACCTAAAAGTTCCAATTTACAGTTTCGCATTGCCTCCATGCGAATGCGAGGCGCCGGCATGGGGAATAACTCGGAGGGGACTGGTTCAATCTCCACACCGGGGCGCTTCAGGACTTCCCGTACAGATTGCGCAATCTGGTAACGCGAAGGCGCTCCTGGATTTACCATGTGATACAGACCATAGTGGCCAGTGTCAAGCAGTCTAGAGATGCCTCGAAGCAAATCGCAAGCATAAGTGGGGCTCCCGAATTTATCATCGACGGCCTTAAGCTGCGTCTTTCCCTCCAAGATCATCCGCGTTATCTTGCCCACGAATTTCTTGTCCTTTTCGCCACCACCGATCATCCAACCAGCTCGAACGATGTAATAGCGATTCAACCTAGAAGCGACGATTTGCTCGCCGGCAAGCTTTGATTCACCATAAACATTGCCAGGGCCAGGTGCGTCGAACTCGGTATATGGTTCATCCTTTTCACCCGAAAACACATTGCCGGTGCTCACATATACTAAGAGAGCTCCAGTTGCCTCACACGCCTCGGCCACATTCTGGGTGCCAGTCGCGTTTACCGCATAGGCCCAGTCAGGCTCCTTCTGACACCGATCAACATCTGTAGCCCCAGCCAGGTGGATTACCACGCCGGGCTCCACGCCTTGCACGGTTTGCATGACAGCTGCGGCATCGGAAATGTCGAGTGGAATAACATTGTCGTCAGATTGATCCAGATCGGTCAGATACAGTTCCTCGGCGCCAAATACTGTTTCTACATAGCTACCGACCATGCCGGCAGCACCAGTGACCAGAACTCGCATATCGCTGCGTTAGTTTAAGGACACGTCCACGCTTCCTGGACCCACCGGCGCTAGCGCCTCCCTGGCAACAGTCCTTGCCAAGTTTTCCCAACTGCGCTGCTGCTCCGTAACATCTAGCAACACTTGCTTGGTGATTGACTCAATCCACTGTTCGATTATCTCGCGAACGGTAATGGTGTCCATCTCTCTAGTTACCCGACACTTGTCCAATCACTGGTCTCGCACATTTAACTTGGCCGCACATATTCGATAGTTCTACCAGCAACCCACACCCTCGTGTTTGTCGCCATCACCCTGTTGGCATGTTCTTGAGTCAAGACCATCAGCGGGAGCAGGATAAAACGTAATACCGAGCGCGCTGCGTACAACCTAACCGGGGCCGACCTGAGTAGGACTGACCTACGCGGGGCCGAGTACGACGCCAAGACACAGTGGCACGAAGCCTTCCACCCGGCAGCGGCGGGGGTGGTGAGAGGGGAATGGCCCACACGCATCAACTGCAGTCAAAAGTTTCTGTAATGTTGTTTTCCTGCGGCGACCACAGTTCTAAACCTTGCCATGCTGCTAATATGTATCTGTCGCCTTAACTCAAACGGGTCAGCACTATTCTGCACCGTACCTAGCACGGTTGTGAGACCACATCGGTAACCAGCTTCACGTAGGAGACGGCCAGACAATTCACAGAAATCATCACGTGTACCATTCGGATAGCAAAAATGGTCAGGGGCTTTACCTAGTTCTTCTCTAATCTTCTCTCGACTCCCGAAGATCTCCTCCTGCATGCGTTTGAGTCCTAGCTCGGGGCGCATGTAGGCGTGAGTACGAGTATGACTGCCGACGTCCACTCCATTGCTATGGAGGAAGCGTACTTCGTCCCAGCTCAAAGAGTTGTAGTAAGAAGAGCGCGACCGTATTTCATCAATCTCACCAGTGCCAAATTGCAGGAAAAACTCGTCTAAGATCGGCTGCCGTTTGTTTTCAGGAATTGACTTCAGCACATCGACGATTTCAATCCCGAGAAATTCTCTTTGCCTCCGAGTGTGTAATGGCCTGAGCTCCCAAGAGTTTTCGTCACAGGGCACGCGAAGCATCTGGTTTCGGCAACACATCACTACCAAAGGTATCAAGTCACCCCAAAAGACATTGTTGGTACCGATGAAATCCGTAATGATGAACAGAGATATCGGGATGGCGCCTTCTTCGCGGAGTATCTGCCATGCGTATGTGAGGTTGTTTCGAAAGCCATCGTCAAATGTAAGTACAGCCCAATTGCTAGGAATGGAATAGCCTGCCTCCAGGCTGTCCAAGAGTTCTGCTAAAGACACAACCTTGTAGTAGGTCTTAAGATGGCGTATCTGCTTACGGAAAAGATCTGGGGGTACATGGATTGCAATGTCTGGATCAGTAAGTGGTGGAGATACGCCGTGGTAATTCACAATAATCGCACCACGCTTCTGCCATCGATAAACAGGGGCCGTGCAGACAGAAAATGCGGATTCGCGTAGGGCACGGTAGGCGGAGACAAAGGGAGTGTCTCGGAGCCTGCCCTTGACATACGATATCACAATCGGATTTTTCGTTCTGAGCCGGTCAAACCAAATATCATTATGGTTGCAAAAAACAAATACAAGATGATCTTTTTCTATATAATAATCTAATAAATCTTCCTATCGATATGAAATATCCCCCTAGAATTATGGATATGGTATGGAAATTTGCGCCAGCGAGTTCACTTGCTCGTCGCGTTCCTGTCGAGAGGTGGACTAGATGGATGGGGTGGCTGTACGGATTCAGGGTGCCCCACGGTATGCTGCCCAAGCAGGAACTTTCCCCAGACGGCCCAGCTAATACAAGTATAATCTTCGAGTTACTCGAGGAAACCTTAGACGTCCCGGGAGATGTTGCAGAGTGTGGTATATTTCGCGGCGAGACTCTCCTTCCGATCATTCTCTTCCTTCGACAACGTGAGAGTCACAAGCTTGTCTTGGGCTTCGACTCATTCTTGGGCTTCGACGAGTCCGTCATAGTTGATCGGGAACTTGGCGGAGCGTGTGACGTTTCAAAAAAGATAGGTGGCTTCGGCGACACTTCGCGCGCGCTAGTCGCAAATCGTCTCCACAAATGGCAGCTCAATCCTAATGTCAAGCTAGTCAGTGGGTTTTATTCTAAGACTCTCGATAACTGGGCCGACCATCGCTTCTCGTTCGTACATTTGGATTGTGACCTATATGCTTCATATAGGGACTGCCTTAATTTCTTTTACGTGAGGCTATCTAACGGAGGGATTATACTGTTGGACGAGTACAACGATCCGCCTTGGCCGGGCTGCAATAAGGCTGTCGATGAATTTCTAGCTGAAAATTCCGTATCGCTCGAATGCTTCGAGTCACAGAATTATCAGAAGTGGTTTATCCGCCGCTGCGATGATAATAGTAGCGATTTAGAATTATAAAAGACTTCTTAACGAACTGAAAAATCTCGGAGTTCAAAACATCATAGAGGTTGGACACGAAGAAAAAATAAGACTTACAAAAAAGTAGAAATTACTCACTTCCACTCCGAAGCACCAGCATGGGAAGTTTCTGAAATAATAATCCGCACAGATTAGGGAGATATATTAAATACAAATGATTTGAAGTACAGTGAATCTCTCTCTAGCCAATTCTAGAGACGTTAATATTAGCAACCATCCAGAGCCTCATAACGGTAGACGGATGACATATACTGCCTTGTTAGTCTATTTGCCGATATGTTTCAAAAGGCATTTGTGATCCTGTCGGCAATGTCTTCAACCTGAGGCAACGTCAGTGTTTCCAGATATCGAGAACTAGCAATAGGTACATCTTCAGATCCAATTCGCAAATGCCTGACGGATGATCGCAAAAGCAACCCGGAAAAGATCTCATCCACTTGAGCCATAATTTCAGATGACCATCCGGCTAGCACGTTGTTTTCTTCCACATAGATACAAAATTTTGGTTGCCACTCCTCCAGAATTCGCCGGAGAGTACGTACAGGCACAGGAGAAAGTTGTGAAAAGACAATTATGTCCATGAATAGACCCTCACATTCTCGGAGCTTGATCATGCTATCAAGGCAGAATTGGACCATGCCACCATGACAAAATATTAATCCATCCGACGCAGTGACATTTTCGTGATGGAGGTAATGAGTTGGGAACTGCACACCATCGTCGTCATAGACATTTGCCACCAATCCAGGTGCTGAGTCCACCAATGATTGGCTGTAACAAGATTTGTTTTCGACAAATAACACTGGCGCATCTAGGCCAAGTGTGGCCTTTTGTAGCAGCGCGCCAGGGCTTCCAAGGAAACTAGGGGCCACAACCCAAAGACCAGGAACTCCCAAGAAGTGCTTCTCCAAAGATTGACTATGCGTAGGTCCGTAACCTCGGCGCCCCCCCATGGGAGTCCGAACAACCAGTGGCACCTGGACCTGGTGGTTGTACATCCACTCAAATTTGGTCGCATGGTTAATGATCTGGTCGGCCGCCAATGCCAGGAAGTCCCCAAACATAATTTCTACGATTGGCCTGAAGCCACGCATCGCCATCCCAGTAGCTAAGCCCACTATTGCCGCTTCAGAGATTGGCGTTGAAAGTACCCGCTCTGGAAAACGGGCCGAAAGCCCTCGTGAAATCTTGAATGCCCCCCCATATGGATCGAGAATATCCTCTCCAATTACAACGACTCGGCGGTCTGTTTCCATCATAGCGTGCAGGGCCTGATTCAAGGATTCCATGACCGTTTGAATCTTATTTTCAGGCATTCTCGAACCCGTGTGAGACAGCTTCCAAAGCACGTTTCTTAGCCGCGTCCACTAACGTGACCACCTCTTTCTTCACCTTTCCCACGACTTTGCTGCCCAATACGGTCTCGGCAATCTTCACAGGGTCTCGCTGCCGGGCAGCTCGAATTTCTTCGAGGGCCCTGTGGTCATCACCCTTGCTGTGAGGCCCCAATCGATAGTTATGTATCACCATACAGATTGGTTCTCGTTTGGTTCGCACAGCATGTACCAATTCACAAGATAATTCTAGGATGTCCATAACGTTAGTTGTATGACACTCATGAGACGTAATCCCAAATGCCCGAGGGCGAGCCACCATTGCACCCGCAATGTGTAATTCGCATGGAGTGCTTTGAGCATAACGGTTATTCTCTAATACAAACAAGACCGGAAGGCCCCACAGGGAAGCAATATTAAACGACTCATACACCACGCCCTGTCCGAGAGCACCGTCACCCAAAAACACAACGGCAACAGACTGAGTGTCCTTAATTTTCTCGGCCAAGGCCATTCCGGCTGTGACAGGAATCATCCCTCCCACAATGCCGTTAGAGTAATAATTCCTGTAGTGCAAATGCTGACTTCCTCCACGACCGGCGCAAACCCCACCTGGCTTACCCAATAACTCAAGAAATAGCCGTTCAACTTCACCGCAATATGCTAAGAAATGTCCGTGGCCTCTATGATTGCTGCATATGATGTCTAGTTCTCGATCCAACGCAGCAACCACACCCACGGCTGTGGCTTCTTGCCCTATACAAGTATGAGTTGTACCCGCCATTACGCCCTCATGAAACGCAGCAAGCACAGACTCCTCAAAGACGCGGATCATGAGCATAACAGAATATAATTCTGCCAAACTAGACGATCTGCCACATACGGGAAACCGTATGTGCGATTCCCCACTCCTAGCTTCAATCATCCAATATTGCCTTCATGCCCTCTCTTAGATTGTCCAAGAATTCAGCTGCATGAACGCCGTCGTAGAGTGCATGGTCGTAGCTCAATGTAAATGTTGCGGATAATGCCTCCCTGATCTGTCCAGCATCGAGGACAAGTTTCTTTCTCTGACCGGCTATTGCGAGGGCCGTCGATTGAAAAAGATTCGGCAAAGCCAAAAACCGTGTAACAAATCTTTGATCAATCTGAGACACCGTGCAACAAGCACCTTCCAATTCAGATGAGGCGATTCGGCCACGATTAATTTTTGAGATCATGCCATGGCAACATCGGGCTACCTCTTTCGGAGTAAGTTCATCCACCCGGCGAACAACCGGAGTATACAGTCGACCATCCAGGGATCTAACAACGAATGCTACATCAATCTGCCGGTAGCTATACACCTGCTGATTGTGTACGAAACTCATCGCCCGGGGGAACTGTGGTAATACCCGTCCCAATGCGCACAACACCACGTGAAGCAAGGTAACCATAGCACCTTGTCGTTGCATTACCTGAATTTTCTCTGCGACGCCTTCCAGATCTACATCAGCATCCAAAGTTGCCAGCAAAAGTGTGTCGACAGACTGTCGCAGATTTCGCTGCACAAGGCGCTCATGACGCGAAAGATCTCCTTCACATATCACTTGAGGCAACACAACAGAAGGGAGGGGGCCAACGCGCGCAGCAGAGTACTGCTCCAGGGCAGACTCAGCTACATGTTCTGAAAGGTACCGCTGGACGTCCGTCTCTTTGATCGTGCCACGAACACCTACATCTAACACTCTTTCGAGCGCAATACCATGTTCGTTGGCCAAGGCTTCAGCTCGAGGGGTTGCCTTGAAGCTTGAATATTTCGCGGTCGCTTTGATTTGCTGGAGATTATCATCCTGCTCCCTCGCGACGTATTGCTCAGCATCCTCAAGGCTGGATCCAATCAGCCCGATACGTTCGCCCACTCCGACCGACTGCCCACTTGACACGATCTGGAAGAGTATGCCTTCCTTCTGTGCAGTAAGTTCTTGTGATGCCTTGGAAGTCTCAATAATGCAGATGGGATCATCCAGTTGTACCGTAGCCCCATGTGGCATCAGCCACTGCGTAATTTCGACAAAATCTTCGTTGGGGTTAATACGAGGAATATTAATCAAGTGAACTGACATTATTGTTTCGCCTATCCAATGTTTGTATGATCGATCCAACCGAAGCCAAATCCACGATTTCTTCGTCAGGAAACTCAATATTGAAGCAGCGTTCCAATTCCAAGATTAACCCTATGTGTGCCAAGGAGGTCCATTTTTCCACATCAGCTGCTGACGTCTCCTCATTAATCAATGCTGCTTCTCGATCATTTAAATCCAGCGCCGATATCACCACGCTGCGCACTCTATGACTCAGGTCTTCTAGCGCATCCACTAATGCACCTCTAATTCTTCATCTCGCAACAACATGTGCCACTCATAGATTCTATACCCTCAGCGTCGACAATGGCTATGGCATTGTCATGCCCGGTGCAAGACAAGCCTATATAATTCCGCTCGATGTCTGGACTGTTATCAGAAGAAATCACAAATATTCCTACTGGGAACGCGGCTGGCTGCCGGCGGGTTCAGTATGACGAGTTCTGAGTAGATGTTGGAGATGTCCCCAGCCAAAAGCCTTTTAGATTTATACATCAAAGGTACCCGGAGTTGTCGCCCAACGGAGAATGGTATTGAAGCCGCACCGACAAACCTTTTATCAATTTCTGTCAAGAAGGTCTTCTCCGTCCTGAGCAGAAACAACCTTATCTCATCGATACCTTGAAGGAACAACCGCTGATTGCTGACGTACAGAATGCGAGTAATCCTGCCTCTAAAGCCATACCTAGATCTCCAAACCGGCGTGTTGTAAACAACGTAGCAATAACCGGTCGCATCATGCACTACTATGTGCCCAGTATTGTAGGAGCGATGATCCAGGTATATTTTCCGATCGTGAGCAGTGAGCACCTTTTGTAGCGTCGAATCATCCGCGGCGATGGAGACCCGGCATTCTTTGTCGTGCCAAACCCGCCTTACAGACGGCAGCAACACACAAATCTCGGTTTCCAGCTCCCTAAACCCTATCTGCGAAAGAACCAGATATGTGTCTTTTGAAGGTGTCAGACAAGTAATCGTACAATCTCGTGATTTGATGAGTGGAGAGAGCAGTTGCAGACTGTGATTGCGGTAGGGTTCGGCAACTATCCAACTTGTCATGTTGCAGATTTTCTCCTCGATGCCCTGGACTGTCATAGTGCTATTGATTTGGCCCCGGAAACCCACGATTCTCCCTTTATGAATCAACACATGACCGCATGGGTCGTTCTCTTTTTTCCACGGATAGTTCAAAATACCGGCCCATTTTTCTTTCGTGAAGTTTGTTAGCCCTTCCGCAAGTAGAGGGTACAACTCATCAAGCATCGAAACATTTGCTTCTACAACCACAGGGTTATCTCCTCGAATATGGGCCATCGGCGATGTCATCTGCAGTCTCCAGCGAACCCGGGCCGCGCACCTCTGCGGGGCCATTTGGAATGATGTAATTGTCCAATTGGCAGCCCGCTCTTGAGCATCAAACCGATGCCACGGATAGGACGAGTGGTCCGAAATTAAGCGTCATCACGTCACTGATGAAGTCTGCCATTTCAGTGAGATGTAATTCCCATTCAGCAAACACCTCCCGGATGTAGCTGCCCACCATGCCAGCGACGCCAGTGACAAGAACTCGCATATCGCTACGTCACAATAAGAACGCGTCCACGCTTTCCGGGCCGACCGGCGCAAGCGCCGCCCGGACAACATCCGAAGCTTTGTTTCGCCAACGACGTCGTTCCTGGGTCGACATCCGCATAATCTCTGCAGCTATCCTGCGCAAATCCCCGGGTGTTGTAGCCACCCACCGCACGTCAGGGGCAACCTCCAATTGATCGATGTTCAAGAAACTCTCGGAGCGGATGAATATCGGCACAACCCCGTGTTGCATGGCCTCAAAACAGGTTGAGGTATATCTATAGAGCAGCAGGTCCACAGAGGGTATCAATTCCCCTACGGGTTGCTCTACAAAGCGGACATTGTCCTGTTGCGCAAGCTCACCCAACTGATTCGCCACCTGTTTTGCATCCACCATTGGATGACACTTGATAAAGACTTCGTAGCGAGTGTCGTCGCCAAAAGCGCGAACTGCTTTCGACGCTAACTCCACTGAGTCGCCAAAGCCAATCGCTGTGGCAACCAGAATGCGGATCGGTTCAACATTGACCTGTTGGGAAACATCATCTACATGAAAGGATTCCTCCCATAGATAGGTGCGGCGTAGGTCACATCCCGTCTCAACGATCTCCGGTGGCATGCCCTCCGCCAACAAAATCTTCCGTTCTAATGGTCCGCTCGTCACAATGCAGTCGGGCAATGGTCGAAGTTTGTATTCGCATCTAGCTGGGTATACAGAGAGCAACATTCGCGAGAACATTCCGGCGTTATACCCCACCACCCTTGTGTCTGGCGAATAACGCCGTACCGCATAGGCCAGCGCCTGCTCCCAGCTGTGTCCCTCACAAGGGTGGATAATCTGTCGCGGTTGTACTCCGCGGGATACCATGTTGGCAATCAGCGTTTCATAGGAAAGTGACTGGGCAAGCGTATAGCGATATTCGTTAACCTGTTCCTTCGCCAGTCGGTAGACTGGAACGTCACCCATCGAGCTATCCTCCGGTATGACCGGGGCGAACTGTCGCGCCCGTTTCAGGCAGGTTTGCCATTCGCTGTCTTCCACGTAACACTCTGGGAAAAAGAACCGTTCGTCGGTTTTCAGTAGTCCATTCACCGCCGCATCGTAAGCGATTGTGAACAACACTCGCGGCACATAAGCCACCCGAAAACCGCGCTCGCGCAGCAGTTCCGCAAGCTGTCCCAAGTGCGGGTCACGGTAGCTTCCATCGGAATCAAAATTGCGGCCGTCCACCCAGGTGAAGAGCAAGATGGCGTCGTCGCCGGAAAAATCAGCATTCGATTTCACGCCCATGTCAGCCAACACTTGCCTGCGATATGATGGACGACTATCCAAAGAGCGTTGAATCCTTTCAGACAGCTGGCCGAGAGGAAGACGTACTAGCAGGCGGTCGGCCAGTGAAGGCATCCGGCGGTAAGCGTCTCTCAAATACCTGTTCCCAAGACGGCCTACACCGCTGAGACCTCGAAATACGCTGGAAGAGAGCAGGTTGCGCGCAGGCGTCCCGCAGTCCATCGCGAAGCACAGCACTTCCCGGTATAGCGCCTGACTGGAGCAGACTATCAGAGTAGAGCGCTTAAAACCAGCCGCGATAAGCTGTCCAGCCACCCCAAGCAAACAAATCCGGATGAACAAATTGTAGTAAGGATTCTTGGCGGCAAGCTCTGACGCCCACCATTCCAGAGAGTCGTTCAACTGCGACAGCTCTCCAATCCAGTCAATATACGGCTGGCGCAGTTCCCACGACGTTTCGTGCAGCCGATCGGCGATAGAAATCCGAGGGAACTCTGCCGAAATGGCGGTCTCTGCCTGCACACGCCAGGTGCTGCTCTCGCCTATGTAAAGCCATTGCCGAATAGCATTTGCGTGCATCCGGCTTGATAGCTTGCCAAGGTTCAATTCGCTCTGGAGCGCCAGATAGTGCATCAAGACTACGATGGTGTTCTTTCTAACACCGACTGCCACTCAAGTTCCAGTCCGCGCAGATCCTGCACGACTGCAATCACACCATGATCCGGGAACCGGTCAGGTTCACCACTGGGCACGCGCCCGATAAAAGGAATGGACACGTCAAACGCGCTCTGGAAGTCACCCAGCGCATCGCCGATGGAGACAGCCTCGTTGGGTGGCAGATTATTCTCCGCCAAGATCGCACGTAAGATCTCACTTTTGCTGCGTGGGCTGCCATATACTCCGTCAAAAAACGAAGTTAGTCTGCGCCCGCGCACGATATCCCGCAATTCATTTTCGGGCGTCCCTGAGGCGATGAACAGCCTGTGTCCCTCAGCGCACCGCGCCTTCAGAAACTGATAGGCGCCTGGCACGAACGGACACTCAAGGACGTGCTTGTAGACAAGCCGGGAAAACTCCTTTCCCAACCGATCCAATTCATCCTCGCCGATGGACAACCCCAGATAATCATAATATATGATCTGGAAATTCTCGAAGCGGGACATGCTGCCATTGTCAAGATGCAGGCGCACAATCTTGTCAAGATGTTGCGGGTATTTCTCGAACATGGTGCAAAAAGCGCGCGTCTTAATGTCAACGGATTCTAGTATCATGCCGTCGAAATCAAAGACAATCGCCTTCACCACATTGACAGGGTATTAGTCCCTGTGGACGTCATTCCCTCGAACGCACGAACCCACGCCTTCCGCACCAAACAGACGCCACCCAGGACAAATCAGTCTGTATTTGGACACCAGCTTACGCGGGTTTGCCCGAGACTACACTTGTCAAATTGCCCTTGACACGAACAATGGAGAGGTATCAGCCATCGGCCAATTAATCCACATTTGCCTGATAGATTTCGTCCAGCACGTCCAGCAAACCCTGTCCCATATCCAGGTAGTATGTCTGGGTTAACCTGCGGCCAATCTTCGGTTGAAAGTTATAGGGCGTAAGCTTGTAGTGACCGCTATCCCTCTTCGCGGAGTCATCGTACATGTTACCGGGCTGCACGTTCACCTCTACATCTCGACCAACAATCTCACGGATCATAGCCAACAGGTCGCGCACACGCATGGGATGATGGCCGGTGATGATGACATGCCGGTTAGCGAATTCATCCGCCAGGATTTCCACCGAGGCGCGCGCCGCGTCATTTACATGGATATACTCGCGCAGCTCATCGCCCGTACCCACGCAGTCTATGCGGCGCTCTGTCAACGCTTGTTTCAAAT
>PBQI01000171.1 GCA_002725625.1 Rhodospirillaceae bacterium | reverse complement strand
GCCCGTCACTATTAGCCAATTACTGCAGGATTACGCCCCTGAAATCGACGCCGACGATGCGGCAGATTTGGCTGAATTGGCAGATGGCAGTGTCGGCCGCGCCTTGCGGTTGGCTCAAGAAGGCGGTTTGGATTTATATCGAGACATCAACCAACTGCTCGGCAATCTGCCCCGTCTCGATATTCCCGGCGTGCATAAACTGGGTGATAAGTTGGCCCGCGATAAAAGCGACGAGGCATTTGTGCAGACTGCTGATCTTCTTGACCGGTGGCTGGTAGATCGGATCAAGGCCAATACGCTTGATACCGGGAAGCGCAATCGGTCGCTCATGTCACCCACCGGCCTTGATCCTTGGATTGAGGTATGGGAAAAGACTAACCACTTGTTTCAGCAGGCTAACAGTTTACATTTGGATCGCAAGCAGATCATTCTCAACACCTTCTTGTCAATCGAGGCGGCGGCTCAGTCCTAGATTGACTGTCCTGAATTAACTTTGGCGGAGTATCTGGTTTGTCCAAAGATAACACCTATTACATTACGACGCCCATTTACTACGTGAACGATGCGCCGCATATCGGTCACGCCTATACGACGCTTGCTTGCGACGTATTGGCTCGATTCAAAAGGTTGGATGGTTTCGACGTAAAATTCCTAACGGGCACCGACGAACATGGCCAAAAGGTTGAAAAATCAGCCATAAACGCCGGTGTCGATCCCCAAGCCTTCACCGACAAAGTATCACAGAATTTTCGCGATCTTGCTGAAGCCATGAGATTCACCAATGATGATTTCATACGTACCACTGAGCCGCGACACAAGAAGGCCAGTCAGGATATTTGGCGGCGTTTGGTGGAGCGGGATGAAATTTACCTGGACAAATATGCGGGTTGGTATTCGGTCCGGGACGAGGCCTTTTACGGCGAAGACGAATTGAGCAAAGATGCAGACGGCAAGCGCACTGCGCCGTCCGGAGCCGAAGTCGAATGGGTGGAGGAGCCCAGCTATTTTTTCAAGCTCTCGGAATGTCAGGATCGCCTCCTTGAGTTTTATGACCAAAACCCGAATTTTATCCTGCCTAAAACCCGACGGAACGAAGTGGTCAGCTTTGTCAGCGGCGGCTTACTGGATTTATCCGTATCCCGAACATCGTTCAAATGGGGCGTACCTGTGCCGGATGATGAAGATCACATTATGTATGTTTGGCTTGACGCCTTGACCAACTATATCACCGGCGTCGGCTATCCGGATACGGATCATGCGGATTATCAAAAATACTGGCCCGCGGATGTTCATATGGTCGGCAAAGATATCCTGCGCTTTCATGCAGTCTATTGGCCAGCCTTCCTGATGGCGGCAGGGCTGGAGCCGCCGAAGCGGGTGTTCGCCCATGGTTGGTGGACCAACGAGGGAGAGAAAATCTCTAAATCTCTAGGTAACGTCATTGATCCTTTGCAGTTGATCGAGACCTATGGTCTGGATCAAGTACGCTATTTCCTGCTACGTGAAGTACCCTTTGGCAATGACGGTGATTTTTCCCAGAGCGCCATGGTGCAGCGTATGAATGGCGAACTGGCCAATGATTTCGGAAATTTAGCCCAAAGATCCCTGTCGATGATCAATAAAAATCTTGATGGAGTCGTACCTGAGCCGGGCGATCATACGGCTGAAGATACGGACCTATTAAAGGCCGCAGACACCTTATTGCCAACGGTGCGGGACAATCTGGATGTCCAGGCATTCCATGTCGCCTTGGAAGCTGTTTGGACCGTGATTCGCGCGGCCAATGCGTACATAGATCATCAGGCGCCTTGGAAATTGAAAAAAGAAGATCCGGCAAGAATGGCCACAGTTCTTTATGTTTTGGCCGAAACCGTTCGGAAATTAGCCATTCTGACTCAACCGTTCGTTCCCGAAGCAGCGGGTAAAATGCTCGACCAGGTATCGGTTGATGCCGGCTCACGTAACTTCAGTTCGTTTGGAGAGGCGGGAATTTTAAAGCCGGGAACGATCTTACCCAAACCGGAAGGCGTGTTTCCGCGCTATGTCGAAGAATAACATTTATCGTCATTAAACAATTTCGCCATTTGAAACTTTCCCGAGAATACCTAATCGCTATTGTTTATTTTGTAGCTAAAAGAAAGCTCCTTACACTATACTGCCCGTAAGTTGGCGCTTTTGGGGGAAAGTATCCCCTTGTAGAATCATGCCAGCGTTTGATCAATTTGGGAGACTTTCTATGAATTTACGTAAATCAATTTCATTGGCGCTGGTTGCTGGCGCAGTCGGCGCCTTCGCTATCGCAGGCACGACGACGGCTCAAGCTAAGATGAAGAGCATCACCATCGGCTCAAATCCGGCCGGTTCCACCTATTTTCTTTTGGCGGGCGGTTTCGCCAAACTGTTCCAGGAAAAACTGAAAATTCGTTCGACAGCGCAGCCGCATGCGGGTTCATCTGTCTATTTACCTTTAATGGAAAAAGGTGAAATCACCCTTGGTTTGAATTCCAGCCTGGATTCTGGCATGGCCTGGGCTGGCTCGGCGCCCTACAAATCAGCCATGAAGAATGTCCGGTCCATTGGACGAATTTGGGTATTGCCCTACGCCTATATGGTAAAGGAAAGTTCTGGCATAAAAACCATGGCCGATTTACGCGGGAAGAAAGTTATCGTTGGATTCAAGACCAACGTTTCCCTAAGCCAAACCAATAAAACGATGTTGGCAACTGCGGGATTGACGGAAAAGGACGTTGTTTCGGTTACCGGCGGCGGTGTTGTTTCTGCCCTCAATTCAGTTGTCGAAGGTCGGGTTGATGCGACGACAGTTGCAGTTATGATGCCGCAGATGCGCAAAGCCCATGCTGCCGTTCCCGGCGGCTTACGCGTTCTCCCGGTTGGCCCGAAAGCAACTGATGCGTTCCTCGGTGAAGGTATGCCGGGCCTTTATACCTTCAAAATGAAAGCCAACAAACGGTTTGGTTTCGTCAAAGGAGATACGGCTATTGCCGCTTTTGACACCTATATGAACGCCGGCACAACCGTAAAAGATGAAGACGCCTATAATCTGGCCAAAACCCTGCACCAGAACTGGAAAAAGTTGCAGAAGGATTATGGGCCTCTGCGTGGTGTGAAACCCACCATGTTGGCGCCTTCGAACAATCCGATTCCTTACCATCCCGGCGCTGCAAAATATTATAAAGAAGCAGGCCTTTGGACGGACGCCAACGAAAAGCAGGATGCAGGCCGTCGATAATCGTTGGTCTGAGTAAAGTAATCAAGTAGGCGTGTAAGGGCTGGGTGTAGAAGCAATGGATCGTTTCACATTTTTGCTCTTGCGCGCTAACCTTGGTCTTATCACCGTTGTTGGTGTCAGCTGGATATTAAACCTACCCTTTTATTTTGGGTTCTCGCTGACATTCCAAGAAGTCGTCGTGGTGTTGCTGGGGTTGTCCTGCGGCGCGGCATTCATCAAGTATCCCTATGGTGATAAGCCCGGCTGGTTGGAAGCCGCTCTGGCTGTTGTCGCCTTTGGTTCCTGGTATTGGATGTCCTGGAATTTCGAAGATTGGGTGGTCCGCATGGCGGATCGCACGCCGGATATGTGGGGTCCCGGTGTCGTTGCCATCATCCTGATGATGGAGTCTTTGCGAAAAGCAGCAGGCGGAATCATCTCAGGCTTGGTTTGGATAATCATCGTATACGCCTTTTTGGGTGATCACATGCCGGGTGTTCTGGAAGCTGAAGTCTTTCCGCCCAGCAAGGTTGTTCTCTACTTATACGCTGATAACAACGGAATCCCCGGTTTGGTGCTGAGGGTGATCGCCCAATTGGTATTGGCTTTTATCCTGTTTGGAAAACTTTTGGAAATTAGTGGCGGCGCGGCCTTTTTTAACGATCTGGCCATGGGCTGGATGGGCCATAGACGGGGAGGACCCGCCAAAGTATCCGTTGTCGCCTCATCAGCCTTCGGCACCATTTCCGGTTCTACGGTCGGAAATATCATGTCGACCGGTATCGTCACCATTCCATTGATGAAAAAATTCGGCTTTAAAGCCAAATATGCCGCTGCCATCGAAGCCGTGGCGTCAAACGGTGGCCAGATCGCACCGCCGGTTATGGGCGCGACGGCCTTTATTATTGCCGAATTTCTTGAGGTTCCTTATCAGGATGTGGTGATTGCCGCTGCACTCCCGGCCGTCGTGTATTTCCTAGTGCTTTTTTTACAGGTCGACGCCATCGCCGCCCGCTTTGGCCTCAAGGGTATGAAGAAAGAGGAACTACCCAGTTCCGGAAAAGTATTTCTGGTCGGCTGGGTCTATTTATTCCCTATTGGAATATTACTCTATTATCTGTTTGGGCTGGGCTTTAACCCAGGGCTTTCGGCTCTCTACGCAACCGGAGCGCTGTTGGTGCTTATGATCGTTAAGAACAGAGGCTTGCCGACGCAAAAAAACCTGTCGGATTTTATTTTTGGCGGTGGTGAAAACTTGGTGCCATTGATTTTGATCGGCGCTGCTGCCGGGGTGGTTATCGGGGTGTTGAACGCGACTGGCTTGGCATTCCAATTATCTTTGATTTTAACCACGTTGGGCAAAAGTTATGGCGTCTTAGTCATGCTTATGTTGACGGCGCTGATTGCCATTATCCTGGGCATGGGGATGCCCACGGCAGCGGTCTATATCGTTCTGGTGACGGTGATTGCTCCGGCGCTGATCGATATGGGATTAGAGCCGATGTCGGCTCATTTGTTTTTGTTTTATTTCGGCCTCCTCAGCATGCTGACGCCGCCCGTTGCTGTTGCCAGTATGGTGGCGGCAGGTATGGCCGGAAGTGATATGTGGCGGACCGGACTGGTCGGAATGCAGTTGGCGGCGCCTGCCTATCTAATGCCATTCTTATGGGCTTACAATCCGGCAATTTTATTAGACGGCACTCCAGTGGCTGTCGCCTACGCAATAGTATCGATAATTATCGCGGGGTGGATGTTGGCCCTTGCCTTGCCGACGTTTCTGGGCGATGCAAAAGAAAAACTTCTCGCGACATTTCTGTTGGTCGGAACTGCCTTTATCGGCGGCTCGACGGTTTGGTTTGGCCAGGAATCTCCGATAGTTTTAATTGTTTCGATTGTCGGCTTTGGCCTACTATTGTTCCTGCGCGCCAGATCAAAAAAATTAGACACCAATCAGGTCTACGATATATAAAAATAATTAGTCAGGCTGGGGTAAGACGAGGGGAACGCCATGAAATCGAATATCGAACTTCGGGACGACGTTCCGATCTACCCGACAATTCTTCATGCGGTTAAAGCAGCGGCGGAAATGGCGCCCGACCGGGTCGCCTTTATTTGCGAAGACAAACATGTCACCTATGCTCAGTATGAACGCGCTGTCGGCGGTCTGGCTCATGCCCTTCAAGGCATGGGAGCCAAAGGCGGCCGGGTCGCCATTGTCATGGGTAATTCCATTGAGACCTCGGTTGCGGCCATGGGCGGCATGGCGGCAGGCGCCCAGATCGCCCTGATGAATCCCATGTATACGGATCATGAATTGGCGCCGCTGTTGGCCGATGTGGACCCTGTTGCCATCATTTGCAGCCCACCATTCGCCGACCGGATCAACGAGCAAGCCAAAGCGCTCGGCGTTGAAAATGTCATTATCATGGGCGTCGGCGACTATGCGCTCGAAACCTGGATTGACGATCCCTCCCTCAAGTTGCCCGAGCCTTTGCCTAAGCCCGAAGGCAAATGCGCCATGTTTTTTACCGGCGGCACCACGGGATTGCCCAAAGGGGCTGAACACAATCACGCTATGATGGAACTGTTTTGCCGCGTTATTGTCTCCTTGTGGCGCCTCGACTTCGATACGGAACGTATCTGTTCCGTGGCGCCGATTTTTCATATCTGGGGTCATCATTTCGTCAACATCATGCCCATTTACATGCGGGCAACGACGGTGATCATTCCCATGTACAAGCCGGACGACGTATTGGCGTCTTTCGAAAATCACGAAATTTCCGTCTTTGCCGGTGGCCCTCCGGTCATCTATATGGGGTTGATGGGCAGCGAAAAGATCGCCACCACTGATTTTTCAAAGCTCAAATACTGTCTGTCCGGCGGTGCGGCCTGTTCTGAATATTTGCTCAAAACCTGGGAGGAGAAAACCGGGTGCGCGATTTTGGAAGGCGGCGGCATGTCCGAGGGCGCTCCGGTCGCCTGTAATCCAACCCACGGCGAACGCCGGATTTTGTCCATCGGCCCCATTCCGCCCTTGACGGAAATCGAAATTGTCGATCTGGAAAATGGCCAAACCGTTATGCCGACGGGGGAGCGGGGAGAAGTCCGTATCAAGGCCGACACCTTCACCAGCAGCTACCGCAATCGCCCCGAGGAAACCGCAGAAACTGTGCGCGACGGTTGGCTTTATACCGGTGATATCGGTTATTTGGACGACGATGGCTATCTCTTTTTGGTCGACCGGAAAAAAGAGATGATAATGGTTGGCGGCTTTAACGTTTATCCCCGCGAGATCGACGAAGTGCTCCTCGGCCACGACGCCATCCGCGAAGCCGCCGCCGTCGCCCACCCCGACGATTTCTCCGGTGAGGTCGTCAAAGCCTGCATCTCCCTGATCCCCGGCCAGGAAATCACCGAACAGGAAGTCATCGACTATTGCACCGAACGCCTGGTCAAATACAAAGTGCCCAAGGTGGTGGAGATTTTGGACGAGTTACCTAAGACCGGCCCTGCCAAGATCGATAAGCTGAAGCTGCGGGGGCTGCGGTAGACAGCTTAATAGCCGACAATCACTTCACCGCTGTTCGGGCTGATGACTTGGCCGGTAATCATGTCGGTCTCGGCTGAGGCCAGCCAGGCAACGGCGTAGGAAATATCGATGGGCTTGCAGAATTCCCCCAGGGGCATTGAGGCTTCGTGGGTTTCTAACGTTTCGGGTGTGGCGGTTTCTTGGGTCATTTCGGTGACGACATAGCCCGGCGCCACGGCGTTGACATTGATTCGCCAGCGCGCCAGCTCCCGAGCCCAGGATTTGGTAAATCCTGAAATGGCTGATTTCGCCGCCGCATAGTGACAGGCAAAAGAACAGCCTCCCATGGCGAAAATGGAGGATATATTGACGATCTTGCCGCTTTTCTTTTGCTTCATGGCGGGGAGAACGGCCTGGGTGGCGAAGAACGTGCCGCGGACATGAATGTCGAACATCCGGTCATAGGCTTCCTGGTCGATCTCCTCTATGGAGCGGCGTTCACCGCCGACCCCGGCATTGTTGATCAGGATATCGACCGGACCGACGCCTTTGACGGCATTGGTGAAATTGCTGACCTCTCTGATATCTTCCACCAACACGGTCGCCTCACGGCCATGGGCCCGCACCATTTCAGCGGTTTCTTCGGCGCCGTCGGCTTTAATGTCGTGGATGATGATGTCAACGCCGCGCTCCGCCAGCAAGACGGCATGGCTGCGGCCCATGCCGCCACCCGCGCCGGTAATTAACGCCCGCTTTCCTTCGAGAGATGTCGCCATGATCTAATTTCCCCTTAAATGGTCTAAAATCGGGTTGTTCTAAACAGCCCCCCCATCCTGACTTTCCCCAGCCAGGGGGGTAGGAGAAGAAAGTGGCAATCCATCATCCGCTCCCTCCTTGCGGGGGAGGGTTAGGGTGGGAGGGGACTAAGATAATACTTCTAATCGTAAGGATACTCGCCCGGCTCCGGAATCCAGTTTTCGGTCAGTCCCTTGATGCCTGATCGGGCCATGGCTTCCCAGGCTTCGTCGGCGCCGGCGCCGGTGTGGGGGGTGCCGAAGAAGTTGGGGAGGGCGAAGAGGGGGTCGTCGATGGCGGGCTCGACTGCATACACGTCGAAGGCGGCGGCAGCGATATCGCCGCTTTCCAGGCGGGATTTAAGGGCCACTTCGTCAACGATGTTGCCCCGGGAGGTGTTCACCAGATAGACGCCCTGCTTTAATTTGGCCAGGACATCAGCCGAATACAGCCCGATTGTGGTGGCGTTGCGGGAGAGATGCAGGCTCAAGACATCGGAGCGCGCCCAGAGTTCCTCCTGGTCGACGGCTTCAACGCCGTATTCTTCGTAAAAATCGCTGAAATCCAGGCGGTCGCAGGCCAGGATATTGACGCCGAAAGGGATCAGGCGTTTGACCACTTCCTTGCCGATATGACCGCAACCATGAAGCCCAACCGTGCGGCCGTTGAGCAATGCGCCGTTGCGCAAGCTGGGCCAATTGCCGTCATACATTTGATTACTGAATTTGTGGAAATTTCGCATGATGTTGATGATATGACTGATTGTCATCTCCGAGACGGCGACTTTATTGATACCGGCAACCCAGCCCATTCGAACGCCATGCTTTTTCATGGCCGCCGGGTCGATGTGATCG
The DNA here is from genome assembly GCA_002725625.1 of Rhodospirillaceae bacterium. Taxonomy (GTDB): domain Bacteria; phylum Pseudomonadota; class Alphaproteobacteria; order Rhodospirillales; family UBA2165. The sequence continues at coordinate 6,539 of PBQI01000171.1, read as the reverse complement.
GCGCCGGCAGAGCACAGGCCAATGACTTTCAACTCGGGCAGGCGTGACAGGACATAGTCATCAAATCGATCCAGACCAATAATAGCTCCCTGGTAGCCTTGGCAGAATTCCACCAATTCGTCGCCGCCAATAGAGGGGAACTGCTCTTTAAACTTGGCGTCCGGGTATTGTTCCAATAATTCGTCTTTGAGGTGAGGAAAAAAGTGAAAAAAGGGGCTGGTGACGGCTACGCGCATTTATTTATCGAGGCTCCTGTATAAATTATTATTCGGCAACATCCCGCTGGAATTGCCGCAAGGGTTTATGGCCGCCCATTTCGGTGTAGCCTTCATCATTGCCGGGACCGGTGGACTGTTCAAGCTCTTCTTTGGGCATGAGGCCGTAAGGACGGTCGCCTTTGATGGTCACCCGTTCCAAATTGCGGCGCTGAGGATAGTAGTCATTGACCGCGTAATGCTGGGTCGAGCGATTGTCCCACATAACGACAGTGTTGGGCGTCCAGTTATGGCGGAACTGATATTCGGGTACATGGGCCTGTTCGAATAAGAGGTCGAGCAGAACCCGACTTTCCCGCTCTTTCATGCCTTTAATATTGATGGTGAATTGCGGATTGACGAAGAGGGCTTTCTTTTTGGTTTCCGGATGCACGCGCACCACAGGGTGTAGAATGGGCGGATAGAGTTTTTCAAAATGGCGTAATTGATCTTTGCCTTCTTCATTCTGGTTAAACAGCAATTTGAAGGGTTTGAAATCATGCACTGCCACCATGTCGGAGACAAAATTCTGCATGCGGTCGCTGAGACCTTCGAAAGCTGCCGTCATACTGGCGAACATCGTATCGCCGCCGACCTCGGGAATGATCAGGGAGTGCAGCATGGTCGCCATGGGTGGCTCGGCGCGGAAGGTTTCGTCACTGTGCCAAACATCGGTGAAAAAGGGTTTTACGCCCTCTTTATTGTCGAAAACGATCAATTCCGGTGTGTCGGAAGCATTGGGAGAGAAGGGGTGAACCGTTAACTCGCCAAACCGGTTGCCAAAAGCAATCTGTTGGACCGAGGTAATGTCTTGATCATGAAATTTAATGATCTGATGCTCTAACAAGGCATCATGAATCACCTGAAAATCATCATCGCTCAAGGTTTGTGAAAGATCGACGTTGCGGATTTCCGCACCCAGGCTTACCCCGCGTTTCACCACTTCGATATTGCTGCTCATTGTTTCGCCTCCATCAACAAGACGGCTAAGTTTAGAGCATTTTTGCAGGAATTGAACAACTTTCGAATGGTTCTATTCCGCAGCTCGCAACTTTACGTCCTCTTCGACTTTTTTGATGCGGCAAAGCAGGCAGCGCGCCACCGATCCCCCGATAATCGGATCCAGATCGTCCCGCAATGGCGTCAGAACATTGGCGCCGACACGCAAAGTGCCTTCAACCAGGTCATCACCCGGCATATACCAGAGGCCCTCGGCATTGACGACGCGGGGGTCCATACCGGGCAGGATTATAACCTGGCGTATAATGGATTTATCCGTGGTGGGGGCTTCGATTTCGACCCAATCGCCTTGTTTCAAGCCGTATTCTTCGGCTGTCTCCGGGCTCATCTCCAGGCCGGGGAAGGGGCGACGTTTGCGTAATTTGGGGATTTCGATTCCCAGCGTACTATAGAATTCAACGGAACGTGTGCCGCTGCCCATGACCAGAGGATAATCTTCGGCAATATCCGGGGTGCCTTGGGGGCTAAAGGGGGGCTCCCGATGCTCGGGCAAGGGATCATAGCCGAAATCGTCCAATTTCCCGGAGGTAAACTCGATTTTACCCGATGGCGTATTAAAGCCAGGCTTGCCGTCCGGGCGCATTTTGCCCTTGCGGAATTTTTCCCGCTCGTCCGGCCACATGAAAGTTCCTTGCTCACACAAATCCTGAAATGTCATTCCAATGGGCGCCAAACGATAATCAAGAAGCTCCTCATAGGTCTCAACCGGGATTTTGTCGCCATAACCCATGCGCTGGGCCACATCGATCACAATATCCGCTTCTTCGCGGGCTTCGCCTCTGGGCTGCGTGGCGCGAACCCGAGCTGAAATCATGTTGAGGCCGGAATATTCGGTAATGGCATTTGATTCCAGGTGATTGGTCACCGGCAGAATGTAATCCGCCAAATGAGCCGTCGGCGATTCCACCATATCGGAGACAATCATTAGATCGAGGGATTTCAATGCTTCCATCACCTTGTAGCTGTCTTCAAGGCCGACCATGGGATTGCAATCGGTCCAAAGGGCGCGTACCGGATAGGGATCATTGGTCAGCATGGCGTCGATGACATGGAGCGGGTGCGGGTAGGGGGCAGTAAGAGCCGTCGGTCCCGCCAGCAGAGGGAATTTATCCGTGCTGATTTGATCGGCCAGCCGCTCGGCACTGGCTTCGTCTGTATCCGGGCGGTAATAGCTGGGCATGCGAATTTTGGCTGGTGGCATGAAGCAATTGTTGCCGTCTTGATCAATTTTGCCGGTCAACGCCGGTAGGAACCCAAGCAGCCGCAAAGCCGAAATCGAGTTGCCGCCCATGGTGGCGCCGATGAAGGTATAAAGCGCTGCATTGCCGGCTGTGCCAAACATGCGGGCCGCCTCGATGATATCGGCTTCGGGGATCCAGGTAATTTCAGACACCCGTTCAACCGGATATTCAGCGGCGCGGGCTTTGAGTTCTTCAAAACCTAATGTCCATTCAGCGACGAACTCCTTGTCGTACCAGCCGTTTTCGATCATTTGATTGATCATGCCGTAGGCCAGCGCTGCATCAGTGCCGGGACGGATACGCAGCCACAAATCTGCGTCCCTGGCTGATTTGGTCGGGCGCGGATCAACGGCGATGGTCTTGGCGCCGGCGCGCTGGGCGTCTCTCACCCGGAAGGCCTTGGAGCCGTTGGTTTCGGACAGATTGACACCCCACAAGACGACGAGGTTGGCTTCTTCCAGCCCGATAAAAGCCGGGTAGGTGGCCAGCGCCCCGTAGGTCAGCATGTCGGACATCAATTGGGGCGTAAAACAGTTATGGGCGTCATGTTTGAAAAATGTCGGGCTGTCGATCGCCTCCAAGAACAGCTCGTAAGCGTAATATTCCTTAGGCGGCAGAGCCTGCACCGATATGGCGCGGGCGCCGTGCCCATCAATAATGGCATTCATCCGGGCGGCAATATCATCGAGCGCCTCATCCCAGGTGACCCGTTCCCATTTCCCGGAGCCACGCTCGCCGACGCGTTTTTGCGGATAGATCACCCGATTGGGTGATTCCATCATGTCCTGGGAGACTTTGCCCTTAATGCAAAGGTAGCCTTTGCTGAGCGGATGATCGCGGTCGCCAATGAATTTTATGATATCGCCCGGTTGGGAATTGGGCAGGGCGTTGTCGCCAGTGACTGACGTTTCGTCGTGGGTTTCCACCAACATACCGCAGCGAACCAGACAAAGCCTGCAAGTTGTTCTAATCGACGCCATAATTTCCCTCCCAAATGGACGTAAAGCTTTCTCTAACGAATAAGCATCATAACAGTAAAAAATCGATTTTAGAATGTCTGTCCTATTAAAAAAGGACATGCTAATAAGGCGCTTATTCAAAGTAAATTAGAAGGATTCCAATGCTCGTCGATAGCCATTGTCATTTAAACTATCCCGGCCTGACCGAGGATTTATCGGGCGTTCTGGCGCGGGCCAAAACGGCAGGAGTTGGCTTTATGTTGTCCATCGGCACCCGCTTGTCGGATTTCGACGATGTTTTGGCAACGGCGGGAAATAGCGACAATGTGGCCTGTACGGTCGGAATCCACCCTCATGAAGCCGGAACCGAGACGGCGGCGACAGTTGAGAAACTGGTTGAACTCACCAAACACCCCAAAGTGGTTGGCATTGGCGAAACCGGCCTCGATTTCTTTTATGATAATTCTCCACGTGATATTCAGGAGGAAAGTTTCCGCATCCACATCGCAGCCGCCCGGGAAACCCAGTTACCAGTCGTCGTTCATACCCGTGACGCCGATGAAAAAACCATGGAAATCCTCGAAGATGAACACAAAAAAGGTCCGTTTCCCGGGCTTATTCATTGTTTTAGTGGTGGAGAAGAACTGGCTCAATGCGCGGTCGGGCTTGGACTGTCTATTTCACTCTCGGGCATTATTACCTTTAAAACCGCAGAACCGGTACGCCAGGCCGCCAAGACGGCGCCATTGGACAAAATTCTAATCGAGACCGACGCACCCTTTCTGGCGCCGATTCCATTTCGCGGCAAGACAAATGAACCGGCCTATGTCGCTCATACGGCAGCAAAAGCGGCGGAAATCTTTGCTGTTTCACCCGAAGAACTTGCCAAACAAACGACCGAGAATTTCTTTAATCTGTTCACCAAGGCGCAAAAGCCGGAAATCATGACCTCATGATGAAGATTACCGTTCTCGGCTGTGGACATTCGGGCGGCACGCCGATGATCGGCGAAGGCTGGGGTAAATGTGACCCAACCAATCCAAAAAACCGCCGTACGCGCCCGTCTATCCTGGTTGAAACGGAAAATACGCGAATCTTGGTCGATACTTCGCCGGATATTCGCCAGCAATTGCTGGCCGCCGACGTCTCCCAAGTAGACGCTGTCTTATTTACCCATGCACACGCAGACCATCTCCATGGTATTGATGATCTGCGGGCTGTCAATCGCGCCATGAACGCCTGGATTCCTGCTTACACGGATGTTTGTACCTGGGATCAGATTGAGCACCGTTTCGGCTACGTCACAGAACCACTGAGAGAATCGGCGACATTTTTCTACAAGCCATGCCTGACGCGACACGATCTAAAGGCCGGTGACAGTTTCACGGTCGGCAATATTTCAATTTCTGCCCTCGAGCAGGACCATGGCTACGGATCAACGCTCGGTTTTCGCTTTGGCGATTTTGCTTATTCGACCGATGTGGTCGATATGCCTGGTGATACTTTTACCGCCCTTGAAGGCGTTCACACTTGGATGGTCGGCGCGTTCTGGGAAAAGGAGCACCCGACCCACGCCCATGTCGCCAAAACACTCGACTGGTTCAAAAGGGTAGGCCCTGAAAAAATGTATCTAACGCACCTTAGTCATCAACTGGATTATGATCAGACGACCGGTCAATTACCTGCGGGCGCAGCGTTATCTTATGACGGTATGGTGTTTGAAGTATATGGTGATAAATAGAGAATAAAAATATATCATAAAATTGCGCTAACAGATTGATAATTAATTATTAAAGTAATTTATAACGATAATTTACATAATATACATTATGCGACATTTCTGCTTATGTTCAGGCTTAAAGAAGTTAATAATTGCCCCCCTCCCCAATAAATTTTTATTGCACTCGGTTTTTAAAAAAATCTTGGAAACTAAACTTTCATCCCAACTAAGAGGTTTCAGGTAATGCAACCCGTCGCAGGAAGTAAATGAAAATTAAAGCCGTAGCGAACATGGTCAGGCTATAAGTTGCGGCTGGAATGACGGCGGTTCCACCACCAAATAACAAAGTAGCGACGGCAATAGCCAAGGTCCCGTTCTGGAGACCGCATTCTATGGATATGGTAATTCGTTGCCGCCTGCCCGATCCGAACATGACCCCCAACCACCAGGCCAAGAACAACATGATAACATTCAGAGCCAAAGTGATTAGCCCAGCATCGGCATAAAACGCGATGATATTGTCGCGTTCCTGGAAAATAGCACCGGACAGAACCAGCGCAAACAGAACGGTAGAGATTTTCTCGGCAGTTACATCGAAGCGGGCGGCAAAACCTTTTGCAAAATGACGTACCGCTAGCCCAATCAAAACCGGAATGGTGACAATAAAAAATACCTTGATGGCCGTTTCAGTGACCGAAATATCACCTTTTGCCGCTTCACCGAAAATATGAGCGTGAGAAAAAACAACTATCAACGGGATGGTTACGACGCAAAGCAGGCTGATGATAGCCGTTAAGGAAATCGAAAGTGCCACATCCCCTTTGGCAAAGGACGTCAGAATATTAGACGTCACGCCGCCCGGTGCCGCGGAAATAATCATCACACCTAAGGCGATTTCCGGCGGCAGGGCCGGCCAAACGACAATCAACGCAAAGCCGACGGCAGGTAGCAAAATTACCTGAGAGATCAAACCGACAATAAAATCCTTGGGTTGCTTGGCAACTCTGGCGAAATCCTGCCAGGTAAGTCCTAATCCCAATGAAAACATGATGAAAGCCAGTGCCAACGGTAAAACAACCGTGGTTACCAATCCCATATCGGCTCCCCTCTTACGACTTGAGAATATCAATCACTATTCAGAAGTATTTATCATACAGTACCCGACTTAACGGGAACTGACCAAGTCTTTATCCTTCTCTTTAGATGAGCATATTTCCCTGTGACGAACAAGACGCGAAACGCTTGTCTGGCTGGTTATACTGATGATTCAAAACAGGACCGTCAGTCTCTGGCGTTGGATCGTACTAACTGGAAGTTTGGACGCTGCTATATCAATATCCTGATT
>PBQI01000170.1 GCA_002725625.1 Rhodospirillaceae bacterium | reverse complement strand
CTCCACTCACCCGTTTCCTTTGTCGTGTTGATGGCGGGGGGTTCCCGGCTGGCCCGTTCCGGCAGATGACTGGCCACCGGCTTGAGCCGGGTGACCAGGCCGGCGCCCAGCCGTCCGGTCAGGCGGTCCACCAGTTGGGCGGCATTTTCCGTGTTTTCCTGTCCAGCATTGCCTTCGGTGGCGATTTGTCTGGCATTTAAGGGATTGATTTCTGTTGCCGCCAGGACCATCACCTTGATACCGAAACCGGGGTCGATATCGGTCAGTTTATCCCGGAACAGGCGCATTAGGTGGGCGGGATCGCGCACCGGGCGGCTGACGCCAATGGGAATACGGGTGAAGGAATTATCGACCCGGTAGACAGTCAGCACCAGTTGCCGGGTACCTTGATTGTTATCCCCCAGATCACGGCACAACTCAGCCAGCAGGATTTCTAGGACGGCGGTAATGTCTTCCGCCCGGCCGATGGATTCGGCGAAAGTACGGCGGGCGATAAAGGCCGGCGGCGGGCGGCGGGGCGAGATAGGTTCTCCCTGGGCGCCGGTGGCCTGATCGAGCCGCCGCAGGACTTGGTCGCCGAAACGGGATGCCAGGGGCCCCCGCGGCATAGTGTAAAGATCGCCGATCCGCCTGAACCTCATATTGGCCAGCCCCTCGACCGTTGCACCGTCCAGCCGCAGCCCGGCCACGGGCAGGAAAGCGAGGTGCTTTTTGTGACTTCCGGGTGGGGCGATATTGATAACATCATCACCAAACCGGGCTAACGCCCAGGCGGCCCCCGGTGTATCAGCAAGCCCGACCCGAGCTCTATAACCAGCGGTTTCCAAACGTTTCAACAAATCCTGCAGCAGCGTTTTTTCGCTGCTGTAAAGATGCGTGCAGCCGGTAATATCTAGCCATAAACCGCCGCTGTCACCGCCTAAAAACCTGCTCCCCAGAAATCCACCAAGCGGATCCAAGGCTGTCCAGGGGGTGTAGCGTTCGCAAGCCTCCGACAGTTTATCGAGCGCCTTGATATCGGCGTTCGGTGCAGCCTGGCGGACCTTGAGGGCGGGAAACAAAGCCCGTGCATCGGCCAGGGAGATACCCGGTGTAATGCCTGCCGCTTGGGCCGCCGGGTTGGCCGCAGCGATACGCTGGCCGCCATGAATGGCAGTGACGGTGGCGAGGGGGTTAGATCGCTGCGCGGGAGAAAAGGAAAGGCTCAGCCGGTCGGTCGCAAAATGTGTTAACCACAGAGAGATCATCCGTTTCATCACACCATTCCACCTGCCAGTCGTGTAGCCTGTAGAAGTCCAGGCCCTCTCTTTTGTTTTGGGCCGCACTGAGGCGGTAGCGTTGCAGTTCCAAATGCCATTGGGGGGGGCCTAAACCCACGCCGAAAGCTGGCGTAACACTGGGCGCAGACGTCACCCGCCAGCGGGTCAGGGCGGCGCTGGTGGCAGTCTGAAATCCGACGTGTTGATCGCCATATCGGGAGGTGAGACGCAACAGGATACCGGCAACGCCGTGTTCTTCGGCCGCCAGTTGCAGCCGCCGCCCGGCTATGGGGGGAATTTTGCGGGGGGCGCCGATGATGGCGGCCAGACCGGGCGTCTGCAGACCTTCCTCCATGGCCCAAAGAATGTCTGTGTCGTTTTTGCCGCGGACCTGGATGACGCGGTCGGGATTGATGCCGAACGCCTGCAGACCCTGGCCGCAAAGAGTATCTTCCCGGTGGCACCAGAGAACCGGCCCACCGGATTTAAGGTGGCTGAAACGGGAGAGCAAAACAGCCGAAAATCCCAACGCGGCCGTGTCGCCGAAGACTTCGTGCAGGCCGTTGGCGGGGAGGCCGTTCCAGGGCAGGGCATGATTGATCTCCGGTGCGCCCAGGGAGATAACTTTGGGCAAAATAACGTCATTGGAGACCGCAGAACCGCAACTGCCCGATCCTCGTTCAATGGTCTGAATTTGATTGCGCAGATTGGCGATGACACCCGCATCCGGGTGAAAAAACCTAGTTTCCCTTTGTGGATCAACCCGATTCATCGCGATATGACCGCTGAAGAGTCATTTGGCATGGCAAGCCTCTTTATGTTCTCTGTTTTTATAAAGTTCTTGTTTTGTTCTACTTTAAAAGCGAGTTTTGGTCAAGGGGGTTAAACAAGAAAGATTGGTTCCCGAGTATGTTCGGGCGGTTCGGCTGTGCTATGAAGGGATCACAAATAATAATGAAATTAGTAGTATGGCCATTCAGGACGCCTTTCAAAAAGCGCTGGAACTGGACGAAGAGGAACGGATTGAAGATGCCGTTACCTGTCTTGATGACGTGTTTAATCAAATCCCTAATGAAGCTGGTTATCTGAAATTCGCCGGTATGCTCTACCAGCGCCTGGGGGAAGACGATAAAAGTTTCGGCCTGTTGAATCGGGCTTTGGATCTGACGCCAAAGGACGCTGAACTGCATCTCGGCTTGGGCTTTCATTACACTGACAACGGCCAACAGGATAAGGCCGCTGCCAGTTTCGAAAAACATGTCCGGCTCGATCCCCAATCTCAGATTGGCTTTATGTTTCTCGGTCGGGCCTACGACTACCTGCATGATTTCGAGCAGGCCGAAGCCAACCTCCGCCGATCGGTGGAACTCGACCTTGATGCCTACGAGCCTCATGTCCAGTTGGCCCGGATATTAGGGCGCAGAGGAACTTATGAAGAGGCCCTCCGGGAATATGAAAAGGCCGATCAATGTGAGTCGGGCGACATTATCACTGAAATCGGCTTATGGCGGATCAACGCCCTGAAAGACGGGCAGGTGCCTGCAACGACAGATCTGCATCCGGAACCGGCCACCGTAGTCTGCGTCAAACAGGGCGATAAATACGGGCCTGAATATGCCAATCGGTTAGCTTCCATGGTGCGGCGCTGGAGTTCCGAGTCGCCGCGGATCGTCTGCTTTACCGAGAATCCAACAGGCCTCAGTGACAATGTGGAGCACCAACCGTTACTGACAGACAATCTCAAGGGCTGGTGGAATAAGGTGGCGCTTTTCAAGGTTGCTTTGCCTGGGGTCACGGGACGCATTTTGTATTTCGATCTGGATGTGGTGATCACGGGCGATATCGACCCTTTACTTCATCACGGCGGCGACTTTGTCATAATGGACAACGATTATGTGCCTGGTTTCAACACGTCGGTATTTCTGCTGGAATCCGGTACGCGGCCGGAAATCTGGGAGAACTATACCCCAGAAATCGGCGCCGAGATCGCCGGCGATCAGGATTGGGTGGCGCTCAATGCGCCCGATGCCGAATTATGGCCCGATGGCTGGTGCGTGCCGTATCGCTTGAGGGCCGCCCATGAACTTCCGGATACGGCCAAGGTCGTTGTCTTTTCCGGGCACCCCAATCCGGAAGACTATCCTTCTCCCTGGATTAAGGAACACTGGCGTTAATCGAATTAAAAACGGGTGGCGCTGTAGGCGGGGAGATCGATCTCCGGTGTTGTGCAGCTGATCAGATCGGCTGTGATGCGGGCCGAGCCAGCGGCCATGGTCCAGCCCAGCGTGCCGTGGCCCGTATTAAGATAGAAATTGTCATAGCGGGCGCGGCCCAGTATGGGGACACCATCGGGGGTCAAAGGGCGCAGACCGGTCCAGAATTCAACCTGGTTATAGTCGCCCGCTTGGGGGAACATCGCACGGGTCACATCGACGATCATGCGCGCCCGGCTCTCATTCATCTCGGTATCGTAGCCGTTGAACTCAGCCATTCCAGCCACCCGTAGCCGGTCACCCAAGCGGCTGAAGACCAGCCGGTTATCCTCGTCCGTGAGGCTGATAGAAGGGACGGCGTTACTGCCGTTGACGGGAAGAGTGATGGAATAACCTTTGGTCGGGTAGATGGGAATTTTCACGCCAGCCGACTTCGCCAGCAAGGTGGAATAGCTGCCCAGGCAGAGGACCACGGCGTCGGCGCTATAAATCCCGGCATCAGTCGTGACGTCGGTGATATGTTGTCCGGATGTTCCAATGGAGGTTACCGTTTCGCCATAGCGGAAGGTTACGCCCAGTGTGGCGGCGGCCTCAGCCAGGCCGATAGTAAACATGTAGGCATCGCCACTTTCATCTTCCGGTGTGTGGATAGAACCGATAATCCGGTCGCTGGAATTTTCGAGAGCTGGTTCCAGTAGCTTGGTTTCCTCCTCGTCCAGCACCATACTGCGGCTGCCCATCCCGCCTAATTCTTCGGCGATCAGTGCCGCCCGGTCGAGGTTTTTCTGCTGACGGAAAATTTGCAAAATCCCCAGTCCCCGCCGGTCATAAGCGAAATCAGTTTCGGCACGGATATTGGTCATCAGCGAACGGCTGTAGAGGGCGAGCCTGAGGTTCTTAGCGGTATTCTCTCTGAAGCGTCCGGGCCGGCAATTAACCAAAAAGCGCAGGCTCCATGCCCATTGCGCCGGATCAAGGCGCATATGAAACAACAGCGGCGCATCATTGCGGCCCAGCCATTTGAGCATCAGTTTGGGTGAATCCGGCGCAGCCCACGGCATGGCGTGACTGGCGGATATCTGACCGCCATTGGCGTAGCTCGTTTCCAGACCCGCTTGCGGCTGCCGGTCGATGACCGTGACGTCATGGCCGTCTTTTGCCAGATAATAGGCGGTCGATACGCCGATAACTCCTGCGCCTAACACCAGTACTTTCACGATAAGTCCTTCATTTTTAGCCAATGGCCACTGAGGATCGAGTTATAATCTCGCTTTCGACTTCCTGCCAGCCTATTCACCGACTATGATCCAGGAAAGAAGGGGCATTTAGGATATTGGGGTGGCAATTGAATTCAATTGGGAAAGAACTTCTTAGCGTTGCGGAGATGGGTCGGGCCGATGAACTGGCTGTCCAAGGCGGTGTCGCCAGCCTTGATCTGATGGAGGCGGCGGGGAAGTCGGTGGTGGAGGCTCTGCGTCGTCGGTGGGCGCGTCGACCGGTGGTGGTTCTTTGTGGTCCTGGCAACAACGGCGGCGATGGTTTTGTGATTGCCAGATTGCTACTTGATTGTGGCTGGCCGGTCAGGGTGTCACTCCTGGGTAACCGCGACAATTTGAAAGGCGACGCCAAGAAAAATGCGGTCCGGTGGGCCAAACTTAAAAAGGGCGATGTCACCTCCTTCGAGCCAAATTTGCTGGACGGCGCCGAATTGGTAATTGATGCCATGTTCGGGGCTGGTCTGACTCGGCCATTAGAAGGCAAGGCCCTCGAAATTGTCCGGGAAATCAACCGCCGAAATGTGGTTTGTGTTGCTGTAGACATGCCGAGTGGCGTTGATGGCGATACCGGTCAGCTTCTGGGTGCCGCGCCTAATGCCGCATTGACGGTTACCTTTTACCGCAAAAAGCCCGGCCATTTGCTGTTGCCCGGGAAGGATTGTTGCGGCGAAGTTATCGTCACTGATATAGGCATACCGGATTCGGTTCTAGAAGAAATCAGACCGGCATGCCGGGAAAATAGCCCGGCGCTTTGGTCTCAGGATTTTCCCAGGCCAGTGGCGGCGGATCATAAATACAGTCGGGGCCACGCGCTGATATTGGGCGGCGCGGATATGACCGGTGCGGCCAGACTGGCGGCGCGTGGGGCCCGGCGGATCGGCGCCGGTGTGGTGACTATCGGTGCACCGGCATCGTCCGGTGTAATTTACCGGACCGGTGATCCGGGAAATCTGTTTATTCCCCTTGAAAATGGCAACGATCTTAATCTTGCGCTGGGCAAGAAACGGCGCAACACTATTTTAGTGGGACCGGGAAACGGCATTTCAGAAAAGACTCGTATTATGGTGAAATCGGCGCTGCGCTCAAAACTGCCGACAGTACTCGATGCCGATGCCATAAGCGTTTTTCGGGACGATCCGGCAGAATTGTTCGACTGGATCAAGGGTCCAGCGGTATTGACACCCCATGAGGGGGAGTTCGGACGAATTTTTGATGCCACGGGTGATAAACTAGCCAATTGCCGGGCAGTAGCGGAAAAAAGTAGTGCCGTCATCTTGTTGAAGGGGGCTGGAACGGTAATTGCCGGGCCCGATGGCCGGGCGGTAATTAACGGAAATGGGCCGCCGGCCTTGGCGACGGCAGGATCTGGAGATGTCCTGGCAGGCATTATAGCTGGGTTGATGGCTCAGGGTGTTGGTGCATTTGATGCCGCCTGCACGAGCGCCTGGATCCACGGTCGGGCGGCGGCTCTATTCGGTCCCGGCCTGATTGCTGAGGATATACCAGATCTGGTGCCCCAGGTATTGCAGGAAATTAGAACCTAAAGACGGAGAGAAATAACTAATGATATCCCATATCCTACCATTGCCAAAATCCCGGGACGGCATTCGTCGTATCCAGTCAGAACAAAAGAAAATAGCCTTCAAACGGGCCAAACTGGCGCCGTGGTATAAGGGTAAGCTGGATCATATTAACGCCGATAAACTGGATGATCCGGAAGTCTGGAGCCAAATTCCCATTCTGGATAAAGATACCCTGCGCCAGTACAGTCATGCCGATTTTATGGAAAATTTCTGTGTCGCGCCTTCCACCGAAATTGCCGAATATTGGCGATCGGGTGGTACGACGGGCAAGCCGGTGTTCTATCCACGCACGTTCGCAGATGTCGACTATGGTTTGCTCACCTGGGGCCGTTCTTTTCCGGCCCTGCAGATAACCGAGGGCGATCTTTGCCATATATCTTTTCCCATCGGTATCCATCCGGCGGGTCAGATTTGGGCCCGGAGCGCCCATCAATTTGGCGTTTCTATGAGCTGGGTCGGTGCCGGCAATGCCGTACCGTCGCGGGCACAGATCGATCTGATAATGACTCTGGAGCCGACCGTATTGATCGCCATGTCGAGCTTTGCCCTACATCTGGCCAACGTCGCTGACACAGAAGGGATTGACCTCGGTGCCAGCTCTGTGTCCAAGGTGGTCTGTTCCGCCGAAACCTTGTCCGACGCCAAGCGGGAAAAACTGTCCCGCACCTGGAATGCCGAAGTATTTGATGTTTTTGGCATGAGCGAAGGCGGGCTTATGGGCGCTGAAGGCAAGGCCCATGACGGCATTCACGTCTGGACCGACATGTTCGATGTGGAAGTTGTGGATGAGGATACCGGTGAGATGCTGCTGCCGGGCGAAACGGGGACGCTTTGCGTCACACCCCTTTGGACTAATCACGCCACACCTTTCCTGCGCTGGAATTCCGGAGATGTGGTGACCCTTATCGAACAGGGTGAAAGCGATGGTCTTTTTTCCGAATTGTATCCGATGATCAAGCATGCCCATCGGACTTCGGGATTTTTTAAAATTGGTGGCGTTAACGTCAATCATTCGGAATTTGAAGACTTCATGTTCCGCAATCCTCTGATCAACGATTTTCAGGGGGTGCTAGAAACCGGCGATGACGATCTAGAATTCTTTAAGGTATTGATTGAAATAAGGCGGGGCGGCAATGACGATGATATCGTCGCTGGATTATCTGCAGAAACGAAGCGCGTTTTTGAAGTTTGGCCAGTGATTGAGGTTTTGGAACCGGGTACACTGGCCAAAGCCTTTGAATCTAGCATCAAAGCGCCGCGTTTCGTCGACAACCGGGTATAGCGAGAGGTCCCACGAAACCATTTTGCAGGAGTTCTTTCAGCTGATGTTCCGTAAGAAAATCTATGAAGACATTGATCAGTTACAAGATGATCTGGACCTTTGGATCAATCACTATAACAATGAACGCCACCACCAGGGCTAAGTCTGAGAAGGGAGAATACCAATGCAGACTCCGGAGGACGGCAAAGAAATCTGGGAGGAAAAGTTTGTAGACCAAAAACAGCCTGGCAGACGCCACGTCAAAATCGGTAACTGTCAGATTGGGGCTGGATTACTACAATTCAATCCCCCATCGGTTGCGATATGTGGATAGTGCCGTTTTGATCCTGATGCGACTTGTCACAACAATCAGCATCTCCCCGGTTTT
>PBQI01000169.1 GCA_002725625.1 Rhodospirillaceae bacterium | reverse complement strand
CCACTCCATCAACTCCTCAACATATTGATTCTTATAGCATAATCTCCATCTCAGGGCATCGATTAACGAGTTCATCTGGGAAATGGGGGTCCAGGCCGCCCAGAACAGCGCCATCAAAGCCCTGGTCGATGGCTAGAACCTTGAGGCCGCTGTTCTTCGCCTGTGCGGTCAGGGCAAGGGGTCTCTCCTGCTTATCCTTGTTGGCAAAGGGTTTGCCAAACTCCGGGTCGCCATAAAACAGGGCATTCTGGATGATCCCGTCTATCGAGCGAATATGGGTGCGGGCGGGGTTGCTCTTGGTCTCATCGTCGGCTTTTCGCTTGACCAACAGATTAAGACCATTTTCGGTGATGAGCACGAAATTGGGGCGTTTTTTGTGGGCGAAAGTGCTGATCTACTGCACGAACTTGCGCAGCTCCTCGCGATAATCGAGGACGATGCCGCGTTGGACCGTTGGCGCGGTTTGCTCCTTTTCAGTGGCCTTTAGCTGAATGCGTACATTGCCTTTTTCCTGGGCTTCGGCGGCACCGCCGGCGAGGACAAGGGCAGCCAGAAAAACGGTAATCAATGATCGGTACATCGGCGTAGTCCTCATTGCGAGGGATTCCTGGGTCATGCCAACAACGCCGCCACCTCTTCGGCGATGGCCAACGCGGCGGTCAAGCCCGGTGATTCTATTCCGTACAGGTTTATCAACCCCTTAACCCCATGTACCGCTGGCCCTTGAATGACGAAGTCGGCTGGGGCTTCGCCGGGCCGCTGGATTTTCGGCCTGATACCGCTATATCCGGGCCTCAGGGCTCCGTCCTTCAGGCCGGGCCAGTAGCGGCGGATGGCCTCGTAGAAACCGTCGACGCGACTGTCATCGATGGTAAAATCTATTTCCTCTACCCATTCCACATCAGGGCCGAAGCGCCCTTGTCCGGATAGGTCCCGGGTGTAATGGATGCCCAGGCTGGCGGCACCCGGCAGCGGGTAGATCAGGTGTTTGAACGGTGCCTTGCCGAACAACAAAAAATAGCTGCCCTTGGCGAGGTGGAGGGGCGGAATGGACTCGCCCGCCAGGCCATTGACGGCGGCGGCGACGTTTTGCGCAGCGAGGCCGGCGCAATTGACCGCCAGCCGGCAGGAAAGCCGCATGGGATCGGTACCGCCCACCGCCAGCGTGACCCGCTCGCCATCGGCCCGTCCTCCGGCGACGGGGCTGTGAAAAGCAAAGGCGGCGCCGTCGCCTTCCGCCTCACCCTGAAGACTGAGCATGAAGGCGTGGCTGTCGAGAATGCCGGTGGATGGGGATTTCAACGCGGCACGGCAACGCAGCAAGGGTTCCAGGCCACGGACAGCCGCCGCGTCCAGCCATTCCAGGTCGCCGACGCCGTTTTCGCGGCCGGTTTTCAGAAGGGTGCCGAGGAGTGCTGTTTCCTCGTCATTGGTGGCGATGATCAGCTTACCGCAGCGCTGATGCTCGATACCATGTTCGCCCAGGTAGGCATAAAGCATGTCACGCCCCTTGACGCAAAGGCGCGCCTTGAGGCTGCCAGCGGGGTAGTAAATACCGGCGTGGATGACCTCGGAGTTACGTGAACTTGCCCCCGTGCCGATGGTTTCCGCCGCCTCCAGGACGATCACCTCGCGGCCGGCTCTCGCCAATGCGCGGGCTACCGCCAGCCCAACCACCCCTGCCCCGATCACCGCGCAATCGATACGATCCATCTTTCATTCCCCGATTTTTCCGGCGCCGCTGAGTTTGCGGTGACGGGAGGGTACGGTCAAGCACCCCCCCTCACCAAGATGTGAAAGCAATTTTGTTGCAATGTCAGTCCCTTCGGTACCACATTTACCTCTATGGAACAGGCACCCCACGTTCCGTTTTTGCTGTCGGTTTCGATTACTGTTCTTGCCCTCTTTCTTTTGTTGGGCATGCCCGCGGCCGGCTTCGCCAATCTCGAGCGTTGGAAGCGGGAATGGCCAAAAACGGAATTTGCCAAGCATTCGGTTTATTTTGAGGAGATTCTTTCCGGCGGTCCGCCCAAAGGCGGGATTCGCTCCATCGGCCATCCTGTTTCCGTATCCGTATTCAAAGTCAAGGTACTGACCGATACCGAGCCGGTCATCGGGCTCGTCATCGACGGCGATGCCCGCGCTTATCTGTTGAGTGTTTTGACCCGCCACGAGATCGTCAACTATATAGTTGGCGGGATTCCGGTGACGGTCACTTACTGCCCTTTGTGTAATTCCGGGATTGTGTTCGACCGCTCGTTGGGTGGCAAGGTGCTGAATTTCGGCACAACCGGCAAGCTCAGGAATTCTGATCTGGTTATGTATGACCGGCAGACCGAAAGCTGGTGGCAACAGTTCCTGGGAACAGCCATCGTCGGTGAACTGACCGGTAAGAGCCTGAAAATGATCCCCTCGCGGCTTGAATCCTTTGCTAATTTCCGCGCCCGTGCCCCTACCGGTAAGGTTCTGGAGCCTCATGGATACAGCTACAACCCTATGCGTTCTACGACACGAGGAACCGTCCCTATGGATTTTTTACGGGCCAATTGCCAAAGGGGATTGGGGCGATGGTGCGGGTTGTCGCCATCGGCAACGAGGCCTGGAGTCTACCACTCTTGCGGCGGAAGGGCGTCATCACCAAGGGTGATTTGGTAATCAGCTGGAAGGCGGGCCAGAGCTCATCCCTCGATACGCGCGAGATCGCTCCCGGGCGCGACGTCGGCAACGTCGTCGTCCAACGCGGCGGCAAGGACATCGTCCACGACGTCACCTTTGCCTTCGTCTTCCATGTCTTTCACCGGCAAGGAGTTATCCATACCCAATAGACCTGTCGGCAAGCATTGCTCCGCTTTGTGACGGGCGCTACATTCGCGTCACATAGACAGCACGCAATCATGACTTGGCGGCAAGCGCCGCCGCCCAGACGAGGGAGGCCGTTTGATGAGCGCCCATGTTGTCGTTGTCGGCAACGAAAAGGGCGGTAGTGGCAAATCGACCGTCGCCATGCACCTGATCGTTGGCTTCTTGAAAACCGGCCAGTCCGTCGCCAGCATTGATTTGGATCTTCGCCAGGCAACCTTGTCGCGCTGCATGGGCAACAGGCGCGTCCATGAATTGGCGCAAGGACTGGATCTGCCGATGCCCGAATACGTTGGCTTCGACACCGTCGAAGGGGATGAGGAGGGGTGGTTGAAGGAGCTGGTCCCGCGTTTGGCCGCGGATTTCGATGTCCTGGTTATCGATACGCCTGGCAGCGACAACAGCCTTAATCGCCTGGGGCATTCGTTTGCCGACACCCTGATCACGCCCTTAAACGACAACTTAATCGACTTGGACGTTCTGGCACGGGTGGAAAACGAAAGCGTCAAGATTATCAGCCCCAGCCATTATGCCGAAATGGTCTGGGAGCAAAAGAAGGCTAAGGCGATCCGTGACGGCGGTTCCATCGATTGGATCGTCGTGCGCAACCGGTTGAACTCCCTGGATGCCCGCAATAAATGCCGGATGGAGCGGTTGTTGCGTGACTTGTCCTCGCGCATCGGCTTTCGCATCGTTTCCGGCTTGGGCGAAAGGGTGGTTTACCGAGAACTGTTTCTTTCGGGCCTGACCTTGATGGACTTGCAAGCTATCGCTGGCGACGAAGGGCTCACCCTGTCCCAGGTCAAGGCCCGCCAGGAAGTGCGCAACCTGGTCGAGGCCGTCCGTTGGCGATGACTGGCGGCGGCGACGGCGGCGCGTTAAACTTGACAGGCAATGGTCAGCAACAACAAAAAGCTACCCGCGAAGAAAGCGTCCGACGCCGATATCGCGGACTTTCTCGGCCAAGTGGCAGCGCTCCCCAAAAGCTTGGGGACGTGGACGCGCGGGCGCTTGATCTTCGCCATGGATGCCACCGCCAGCCGCAAGCCGACATGGGACCGGGCCGCCCATATCCAGGGCGAGATGTTTGCTGAGACCGCCGCTTTGGGTGGTTTGGAAATCCAGATGGCCTATTACCGGGGCTTTGGTGAATTCAAGGTGTCGCACTGGCTGACACAACCGGCCGAACTCAACCGGCTGATGACATCCGTCGATTGTCTGGCCGGTCAAACCCAGATCGGCAAGGTTCTCAGGCAGGCCATCAACGAGACCCAAAAAATGAAAGTCAATGCCCTGGTCTTCATCGGCGATAGCATCGAGGAAGACGTTGACAAGTTGGGTGCCATTGCCGGCAAATTGGGACTTCTTGGGGTCCCTGCCTTCATGTTCCACGAAGGCGAGAATCCGCTCACCGCCTTCGCCTTCCAACAAATTGCCCACTTGACCAAGGGCGCCTACTGCTGTTTCGATTCTGGCAGTGCGCACCAGTTGGGCGAGCTGTTGAGGGCGGTCGCCGTTTACGCCGCCGGTGGCCGCCAGGCACTTGAAAACTTAAGTAGGAAACGGGGCGGCGAGGTCTTGAAGATCGCCCATCAAGTAAAGGGAAATTGACGGTTGTTTGCTTATTATATCCTCGGCATCGCCTTACTTATCGGCTTGCTGTTGGCCGGCCGCTGGTTTGCCAGCACCGATTCCAAGACCCTGGCCAAGGTTCTCAAATGGCTCGCTATCTCGTTTATCCTGGCGGTGGCGGTCTTTTTCCTAGTCACCGGGCGTCTAGGCTGGGCCTTGATGGCGCTGCCGGCGCTGCTGCCTTGGTTTTTGCGTTTCCGATCCGTGACTCGCGCCGCCAAGAATTTTTCCCGCATGGCCCAGTCCGGTGGTGGCGGCGGTACCGGCCAGACCTCGGAAGTGGAGACACGGTTCCTGCGCATGTCCCTGGACCATGACAGCGGCGCCATGAACGGGGACGTCATCGACGGCCCTTACGCCGGGCGTTCCCTGGACGGTATGGCGCTTGACGAATTAGTTGATCTGCTCAATCTCTGCCTTGCCGAAGACCGGCAATCGGTACAGGTACTCGAAGCCTATCTCGACCGCATACACGCCGACTGGCGAGAAAAGACGGCGGCCGCCGATAGCGCAAGCCGGGGCGCTTTCGGGAACGTCGCCATGTCACGTGAGGAGGCCTACCAAATCCTTGGCCTGAAATCCGGGGCGAAGGAAGCCGAGATCAAGGAAGCCTATCACCGGCTGATCGCCGGTCTGCACCCTGATCACGGCGGCTCCACCTATCTCGCCGCCAAGATCAACCAGGCTAAGGACCTGTTGCTGGGCCATTGACAGGAGACAATCATTGGCAATGATGGAATGGAAGACAGGATTGACGGCGGCGGCGGTGCTTATCTGCTTTACGCTTTTGACATCGACCGCCTCGCATGCCGGGGGAGTCTGCGATATGGCGTCCCTTCTCGCCGAGTACAAAACCGCACTGGAGCGCCACCATCTTTACTGCCGAAATCGGGATATCTGGATCTTTGCAATGAGGAAAAAACCCTTCTGGTCCGCTGGAAAGACGAAGGCCTGCTAGGCAAGAGCAAAGGCAAAAGAAACAACACCAACAGTCCTTTACCTTCTCCCCGATAAAGGAAACAGGGCCGGGGCGCGGCTTGCAGCCAACCTTGAGCTATGGCACAAAGGCCAAACCTAGACCTTTGGAAAACTTTGACATGGTTAAGCCCATTCACAAGGCGATCTTTCCGGTGGCCGGCCGCGGCACCCGCTTCCTGCCGGCAACCAAGATCCTCGCCAAGGAGATGCTTCCCATCGTCGACAAGCCGCTGATCCAATATGCGGTGGAAGAAGCCCGAAACGCCGGCATCGAGGAGTTCTTTTTCGTAACCGGCCGCGGCAAGGTCGCTCTCGTTGATCATTTTGATCACGCCATCGAATTGGAACAGGCGTTGCTCGAACGCGGCGACAAAAAAGCCCTGCAATCGGTACTGCCGCCGTCCGGCCGGGTTTTTGCCACCCGCCAACAGGAGCCCCTGGGTCTGGGCCATGCCGTATTGTGCGCCCAGAAATTCGTCGGCGAGGAGGCTTTTGCCGTCCTTTTGGCCGATGATCTCATTTTAGCCGAACCCGGCTGTCTTAAACAGATGATGGATGTCTATAAGGAGGTCGGGGGGAATGTGGTCGCCTGCGAGAATGTGCCGCGCGAGCGGACTTGCCACTATGGCATCCTCGACATCGCCGAGGATGACGGCCGATTGGCCCGCGCCCGTGGTTTGGTGGAAAAACCCGATCCGGCGGAGGCGCCCTCGACGCTTTCCATCATCGGCCGCTACATTCTGCAGCCGGAAATCTTTCGCCATCTGGAGAAGCGGGAAGTGGGCGCCGGCAACGAAATCCAGCTTACCGATTCCTTGGCCAAGACAGTCAGCGGGATTCCCTTCCACGGCCTGCGCTTCAAAGGGAAACGTTTCGATTGCGGCGGTAAGTTGGGATTTCTGGAAGCCAACCTGGCCTTTGCGCTGGAGCGCCAAGACCTGGGGCCGCGGGTTCATGAAATGCTGAAGAAATACCGGTGAATTCCATCACCGGCACGAGGACACTTGCTGGAATCGGTGGCGGAGAGGATTGACAAGCCATGCGCATCGCTATGATCGGTACCGGCTATGTGGGCCTCGTTTCCGGCGCCTGTCTTTCGCAATTCGGTATCGACGTCGTTTGCGTCGATAAGGACAGGGACAAGATAGACGGCTTAAATCGGGGTGAATTGCCGATTTTCGAACCTGGGCTGGATACCCTGATGGCGAACAACGTCTCCGCCGGCCGGCTCATATTCAGCACGGACTTGCCCCCGGCGGTGGACAAGGCGGACGCCGTTTTTATCGCCGTCGGCACGCCCAGCCGCCGTGGCGACGGCCATGCCGACCTGTCGCATGTCTTTGACGCGGCCAAGGAAATCGCCGCCGCCTTGAATGGCTATACGGTGGTGGCGACCAAATCCACCGTCCCCGTCGGTACCAGCGACGAGGTCGAGAGGATTATCGGCAGTTTGCGACCGGATGCCGAGTTCGACGTGGTCTCCAATCCGGAATTCTTGCGCGAGGGTTCGGCCATAAGCGATTTCATGCGCCCCGACCGGGTGATCATCGGCACCGAATCCAAACGCGCCGGCGAGGTGATGGGTCATATCTATCGACCTTTGTACCTGATCGAAACACCCGTTTTATTCACCACCCGCCCAACGGCTGAGCTGATCAAATACGCCGCCAACGGTTTTCTCGCCACCAAGATCACTTTCATCAACCAAATCGCCAATCTTTGCGAAAAGGTCGGCGCCGACGTCCAAGACGTGGCCAGGGGAATTGGCCTAGATGGACGCATAGGCCCTAAATTCCTGCACGCCGGCCCGGGCTACGGCGGATCGTGTTTCCCCAAGGATATGCTGGCCTTGGCGCGCACGGCGCAGGAAGCGGGAAACCCCTTGAGGATTGTCGAGACGGTGATCGAGATCAATAACACCCGTAAAAGACAGATGGCGGAGCGGATCATCGACGCCTGCGGAGGTTCGGTCCAAGGCAAGACCATAGCCATCCTCGGCCTGACCTTTAAACCCAATACCGATGACATCCGCAATGCTCCCAGCCTCGACATCTTGCCCGCTCTTCAAGCGGCGGGGGCAAGCTTGCGCGCCTTTGATCCGAAAGGGATGGAAGAAGCCAAGGAGATATTAACCGGCATCCACTGGTGCGGGGGTGCTTATGAATCAATGAACGGCGCCGACGCCTTGGCCATACTCACCGAATGGAACGAATTTAGGGCTCTTGATTTTGACCGTATTAAATCGCTGCTGAAAAAACCGGTGATGGTGGACTTGCGAAATATCTACAACCCTCGAGAAATGGCCGAGGCCGGGATCCAATACTTCTGCATCGGGCGTTCCGACATGAACCGCAAGGCCGGCTTATGAGCGAAGCCCATGTTTTTGATTCGACGATCTTGCGTGAATACGACATCCGCGGCGTCGTTGGCGAAACCCTGACGGCCGAGGATCTGCATGCGGTGGGGCGTGCTTTTGGCACCATGGTCGCCGTCGAAGGTGGCCACACCGTAGCCGTCGGTTACGATGGCAGGCTGTCGTCCGTGGAACTGGAGGCGGCCTTGTCCGCAGGGCTTGCCGCCTGTGGCCTGATCGTCCTGCGGGTCGGGCTGGGGCCGACGCCGATGCTCTATTTCGCCGCCCATACCCTGCAAACGGATGCCGGGGTGATGATTACCGGCTCCCACAATCCGCCTGAGTACAACGGTGTCAAGTTGCTGTGGGAAAGCGGGTCTTTCTATGGCGAAGATATCCAAAGACTGGGACGCGTGGCGGCTTCGGGAGATTTCGTCACTGGCCTCGGCAAGCAAATTTCCCGTTCGGTGAGCGAGAATTATATCAAGCGCCTACTCGAGGATTTCAATGGCGACAAGCCCCTGGCAGTGGCCTGGGATGCCGGCAACGGCGCCGCCGGCAAAGTTTTGAAGGAGCTTGTCGGCGGGCTTGCCGGCCGGCACCTGCTTCTCAACGAGACGATCGACGGCACCTTCCCGGCCCATCATCCGGATCCCAGCGTCGAGAAAAACTTGGAACAACTTAAAGAAACGGTCAAAACCGAGAGCTGTGACCTCGGCATCGCCTTTGACGGCGACGGCGACCGCATCGGCGTCGTCGATTCTCTGGGGAGGGTGTTGTGGGGGGATCAGTTGCTGGTCATTCTCGCCACCGAGGTTCTTGCCGATCTGCCCGGCGCCACCATCATCGCTGACGTCAAGGCTAGCCAGGCCTTTTTTGACGAGATCACCCGCCTCGGCGGGGAGGCGTTGATGTGGCGCACCGGCCATTCCCTGATCAAGGCGAAAATGCAGGAAACCGGTGCCCCCCTTGCCGGTGAGATGAGCGGTCATATCTTTTTCAAACACCGCTATTTCGGCTTTGACGATGCCTTGTACGCCGCTGTCCGTCTGCTTTCCATCTTGAGCCGGAGCGATGAAAGCTTGGCCCGGATGCGCGACCGCCTGGCCAAGATGGTCAATACCCCGGAACTTCGCTTCGATTGTGCTGAGAACCGCAAGTTCAAGGTCATAGAAGAGGTTCGCGACCGCCTCAAGACAACCACTGGCGTCACCGTTAACGATATCGACGGCGTAAGGGTGCATTCGGATGACGGGTGGTGGTTGCTGAGGGCGTCGAATACCCAGGCCGTCCTCGTCGCCCGTTGCGAATCAGCGAGCCAGGAAGGCCTGCAAAGACTAAAACAAGCCATCGCCGAGCAGCTTCGCGAAAGCGGCATCAAAGCTCCCGATTTTGGATAGAATCTTCCCATTTACTTGATAAGCGCCGCTGAGCGGACAATAACCACCCCGGCCTCGCGCATGGCCGACATTGCCCTTTTGAGCGAGCCCTCTCGGTTTATGGCGCGGCAAGCATCCTCGATGACGACGGTCTCGAAACACTCCTTCAGGGCGTCCAATGCCGAATAATAGACGCAAAAGTCGGTGGCCAGCCCGCACAAGAAGATTTTGGACAGCCGGCGCGCGCGCAGATACCCGGCCAATCCCGGGTCGGAACGACTTTCCCGAAGGCTTCCCCCAGAGGGTTGGCGATGGAGATGACGGCATCGCCCCCGGGCACGGCAAGCGCTCCGCCAGGGCAGAAATCGTTCTGGATGTTCGCCACCAGAAGCACGTCGCTATCCGAAGGTCTCCCCACTTCACTCATCCAAGGCGAAAACCGCCAAGCGTTCAGCAGCTAGCCAACCGCCCGCTTTTTTTTCATTCTCAGTTCCATGCAGTTGATTTTCTGCTGCCTGAGAATGCGGCAGGCCTTGTAGGCTTGTGTCTTGCTGATGCCAAGTACGCGCCCGAGGTAAAGGGATTTGCCTTTGCTTTGTCTTAAAGGGACGACTTTGATGGTGCCTTGGGCGAGCAGTATAGGCGCTTTTTCCACCGCCTTGCGGGCGATTTCGTAGGCCGGGGAAAAACGCTTATAGGCGCCGATCTGGATTCCCCACTGAGGATAGGATTGTCGTGACCCCCCGGCTGTGAGCAAACTTCCTTGCTGTGACTGGCCTGTTGACGCCAACCTTGCCGGCGCATTCAGGCGGAAGCCTTTGTTGAGAAGGTTGGCCATGAGGTGGTTACGCGCTTTCGAAGAACGGCCGCCGAAAATGACACCAATCAGCCGCCTGCCGTTACGTTGGGCCGATGCCACCAGATTGTAACCGGAAGCCCGGATGTAGCCGGTCTTGATGCCGTCAGCACCTTGATAGGTAGTGAGAAGCTTGTTGTGGTTGCGGTGTCTGACGCCGCCATAGGTAAAGCCCCTCGTCGCAAAAAATTGGTAGTAATGGGGGAAATCCAACAATAGCCGCCTGGCTAGGGTCGACATGTCCCTTGCCGTCGATAGCTGGCCGCGGTGGGAAAGGCCAGAGGCATTACGAAACGTCGTCCGTCGCATGCCGATCTGGCGTGCCCTGGCGGTCATCAGAAGGGCGAAATTGCGTTCGTTGCTGGCCAGCGATTCGGCGATCACAGTGGCGACATCGTTCGCTGATTTGGTAACTATCGCAAGGATTGCTTGCCTGACCGTGATCGCTTGATCTTTGCGCAATCCTAGCCTGGACGCTGGCTGACGGGTGGCGCGCGCGGACACCCTGAGGTTGCTATCGAGGCTCAGGCGCTTCTCTTTTAATGCCTTGAAGAGCAAGTAAAGGGTCATCATCTTAGTCAGAGAAGCCGGATAATTAAGGGTATCGGCATTGACTGAGTGCAGAATGCGCCCGCTTTTGCTATCGATGACTATCGAGGCGTATTTAGCGCTTCCCGGATGTGCGAACAAAATTGGCGAGATGAAGACAAAAACGAGCAAGCATAGTAGGCGCGAACAGCCAAACCTTTTCTGCCTCGTCAGATTTTTCAACGCCGCCGCCAAGACAGTTCCCCTCTTTTTCCGCCCGTTTCGGGCTTGACCCCAGGCCGCATAGGCGAAATTACACAAAATTGCTGCCTCGCCTCAAGAAATTATTTACGGCATGATGAGACGGTTCGCAACGTCACCGCCAAGCGCGTCCAATGCGACGAGATATGGAGTTTCTGTTACGCTAAAGTTCGTGCCGCCAAGAATGCGCCGGATGGCGCTGGCGATGTTTGGACGTGGACAGCCTTGGATGCTGATAGCAAGTTGATCGTGAGTTGGCTTGTTGGTGGGCGTGATGCCGAATACGCAAACGGGTTCATGCCGGATGTAGCCTCACGGCTTGCCAACCCAGCCCAACTTACGACTGACGGTCATTCTCCTTACTTGGATGCTGTAGAAGGGGCCTTCGGGGCGGACGTTGACTTTGCCCAATTGGTAAAGCTGTACGGCTTGGCCCCCAAATCAGACAGCCCGGGAGCCCGTTACAGTTCTGGCAAATGTGTTGGAGCGCGTAAGGAACGTTTCGGGGGAAAGCCGGACCCGAAGCACATCTCAACATCGTATGTTGAGCGTCATAACCTCACGATGAGGATGAGCCTGAAAAGATATACGAGGCTGAGCAACGCGTTCTCCAAGCGGATCGACAACCATTGTCACGTTTTGGCGTTGTACTTTGTTTGGTACAATTTCGTGCGTATCTATAAGACCCTTCGCGTCACTCCCGCTATGGCGGCTGGCGTCACTGATCGGCTTTGGGAGATGAAGGATATTGTTGATCTGATCGACGCGAACGCGTCCGCTCCAAAGAAGCGCGGGTCTTATAAGGAAAGAAATTCAAACTGATGCACTACCGAAAATACCGCCAATTTGGCTCCGCCGGTCTTTTGATGCTATATTAAACCAAAGCCAAGAATTTTTTTCAAAAAACCTGCCCGAATTCCTCGGGAACTTCCGGTTTAGGCACCTGAGCACGGAGATGTCTGACATGGGAGGAGAGTTTTAATATGGGAGGAGAGCTTTGGACATGAGAGATGTCTTGCATGGCGAATAAGCACAAAATTACCGTCGATGGCAACGAAGCGGTGTCCCTGGTTGCGCACCGGATCAACGAAGTAATCGCCATTTATCCGATTACTCCGTCGTCGGGCATGGGGGAACTAGCCGACGAACGGTCGGCCAAGGGGCATAAAAACATCTGGGGTATCGTTCCCGAGGTCGTTGAAATGCAGTCGGAAGCGGGCGCCGCCGGGGCGGTTCATGGTGCTTTACAAAGCGGGGCGTTGACCACCACCTTTACCTCTTCTCAGGGCCTGCTTCTTATGATCCCCAATCTTTACAAGATTGCTGGCGAACTGACCTCGTTTTGCATACACGTTGCGGCGCGCACAGTAGCTAGCCATGGGCTATCTATTTTTGGCGACCATTCCGATGTCATGGCTTGCCGTCAGACCGGCGTCGCCATGCTCGCAGCGGGATCGGTGCAGGAGGCGCATGACTTCGCTTGCATAGGGCAGGCGGCGAGCTTGCATTCACGCGTACCCATGCTGCACTTCTTCGACGGTTTTCGCACCTCCCACGAGATTGCTAAGATCGAGGAACTTTCAGAGGACGATCTCAGCGCCATGATCAACGAGGATTTGGTGGCCGCTCACCGCCAGCGGGCGTTGACGCCCGACCATCCGGTCCTGCGCGGCTCGGCGCAGAACCCGGACACCTTTTTCCAGATGCAGGAGGCGCGCAATCCCTTTTACGACGCCTGTCCGGTGCTCGTTCAGAGTGTCATGGACCGCTTTGCCGCCTTGACCGGCCGCCGCTACAACTTGTTCGATTACGTTGGCCATTCCGAAGCTGAGAAAGTCATCGTCATCATGGCCTCGGGCGGTGAAGCCGTCGAGGGAAGCGCTGCGGTGCTAAACCGCGGCAGCGAC
Source organism: Rhodospirillaceae bacterium (assembly GCA_002725625.1). Lineage (GTDB taxonomy): Bacteria > Pseudomonadota > Alphaproteobacteria > Rhodospirillales > UBA2165. The sequence goes on along the minus strand of PBQI01000169.1, from coordinate 4,306 downwards.
AAGGTAGGCGTGCTCAAGGTGCGCCTCTATCGGCCGTTTTCGGTTGACCATTTTATTGCCCAGCTACCACTTTCGGTGCGCGCCATTGCCGTCATGGACCGCTGCAAGGAGCCGGGCGCAGTGGGCGAGCCGCTTTATCAGGACGTGGTCACCGCCTTGGGTGAAGCCAAGGCCACTGGCCTGCGGCCGGCTGCCCGGGAACCGATGATCATCGGCGGGCGCTATGGTTTGGCGTCTAAGGAATTTACTCCGGCCATGGTCAAGGCGGTGTTCGATGAACTGGAACGCGATACGCCCAGGCGTCATTTTACCGTCGGCATCACCGATGATGTCAGCGGCTTTTCCTTGCCCGTCGACGACTCCTTCAAGGTGGAACACAGCGATTTAACCAGTGCTGTTTTTTTCGGTCTCGGTTCGGACGGCACCGTTGGTGCAAATAAGAACTCTATCAAGATCATCGCCGCTAACACGGATTTTCACACCCAAGGCTATTTCGTCTTTGATTCCAAGAAAGCCGGCGGCGGCACCATTTCCCATCTGCGTTTCTGTTCCAATCCCATCAAGTCTCCCTACCTGATCAGTCAAGCCGAATTCGTGGCTTGCCACCAATTTCCTTTCCTCGAACAGGTCGATATCATCAAATACGCCACGCCAGGGGGGACGTTTCTGCTGCACGCGCCTTACGGAAAGGATGAGGTTTGGGACAAGCTGCCCAGAACGGTGCAGCAGCAGATCATCGACAAGAAACTCAAGTTTTACGTCATCGACGCCCAGAAAGTGGCCGACAAGACCGGCATGGGCAAACGCATCAACACCATTATGCAGACTTGTTTTTTCGCCATTACCGACGTCCTCGAGTGTGGCCAGGCGATCGCCGCCATCAAGGATGCAATCAACAGGACATACAGTCACAAAAGCGAAAAGGTGTTGCAAAGTAACTTCGCGGCGGTGGATCAGGCCCTGGCGCATCTCGAAGAGGTGACGGTTCCCGATCAGGCGACAGCGGGGCACGACCGACCGCCCACCGTTCCCGAGCAGGCGCCCGACTTCGTCAAGAGAGTGACGGCGATGATGCTGTCGGGACAAGGAGATCTGCTGCCTGTCAGCGCCTTTCCGGTGGATGGGACCTGGCCGCTGGGTACCGCTAAATGGGAAAAGTGCAACCTGGCCACGGAAATCCCGACTTGGATCCCCGAGCTCTGCATCCAGTGCAACAAGTGCACCCTGGTCTGTCCCCACGCCGCCATCCGCGTCAAGGTTTCCACACCGGCGGACCTGGAAGGGGCGCCGGCCGCTTTCCAGTCGATGGATTACAAAGGCAAGGAGTTCGGCGAAGCCAAGTATATTATTCAGGTGGCGCCCGAGGACTGCACCGGATGCACCCTTTGTGTTCGCGTTTGTCCGGGCAAGGACAAAAATGACCTGGAGCGCCTGTCGCTGGAGATGCAAGCGCAGCCGCCACTGCGCGACCGCGAGCGGGAAAAGTGGGACTTCTTCCTGGAACTGCCGGAAGTCGACCGCACCAAACTCAGGCCGACCCTCAAGATGACACAGTTCGTTGACCCCTTGATCGAGTTCTCGGGTGCCTGTGTGGGCTGCGGCGAGACCCCGTACATCAAGCTGGTCACCCAGCTTTTCGGCGACCGCACGATGATTGCCAACGCCACCGGCTGTTCATCCATTTACGGCGGCAATCTGCCGACCACGCCTTACACGACCAATCGTGAGGGCCGCGGCCCGGCTTGGTCCAATTCCTTGTTTGAGGATAACGCCGAGTTCGGCCTCGGCTTCCGCCTGGCTGTTGACCGCCATTTCGAACATGCCAAGGAATTGCTGAACCGGTTGGGCCCAAGTCTGGACGCGACCTTGGTCGACGAAATCCTCACCGCCGAGCAGCCTGACCAAGCGGCAGTCATCGCCCAGCGCCAGCGTATCGAGACGTTGCGTGGCAAACTCGCCGGTATCGACAGTGCCGATGCGCTGCGGCTTGACCAGATTGCCGATTATCTGGTCAGGAAGAACGTCTGGATTATCGGAGGCGATGGCTGGGCCTATGATATCGGTTATGGCGGCCTTGACCACGTCTTAGCATCCGGCCGTGACGTCAACATCCTGGTGTTGGATACGGAGGTCTATTCCAACACCGGCGGCCAGCAGTCGAAGGCGACGGCCATCGGAGCGGTGGCCAAGTTTGCCAACGCCGGCAAGGTTTCGCCTAAAAAGGACTTAGGATTGATGGCGATGGCCTATGGAGAGGTCTATGTGGCTTCCATCGCTTTCGGCGCCAGTGACGGACAGACCGTGAAGGCGTTGCAGGAAGCCGAATCCTATGACGGCCCGTCGTTGATCATCGCCTATTCGCCATGCATCGAGCACGGCTACGATTTGGCCAACGAGCTGGACCAAATGAAATTGGCGGTGGAAACGGGCTATTGGATGCTTTACCGCTACGATCCCAGGCGCTTGGCCGCTGGCGGCAATCCATTGCAATTGGACTGCAAGGCGCCTTCGCGGCCGCTCGGCGAGTACCTCTCTTTCGAAAATCGTTTCAGCGTCGTCAAACGGCGTGACCCCAAACTCTATCAGAAACTCCTGGAAGCGGCTGAAAGCAACCTCAGGCACCGCCGAGCCGTCTATGAAAAACTAGCCGAAGTGGCGATGCCCAGCGAGGAAGTCGAGAGCGGCGCCATGGAAGCCGTCGAGTAAGCTGCTCAGCGGTGTTTTGGCGGTCAGTTGATGACTTCCAGTGAGCTGAACCGCACCGGAATGATCTCCCTTGTTGACAATTTGCCAGTGCCACTTTTTTCCACCAACATCAGTTGCTGAGCATCGGCAATTCCCGCCGGCACGACCATTTTGCTTACAGGCTTGAGCTGATTGAGGAGCGATGGGGGAATAATCTCGGGGGCCGCCGCGACTAAAATGTTGTCGAAAGGAGCATGTTCGGGATAACCCGAAGATCCGTTACCGACCTTTATTTCAAAATTGTCGTAGCCAAGCCGACGCCAGTTCTCTTTTGCCTGTACGGCCAATTCCTCGACAATTTCGACGGTGAAGACTTTTTCCGCCAGCCCAGCCAAAATCGCCGCATGATAGCCGGGACCGGTACCAACTTCGAGGATGGTGTTTTTCTCATTGACCTCAAGGAGAACTGTCATCAACGCAACCATGAAAGGCTGCAAGATCGTTTTCTCGTAGCCGATGGGCAGCGGCCCATCAAAATAGGCATAAGGCCGCATTTCGCTAGGCACGAATTCATGCCGGGGAACGTTGCCGATGACTTCCTTGACACGAGGACCCAATTGCTCTTTACCGATCTCATTGCTGGCATGTTCTACGTAGATCGATATCACCTGCACCATCTGCCGACGCAAGGCTTGATGTTGCTATTCGTTCATGGCGTAGCCCATCAATGAGGCTGCAAAATTCCCTCGCTAAAAAGACTAACATGAGTTCGGAGCGCTCAATACAGTTGTCTGCCGCGCCATCGCTTTTTCACCGCTCCAACAGTTATTCGGGTGGCCCCTTAAGCAGGGTTGTGGAGAACAGATAGAAAAAAACCGCCCCAAGCCTTGACCGCCGGGAACGGCTCGAAAAAAACAGCATCATCCGCGTCAATGTTAAAGGGGATGGTCTGCCAAGGGTAATTTTATTTCTATGGCACTCTGGAAAATCTAATATGTTATTAAGACTTTATCTTTACACGTCACATTCCGTTATCTGATGACAAAGGCAGGGTCCGTCATCACTGGATTGACCGCCCAGCAACTGTCGGCAGGGAGAGGTATTGACCCCGCCCGTGATGAAAATGCCGACTTATATTTGTTTGCCGGCGAATGATTGCAGACGTGAACCTAAATTTAGAAATGCGCCAGGAAAATTCAAAACAAAATACCGGCGGTAAGAAAATTGATTTTTCGGCATTGCCGCGAAAGCTCCATTTTAACAGTTGGCAGGAAAAGCTTCAGGCCGGGCAATTGGGAAAGGTCGTGGCTCTACGTTCCCGATTGATTCTTTATTTTTTCTGGGAAAAGAAATGGTTTTTCATAGCCATGCTGGTCGGCGCCGGTATGCTGAACCTGCCTGCTCCGGAAGACTTGAGCCGAGCGGGCATGGTGGTCCTGAGCATGTCGGTGGTGGCGATCATACTTTACGTCACCGAACCCGTTCCGTTGCCGACGGTGGCCTTGCTGATCGTCATCGGGCAGGTTTTGCTGCTTGGGCTGGATTCGTCGGACGTTGCCGGAAGTCTGATGAACGATTCGGTTTTGTTCATCATGGGCTCGTTGATGCTGGCGGTGGCGGT
>PBQI01000168.1 GCA_002725625.1 Rhodospirillaceae bacterium | reverse complement strand
GTGCAGCGTGCATGCCGACCGCATTGGTCCGGTCGGCATATGCAGGCATGGTGGTGGCCAGCCAGAGAGTCTCCGGAGGGTTGGTGGATGGACTGAGCCGGCGGGCAGCTTCAACAGCCATTGAAGTGGTGTCTTCATCATGACTTGCGACCAACCGACTAGTAGTTGTCGACTTAGTACCAAGAGCGTCGGCGATTGTTGAAGCCGAAAGACACCAATAGGGGAGATAAGAGGCAACAGATACCACTCCAATCGGAATTTCGCCGCCTCTGTCGTTTGGTGGCTTCAACCGAACTCCTTGGGTACCACAAGACTATTCGCGGTTATTGCGTCGACGATGCTCCGGTAACGGCCCCCAGCGACCTGCATGCTCCATCGTCGATGAATCCTTCCACACCTATCAGACCCTTGTGGCTGACCGACCCATGTAAGCATCATTTGGGATACTTACCAAAATTGGAATATTTGCCGACTATCTATTACCGTCCCTGTTGTCGGGGTTCTTGACAAATGTGAGAGCGTTTTTACTGGTTGAACTCATTGATCACATTGCGGAGTTTGGCTAAGCGTTCGTTCAATCAGCGAGGAGAGGTATCCAAATGCTTATCAGATTGGCTAGGAGTCGGTGGGCTGTTGCTCTTATGGCGCTCACTTTGTTTGCTGGATCCTGCGGGAGTGATAGTGAGGAAACTCCCGCTGCTAAGTCCGAGGCTCCGGTAGAGGCTCCGGTAGCTGCTACGACGGTCAAGATCGGTTATACGCCGATTCTTAGTGGCGGCGTGGCGTTTGCGGGTGTCCCGTTGGCTGATGGCGCTGAGTTGGCTGTCATGGAGGCCAACGAATCGAATTTCCTGGGCGCAGGTGTGACCATCGAGTTGGTTGGTGAGGACACAGGCGGTGATCAGGCGACCACGATCGGCAACTTGGACAAGCTCATCGCCGATGAGGATGTTCTTGGTGTGGTCTGTTGTGCACTTTCTAGCGTAAGTGGTTCTCTGCTGCCGGTGGCTGAGGAAGCCGAGATTGCAATGATCGGGTGGGGGGCTATTGCTCCCAATCTCAGTGAATCGCCGGTGTTCTGGCGTTCGTTCCCGAATGGCTCGTTGAGTACACCGCTTATCACCGATGATGCGATTGCAGCCTTCGGTCCTTCGACAGCTGTCGTAACGAGGACTGCTGACAACGATGGCATGATTGCCGACTCGGCTATTTACGTCGAACGCCTTGAAGCCGCAGGTGTTGAGTTGTTGGCCGTGGTCGATACTTTTGCCGATGACACTGATATGAGCGGGCCGGCCACTCAGGTCATAGCTGAGAATCCAGACATTGTGTTTACCGGGCAGTTGGGTAATACCGAGGTGTTGATGATCGCCGAGCTCCGCGATCGCGGCTATGACGGCCCGATTGTCGGCAACCTTGCGTTGGCCCCGCAGTCTATTTTCGAACAGGCCGGTGACACCCTTTTGGGCACGGTGTTCCCGTTGGCTTACTTCCCAGGCAATCCGGCTTCGGCTAGCCAGCATTTCACTGAGTTGTGGAACGCGAATCAAGATGTCGAACCCGACATATTTGCCGCACAGGGGTATATGGCTGCTTGGATGCTTCTCAATGGCATTAAGGCCGCCGACTCTTACGATCGGGCTGCTGTTTTGGCAGGAGTTGAAAGCCTCACTGGAGCTAATACGCCAGAAGGTCAGTTGGAATACATCGACCATGAAGCCCCAACTGACTCCTTTGTCTACGTCCAGTGGAGCTCTGATGGCACCCAGACTGTTTGGGACGGCACCTCCGCTGGCCTCCTAGCGAATGTCAATAAGTAACACGGTTAGAGGGTTTCCCTGGCTCCTGCATTGCCAGAACTCAGGGAAACCCTGACCGTGTCATCCATGGTTGTGGAACTGGACTTGAACTGGACAGTGACTAGTCTTTGTTCGTTGCAACACCTCTATTGTGAACAACTAGGTAATGTGGTGTTGTCATGAAACTCCTTCTTCAGCAGGTGATTAACGGTTTCGCTGTCGGTTCTACCTATGCCATGTTTGCTATGAGTTTTGGCTTGATATTCGCCACTATGAATATTCTGAATGTTGCCCACGGTGTATATGCGACTTGGGGAGCAATCATCGCGTGGTACGCGGTTACCTCTGGAGTGAGTTTCTATCAGGGACTAGCAATTGGAGTTATTGGTGCGGGATGTCTAGGTGTCCTTATAGATCAAGTTGCCTTTCAGCCTCTTCGTAACCGGGAAGGAGGTCAACTCGGTCCGATAATTACTAGCATAGGTGCATGGATTGTCATGCTTCAGTTGGCGCTGATTGTCACTGACGCTCAGATCCACAGTTTCCCCAGGAAGGTCCTTCCTTTGCACACGTACCGCTTCTGGGGCCTCATTTTGCCGATGCGACAACTGATAAGTATTGGAGCATCAGTAATTGTTTTCTTGTTGTTGTACTTCTTTCTTCAACGTACCAAAGTAGGGGCAGCAATGAGGGCTGTTGGTGCGAATCAAGAATCAGCATCCCTTTCTGGAGTCAACGCTCGAACGATGATCATTATGACCAGTTTTCTAGCTGGTTCTATTGCTGGTTTGACCGGAGTGATTTCTGCTATGTCGACAAATAACGTGTCATTCACACTAGGTGAAGGGCTCCTATTGAAAGGATTTGCTGCAGTTATCGTCGGAGGGTTTGGTGATGTACGAGGGGCGATGCTGGGAGGTTTTATTGTTGGCCTCAGTGAGGTGCTTGGGGGCCAATACGTGTCTAATACGTTTCGTGATGCGTTTGCATTCGGCTTGTTACTCCTCGTTCTCATCATTCGACCTAAGGGACTATTGGGCACTAGGGAAGTGCGGCTAAGGGCATGATCTCGCGACTTTGGGCAGCATGGGGCAGCACCATTGAGTTCACCCTCGTTAATTCGTTGTTTGCTCTTAGTACTTATGCTGCTTTAGCTGCTGGGATATTGAGTCTCGCATCAACTCCTATTGCAGCAGTCGCTGGGTACAGCGCTCTGGTGATGACGGAGGACTATGGGATAGGTATTGAGATCATTCTGCTGGTTGGATGTCTGGTTGGAATGGCCACGGCATATCTCTTTGGTCTACTCATCCTCCGTTTGGAGAGCCATTGGATTGCTCTCGCAACGATTGCTCTCGTTCTAATTGTCCGAGTATTGGTTTTGAATTTCGTAGGAATTACTGGTGGTTCGCAGGGTAGGCGAATCGGGCAGCAGACCACTACCTGGCATATCCTAGTTGTTTTACTACTAGCAGCCTGGGTATTTTATAGACACAGAAGATCACGATTTGGGCTCGCGGTGGCAACCGTGAGAATCAATATTGACCTGGCAGGTTCGTTAGGAATGAATTCAGCTAGAGTCCGCATGACAGCGTTCCTGCTTAGTGGTGGAATCGCTGGTGTAGGTGGTGCGCTCTTCGCTAATCTCTTGCAGTACCTCGGTCCTGACAGCTTCTACGTCAACTTGGCATTTATCATGCTGGCATCCGTGGTGTTGGGCGGGGCCTACCATTGGTTGGGAGCAATTGTGGGAGCGACTGTCTTTTCTCTATTGCCTGAAGTGATCAAGGAAATTCTTCCAGAAGGCGAGCGGATTGCACTTGGATTTGCATTGATCCTTGTGATGATCTACTTGCCGCGAGGACTAGTAGAACCTGGCCGTCGGCAGCGTAGGCGTGAGGAACGAGCCCAACGGTTGGATGCTGAACAGGAAAGCCGGAGTCGCAACGGCGATGAAACAGCAGTTGTTGAGAGAGAGATTGTGAAACAGGTAACTGGGCTACCACTACAGTCAGTCAAATGGGAGGAGCAACCCGCGGCGATTTCTATTCGGAATGTAAGTAAGCATTATGGTGGCGTTGCCGCAGTCAAGGACCTTAGTTTTGAAATTCCGAAGGGTTCAATCTTCGGCATCGTTGGGCCAAATGGAGCAGGAAAGACAACAATCTTATCGCTGGTGTCGGGTCTCGCTCGGGTCGATAAAGGCAAGATCTATATCAATGACGTAGATTACACTAGCGCGGCGAGTCACGAGATTGCGCGAGCAGGCATTGGTCGAACATTTCAGACGATTCAAGTCGTAGAAGAACTTACTGTGTTAGAAAATATTATGACTGGATTTCATTCCACTCAAAATAGTTACTTCTTTGACGCTATAGTATTGTCCCAGCGTGATCGTAATGAACGTAGAGAAAATTCAGAAAGAGCCAGGGAACTAATGGAAAAGGTTGGAATCATTGGAACCCCTGATCAGTTTGCCAATACACTTTCTTATGCAAATCAGAGACGTCTAGAAATTGCGCGAGCCTTGGCGGGAAATCCAGAAATTCTTTTGCTTGATGAGCCAACTGCAGGCATGCATAAATACGGAACAATGGCTATTGGTGATCTCCTTATCGAATTAAAGGAGCGCGGTTTAACTCTCGTAGTAATTGAGCATAATATGGAACTCATCTTGAATTATTGTGAGTGTACTGCTGTGATGAACTTCGGAGAAATACTTGGTATTGGGGAACCGAGGGATGTCATGAAACGTCCAGATGTAATTGAGGCATATTTTGGAAATCAAGCAGATGCTGACCGTATCGAATCTCTCGTCAAACTACGGTAGCATTAGAGCTGTAAGGCACGTTCACCTCCAGGTGCACGAAGGGTCCCTGACGGTGCTCATAGGAGCGAACGGTTCTGGGAAATCTACGACGATGAGGACCATAGCTGGCTATAAGCGGTCAGCCGGTGGGACCGTTGTATTCGATGGCTTCGATATTTCGAGGTGGCCTCCCTACAGGATCGTGCGTGAGGGATTGGCATTTCTCCCGGAGCGTCCGATGTCGGTTGTTGCGCCTCTGACCATCGAGGAGAATCTCTTGTTGGGAGGCTATGCGAAGCGTGGCTCGATTAGCGAAACGCTAGGGCAATGTTACGAACTGTTCCCTCTGTTGGCTGAACGTAGGCGCCAGCACGCCGGGTCTTTGAGTGGAGGTGAGCAGCAGATGCTTGCAATTTCGCGGATCCTTATGACTCGCCCGAAGCTGATGCTGGTTGACTCACCGGCAATTGGGTTGGCACCGTCTGTGACTGATCAAGTCTACGAGGCACTTATACGGCTGAATCGGGAAGGACTTACGATTCTCTTGATCGAACAAAACGCGGTTATGGCGTTAGCTATCTCTGATTATGCTTACCTTCTGAATAGGGGTGAGAACACATTGGAGGGGTCGTCTGTTGATATGCAGAACTCACAAGAAGTTGTAGATACCTATTTAGCGTGACTCTCGGCTGCCTTTAGTGATTCTGTCCTAGTTCAGTTTGCCTAGTTGTGGCTACGCCGTAAAATACAATTCTCCATATTTTCTCGGCTACCTGTTCTGCTTGGAGATGGCCGCGTGGATCGAACCAACGTCCACCCCAAAGGATGGCACCCATTAGTGTTCGATACACGAGGTCAACGTCAGTTTCTTTCCTGAAAGACCCCTCCTCAATGGCCGAGGTGATAAGTGTGCGCCAAGCTTCACCAGACTTGGATTCATTTTCTCGCAGAAATGAGAACTCTGGCAAAGTGGCCAGTACTGCAGAATCTTTGTTCAGGATTGAGATTTCATGCGGAAAATCAATGGTCGCCTGGAGCGTGCCTTCTACTAGATTTCGGAGAGCTTCAGATGCAGCTGTGTGTTTGGCGAGAATTGCGTTGATCTCTATCCAACGAGTTGCCCAGAAGCGCTGTAACAGTTCATAAAGTATGGCGTCTTTCGACTCAAAATGGTGGTAAAGGCTACCCGAGTTAGAGAAACCAACAGCGCTTGCAATATCGCGAACTGTTGAGGCGTCGTAACCGGTGGTTGCAAAGATCTCCGCTGCAACTCGGAGAATCTGAGAACGGCGATTAGTCGATTCGACACTGTCCGTCTCATCCATCATAATGATAGTAGTTCTCGCTTCATTTTAACCTATCCAAGGTGATGTCTAGTAATCGGTTTCAGCAAGTGAGAACTTCAAGGCTAAGTGCAGGAATCTTTGAACAATGAATACTACAGATTACAAGGGCCTGAGACATGAACTAGGTGCGTTTCGGCACCACGTCTCTTCTTTCTTTTCTAGGATCACGGTGAAGAAAGAGGGTCGGGCGACTGGGTGGGGCTTTGGGTCGGACACTGTGAACGTGTTGAGTGAGTTCACAGAGACTCAAGAGGAGGAGCGAGCAATGGCAGCTCGCACCTACTTGAGGGAACGTTTTGATGCCGGACTGGCTTGGATTACTGGACCTAGAGAATACGGTGGCGCGGGTCTCACGCCCGATCATGATGCTGTCTATCGGGAAGTCGAAAGAGCCTTCGAACTACCTGACAAGGACTACACGGTGGTTGGAACAGAAATACTCGCACCAGTCCTGCTTTCCCACGGCACCGAGAAGGCAAAGATTTCATACCTACCAGCGATTCATCGCGGTGAACAGCTTGTTTGTCAACTATTTTCAGAACCAGATGCGGGATCGGACTTAGCCGCAGTTGTTACTTCGGCACTGTTTGATGGGACCGACTGGCGAGTAACAGGTACTAAGGTCTGGAGTTCTGGTGCCAGTCAAGCCGACTTGGGTGTGATTCTTGCTCGCACTGATTCGGAGGTTCCAAGACATCGAGGATTGACAATGTTTCTCGTGGATATGCACCAAGAAGGTATTGAGGTTCGACCTATACGCCAGATGACGGGTGGGAGTTCTTTCTACGAAGTCTGGTTAGATGATGTTTGCATCCCAGGGTGGCACATACTGGGTGCACGGGAGACTGGGTGGAGTGTCGCTTTGGAGATGCTCCTTCTCGAACGTGCTGCTCTAGGGGCCGATCGTCTTCCTATTGGAGACTATTTGGCACGGTTACTTGCTACTGCTCAGCAATTTGGCCGAATAGATAGCCCACAGGTGAGGGCCCGTCTCATTGATGTCTTGATAAAGAGTCGCCTACTTGAACTTACCAATGGGAGGCTCACCACCCTTTCTGTTGATGGGATCCCGGGGCCAGAAATGGCCATGCTGAAATTGCTGTTAACCCAATCCCTGTTGGCTATTTCAGAAGCCGCATCACTATTGGTTGGCCCACGTCTTGTAGCCGATTCAGGTGCGTGGGGAACATACGCCTGGTCACAGTTCGTTTTAGGCACCCCGGGCATGAGAATCGGGGGCGGTACCGACGAGATCCTGAAGAATTTGCTTGCGGAGCGGGTGCTCAATCTGCCTAGGGAGCCGACGTCGTCGGTGTCATAGATTGGATATAGCTAGTTAAGGTCCGTTTGAAGAAGACGTAATGCGATATCTCAATCCTCGACATTCACCGGTGGGCGGCGATCAGCCCATGGGCGGGCTTGTTCAAGTTGTCCAGCTAAGCGGAAGAGCGTCGCTTCGTCTCCGTATGCAGACGCGAATTGAACTCCAATTGGGAGACCATCACCGTTCCAGTGCAGGGGAACTGACATTGCTGGCTGCCCGGTTGCATTGAAGACAGCAGTGAAGGGAATGAACCCGTACAGGTTCTGTAAGAATGTAGGAACGTCATCTGTATCGGTGTTCAACTCCCCTAGCATGAGTGGTGGCCGAGCAACAGTCGGAGTCATTATTACATCGAAATTGGTCATAAATCTTCCAATGACGCGACCTACTCTGTGAATGGTTTGGAGGGCTAACGCGTAGTGGGTACCGGTGATTTCGTCCCCCATTCCTGAACGAAGCTGGATCACCCGTTCGATGTCATTGGTGCCTGGTTCTCGCCCAGTTGCCTTGGAGTGTGTAACGATTCCAGCCATCATGTTCGCCCCGATGATCCGGCGGACTGCTTCGCCAAGTTCTGCTCCATCGAAGCTTGGTTCGGTTTCGATAACCTGGTGCCCAAGTTCTTCACACAAAAGCGCTGTTTGCTCAACCGCCAGTAGGCAATCTGCATCTACGGGTACGCCTGATCTGGCGGTAGTGGAAAAGGCGATTTTCAGTTGCCCTGGATCTCTACCCACTTCTTCTGAGTACGGGCGCTGTTTTGGTGGGGCGACGTAGGGGTCCCCGGGAGCTGGGCCTTCAGAGGCATCAAGGATTACGGCACTGTCTCTTACTGAAGTAGTGAGTGCATGTTCGACACTGAGTCCACTCCACGCCTCACCGAAATCGGGTCCCGCAGGGTTTCTTCCTCTGGTTGGCTTCAGTCCGAATACCCCACAGCAAGATGCCGGGATGCGTATAGAGCCTCCTCCGTCACTCCCATGAGCAGCTGGCAGAATGCGAGCTGCGACAACTGCCCCCGCTCCGCCACTGGATCCTCCGGAGGTTCGGTTGAGGTTCCATGGGTTCTTCGTGGGGCCGAACAATATTGGCTCAGTTGAGCAGTTCCCACCAAATTCAGGTGTGTTCGTCTTTCCGAAGATAACCAGTCCGGCATTCTTGTAACGGATGACCAATTCGCTGTCATGGTCTGGTATTGCGTCCGTGAAGAACCTGCTCCCTGCGGTCGTTGGTATTCCTGCGTATTGTGCTCTGAGATCCTTTAATAGGAAAGGAACCCCGCGGAGAGGTCCATCAGAGGGTAGGTCCTCTTGTACAAAGCGTTCCGCTTCTTCGTACATCTTGGTAACTACGGCATTGATGTCACCGTTGCATTCTTCGGTTGATGCGATTGCTGCCTCTAGCAACTCCTCGGGTGACACATCACCCTTTGCTATGAGTTCGGCCAGGGCCACTGCGTCGTACCCTTCGAATCCTTTTGTCACTAACGACCTCCATTAGATGTAGTTGACGAACATGTTCTAGGTGCCTGGAAGTATCTTTACAGGGTGGAGCCACGTGATGGATACGTCAGCTTGTGTTTTAGACTTTCAGACCATCCGTTAGTTTTCCATATTGGTAGACAGAACTCTTGGTGAGAATCATGGCTGATGACCTATATGACATTGTGGTGGTCGGCTTCGGGGCTGCTGGTCTTGCTGCTGCGTTGTCGGTAATTGAGACAGCTGAGGAGCAGGCTCAGCGGGACTTCCGAATAGCAGTGTTGGAACGGGCCAACCGCGATGAGCGTGGAGGTAACACGCGTTGGAGTACGGCTACCTTCCGTATGTCAGATCCTGACACGCTGAATAGTGACTTTCTTTCCACGTTGGCTGCCCAAACCATTGAGGCAGGTGATTATGTGAGGGAACTCGCCAACATGGCTAGTGAGACCTTGCATTGGGCAGAATCAAAAGGTCTGAGTTTTGAGCCACTCCGTTTGTATATGACAACTGATGACGCTCGAATCCGCCCCGTTGGAGCTGGTGCGGCGATCGTTGAAGTTCTCGGCCGACATCTTGAACGAGCTGAACGGGGTCATTTCTTTGGCCCAAAAGGCTCTTTAGCAGTAGTTGTCGAGGTCCACTATGAGACAGCGGCGGCTCGTCTCTTGTACAGCAAGGCTGGAGGATTAGAAGGCCTTGAGGCCCAGAAGGCAAACGGTGTTACCGAGATGTTCCCGGCCCGGGCGGTGATATTTTGCTCTGGTGGGTTTCAGGGCAATCCTGAAATGATGAAGAGTAATCTTGGCTTCAACGTGCCGCCTGTTTCGATCGGAGGTCGTCACAATCGCGGTGAGGGGATTGAAATGCAATTGGCTGTTGGGGCTGAGGCTGCTGGTCAATGGGATGAGTTTCACCCTCTTCCAGTTGACCCGAGGACGAGTGAAGCCAACCTGATGACATTTACCGCGGTGATGCAAACAGTCCCTTACAGCGTAATGGTGAACACTAACGGTGACAGGTTCATGGATGAAGGGGCCGACTCGATGGACCAGTTGTATGACGTTGTTGCCCGGTCAGTCCAGCAACAGGAAGGCAGGGCTGCCTTTGCAATATTTGACGAGAAGGTGATGCGAATTCCTGGTTATCAGACTGCTGTCAACACAGATAAGCGTGATGAACCCTACCGTGGGGAGTCGATCGCAGAACTTGCCGAACTTATAGGGATAGACGCCGAGAATCTCGGCATGGTGATAGATAATTTCAATGAGCATGTTCTAGTTGATGAAGAGGGATTTGATCCCAACGAGAAGGATGGCCTTTCAACAGTGCCAGGGTTGATACCGCCCAAGTCGAACTGGTCCCGGCGGATCGAAGAGGCCCCGTTCTTCGCCTATCCGGTTACATGTGCAGGTGTTTTCAGTTTTGGCGGGATAGCCACAAATGCCCGAGGCCAAGTAGTTGATGGCGATGGTTTGCCAATTCCCGGATTGTTTGCCGCTGGCGAGATGACCGGCCTTTACCACGAGGACTACGTTGGAGCTACCTCGGTACTGCGAAGTTTAGTGTTTGGCCGAATAGCAGGACGGGAAGCCACAATGTTCACCCTAGCTACCTAATATTGCAGTGTCCGCTGCGGAAGTCAGTATCGGGGTTCTGAGTTAGAGTTCATCCAGCATAATGAGCGCACCTTCGGACTCGACACTCTCGTGTACACCGACAGCGATCTTTGTTACTTCGAGACCATCGATTCCTGAAGGGTAATTGCCATCCAGATCGCTGAGTTGGTGGGAGCCTTGGACTAGGCCCAAGGCGTTATCTACAAATCCCTCAATCGAGTCAACGGCATAGCCGGAGTAGTGGTTGAGACCAGCAGGATTTTCAACCTCTTTGAAAAACCCAAGGTTCGGAGTATTCATTCTTGCTTCGGAAGATGGACCTTGACGCACACAGCCCCTTGTTCCACGATCCTGGCTGTCAACCGTAAGCCACCCATCGCTCCCCACAACCTTGATTCCTTGGTTGACTATTGCTTCGTTACCATCGGGGAGGTGCCATGCCGTGTCAACTACGAAACTCACCCCATTTGGGAACACGATCTTGGATTGAATCGAATCGTAAGTGTCAATGCCGATGGATAAGAGTTTGTCTTTCACTCCGGTAGCCGAAACGGCTATTGCATTATGGCCAACGAGCCAGCGGATCAGGTCAAAGTAGTGGACTCCGACGAACCATGCTGGAGAGGAATGAGAGGCCCAAGCTGGGAGCCAGTCCCTCGGTACTTCTATCTTGTCCTCCATCCAAGCGTAGCCATAAGCGATACGCCCTAGGCCGTCAGTATCCACAGTTTGCTTCAGGTGGAGGTGGTAAAGGTCATTTCGTTTCATGAAGTCAACTTGGAGTAGGCACTCCGATGCATTGGCAGCAGCTACCATTTCTTGGCACCCTTTGACAGTGGTGTCCATTGGTTTCTCCACTAGCACATGGATACCTTTTCCGAGGCACTCCACTACAACTTCCTGGTGGAGATGGTCAGGTGTGGCCACTGTGACGGCTTGCGGTTTAGTTGTATTAAGCAAGGCGTTGATGTCGTTGTAGGTCTCGATTCCATAAATATCTCGTCTTGTTTTGCAAACCTCTGGATTAGTGTCTACCAAGCCGACAAAATCGATATCACCTCGAAGTGCTCGCTGCGTTAGAGCGCGAATATGCATTTCACCAAACGTTCCTCCGCCTATCGTTGCCACCTTCATATGGCTTACCTCAAATCTATTTTCATATCCTTATTCTTAATGATAAGGATTTCTCGTCTTCTCGGTTGGTTCTAGAAGTTCTGTGGACCAATGGGGATTACTCTTGGTTTAGTACCTGTCTATGAATTCGGAACTTCCAAGGTGTCGGCCTGGTAACCAATCATCGCAACAAAGTCACCTGGTTTTACCATGGTGGGAGTCATCACCGTCATTAGCAGGAGTGCCTGCTCCTCTTCTACCAGAAACTCTTCACCGGTAGAACCATTTGTCACATTAACAATCTCGGCGAAAGTTCCTTTGTTTATCGGACCACCGACCCGTGATGGTTCAACTGTGCTTATTAGAGCACCGTGGGTAGAAGCAAGTAGAAGTTGGCGATCTCTGATGAGAGGGACAGACTTTGGTCCGCTGCTTTTGCCGGGTAAATGGCCTCGGAATTTCAAGATGTTCATTGCTCCCTCGACTCCTGCGGTGAACTGTGTGAGAGTGGCACCCCCCCATTCCGGCAACAAGAGGCCAACTCCTCGCTCGGTTGCCACTGTTCCTAATTGGCCGGGTGAATGCTGGCCTTCTATGACGGGCAGGTATCCAAAGGCGGACGAGAGTTCAAGATCACCGAAGTCATAGGTATACCAGAGTGCCATTGAGGGCGTTCCTGAATGGAGATCAAGTATGCAATCGACTCCCACAAGAACTTCGCCTACAAGGGCCCGCGCTATCTGATCAGTCAGGAACCCTGAAATGTTTCCAGGAAAACGTCGGTTCAAGGCTAAGTGATCGGGGTTGATCCGGTTCCCAACCTCTAGGGCTGGGGGATTAGCCGCTGGTACCAAGATCACTGATCCAGATAGTTCTGCCTTGTTTCTCAGAAGGCGGTCAATTTGGTGGACGGCAAGGCAACTCATCGGTTTGTCTCCATACATGCCGCCGAGAATGGCAGTTGATGACCCTGGGGCATCCCCTTGATATTCGATTACTCGGATGACCCAAGGAGAGCCATCGATCCGGTTTGCCACCCTGACGTCTCGACAGTTTCGTTCCATTCCTACGAACACCCCGGCCAATGAAGCACAAGAAGAAGACTAGACAGGTTGACGTCCAATGAGGAAATCCTGCGGTGGCCATCAAGGTCGCCGGATGAACTCTGGTGCATCAAGCCAACCGGGAATACAATCGATGATGGCTAGACCTGAATAGTGAGGAACCTTGAACACCGACTGTTTGTATATCGATGGGAGGTGGCTCGAGAGTCGCAACAAGAACTGTCACCCTGTATCTAACGCTGGCACAGGGGAGATTATCTATTCAGTTCCAGAGGCTAGCCGAGAAGAAATTGACTCAGCGATTGATGCGGCGAGCCGAGCGTTCCCTCGGTGGTCCGCAACGTCAGTTACTGATCGTCAAGATGTGTTGCACTCGATTCGCGACGGGATCATTGATCGACAAGAGGAGATTGCTAGCACTTGGGCAACAGAAGTCGGGATGCCCATTTCTGCTGCGCGGGTTGCGATAACTGCTCTTCCGGTACTTGTTATCGAAGGCTTGGTTGAGATCTTAGAGGAGTTTCGGATGGAAGAAGTCCTCAATCATTCGGTTCTGCTCCACGAAGCTGTAGGGGTCGTGGCCAGTATTACTCCTTGGAACTTCCCGTTCTCTCAAATCGCAATAAAGGTAGCAACAGCTATTGCAGCGGGTTGCACTGTGGTCGTAAAACCTAGCGAGTTGGCACCGGGATGCCCTCTGCTCTTTGCGGAGATCTTCGAGAATGCCGGTGCTCCGACTGGGGTTTTTAATCTTGTGTCAGGGTCAGGGTCGGAAGTTGGAGAATTTCTTGTGTCCCACCCTGCCACAAGCATGGTCTCTTTTACAGGTTCTACAAAAACTGGTGTTCGAATTCTCAAAGCGGCATCGACTGGGATAAAGCGAAGCACTCTGGAGCTTGGTGGGAAGAGTCCGTTTGTCATTCTTCCCGATGCTGAGATCGAGGCCGCGGTGCTTTGGGGAATGGAG
>PBQI01000167.1 GCA_002725625.1 Rhodospirillaceae bacterium | reverse complement strand
TTTCAAATAGCTGTCGAAGTTCTCAAAAGTAGGACATTCTTCGCATCCGAGCCGCCATAGTGATTAGCAACATCAAAAAACCCAAGCTGGCTCATATTTTGTCCCCATAATGTCAACGGCGTAATATCGTGATTCTATCAGATCAATTTGAGTTAGAGGAAGTTCAGTACCTGCCTCTGCAACATATAATGATCCCTGACTATCAACATCACGAAGGCCTGACTCGAGCCCAGGCGGAGGTCATCGCCGGCAGAGTATCGGCGCTCGACGAGTGCTTTTTCTGAACTGCCGGTCATGCAAGGTTCCTCCGTGAGAGTGGACGGGTTAGTGATCTTAACTTCAGCCTCGATGCCCTGGCTCAACCTGAAGTCGACAACGGTGTTCCCGGCGGCGCTCAACTGCTGACATATTCTGAAGCGATAATCAGCAACGACCGTAAAATGCTGGACGACGCGCGGACCACGCTCGCCGATAAATTAGGCCTAGCCACCGTTTCTAGCGCCGCCGCGATGGCCGCCAATTTCTTGAAAACCGACCCCATTGCAAATGGTTGCGGAATATCCGTGGGTCTCATGGTTTTAAAGCAATGAAGGATATCAAGGATCAATTAGGCCTCAACTATTTCCGGTCCACCATAAACACGTTTAAACATTATCCGGATGACTGAGTAAGCGAAGAAGGTATCGGCGGTCGCTTGGATTGCTCTGGCATTTATCCTGCTTGCGCTGACATTTATTGTGTGTATATTGCGCGCCTTATACATCCTTGCCAGTAAGTACGTTGGTGTTTGTCTGGCTATGCTCCCTGGAAATTAACGCGATTTCCTGAGGGTTGAGAAAAGCCGAAAGGAACCGATTATGCCTTACTACGAAAGCGTTTTCGTTGCGCGTCAGGATATTTCCGCGCAACAAGTTGAATCTCTCGCTGAAAACTTACAGTCTGTTGTCAGCGACAATGGCGGCAAAGTCACCAAACAGGAAAATTGGGGCATCAAAGGCCTAGCCTATAAAATCAAGAAAAACCGGAAAGGACATTACGTCCTATTCAACATTGACGGGCCATCTGGCGCGGTCTCCGAAATGGAACGCCATATGAGATTAAATGAGGACATCCTCCGCTATATGACTATTAAGGTCGATGATTTGGAGGAAGGCGAATCCGTTCAAATGCAAAATCGGTCGAGCCGGGACGAACGTCATCCGCGCCGCGAGGAAGGTGCTTCTTTCGATCGAAATAGCGGAGCCCCTGAGCCCGTAGAAACTGCCAGTGAAGAAAAGGCCGAAAAACCGGCTGAAGAAAACGCTGAAGAACCGGCCGAGGAACCGACCGAGGAAAACGCTGACGAAACTGCCGAAACCGAGGTTGAGCAGGAAGGAGAAGGCAAATGAGCTATTCTGATAACCGTCAAGGCTCCGACCGCCCACGTTCCGGTGGCGGTGCCAACGGCAAACGACCCTTTTTTCGGCGCCGCAAAACCTGTCCATTTTCTGGTATCAACGCGCCGAAGATAGACTACAAGGACACCAAAACCCTGTCCCGGTATATATCCGAACGCGGCAAGATCGTCCCCAGCCGCATCACAGCTGTTTCGTCAAAAAAACAGCGCGAATTGGCGCGGGCCATTAAAAGAGCGCGTTTTCTGGCGTTGCTGCCGTACGTGTCTCGATAGGCAATTGCCTCAAGGTGCCGCCGGGCCGACAATATCTTCCAATTACCCGGTCCTACAGAATCTCAACGAAACGGCAGCAGCCGAGAGAGTATTGTTGGATGATTAGGGAAATTCTTATTGCAGCGGGCGCTGGCTTTGCCAGCGCCATTCTTTCCGCATCGATTCTGTTCGGCGCCGGATTCGGCGGTTTCCTGCTCGCCTATTTCGCCCTGCTGCCAATTCTGATCATTGGATTGAGCACCGGTCCCAAAAGCGCCGGCGTGGGTTGCCTGTGCGGCTTGGTGGCGATTACCTTGTTCACTAGCTTTCTCCAAGGAGCCCTTTACGGCGTTTCCATTGCTCTGCCTTCCTGGATGATAGCGCATTTCGCCCTTCAGCAACGACAGGTCGGTGACGGCAGCATAATTTACTACCCTGCCGGTCACATTCTGGCGATGCTAGCATCCCTTGGCGCCGCCATGGTTCTGATTGCAGCAATCGTCCATATTAATCACGAAGAAGGCTTTACTGGCGCCATAAATGGTTATCTCGAAACCATCTTAACCTTGCGTTTTCAATTCAGCGCACCTAGCAACAAAGCTCTACTGGTCGAGAATATACTATCCCTCTTCCCCGCATTAACCATCGGTTCCTGGTTATTGATGGTAACTATAAATACCACCATCGCCCAAGCCATTTTGAACCAGACCAGCAATAGTTTGCGCTCTATACCGGCATATCGCCATATGACACTACCCGAATGGCTGTATTGGGCAGCGATTGCTACTGCTGCCGTCGCCCTGTTGGGCTCGGGCGACATCAAATATGTTGGTCGAAATGTGACCGTGATATTAGCCATTCCGTTTTTTATGATTGGTTTGGGTACGGTTCATGTTCTGGCGGGCCGGCTGACCCGGCCCGGTATGGCGCTGGCTATCTTTTATTTCATGTTACTCATCCTCGGATGGCCGGCGCTCATCGTTGCCGGACTTGGCTTTATCGAACCTTGGGTCGAATTGAGAAAGAAGTTTATTAACCCTGCGCTTGGTCCGGATGATGACGATTAGGGAATGGCCTGCCGAATAATATACTGTCAGTCTTTCGGGTTGCTCCGGACACTAAATAATAGTAGTTTCCGGTCCCTCGAACGCTCAGGAATTCGTTCGCGGTGGATTGGGTGTCGAATAAGAATTTTCACGTTCCTGGCAAAAGACCTCATGGACTGCTGGAGATACGGTGGGTGGGCGTCTCTGCTGAGGAATGTATTTGAATAAATAGGCTGGTCCAGCGCTGATCACTGGATTTTAGACGGCCGGACCAAGACGCAAAGAGAAGGTGTTAGTTAAATGGAAATTATTCTTTTAGAGCGCATTGAGAAATTGGGACAGATGGGCGACGTCGTCAGCGTCAAACCCGGTTATGCCCGAAACTTTCTGCTGCCACATAAAAAAGCCGTAACGGCGACCAAAGCCAATAAAGAGTATTTCGAAGGCCAGCGCAACCAACTGGAGGCGCAAAATCTGGAACAGAAAAAAGACGCCGAAGCGGTAGGCGCCAAACTGGAAGGTCTGTTCGTTAGTATGGCTCGCCAGGCCGGTGACACCGGGCAACTTTATGGTTCGGTCAACGCACGTGATATTTCCGCCGGAATTACTGAAGCCGGATTTTCCGTCACCCGCAGCCAAGTCAGTTTGAATAAACCAATCAAAACCGTCGGACTGCATGAGGTTAAAATCTCTCTTCATCCGGAAGTCGCGGTAACGGTCACGGCAAATGTTGCGCGATCCGATGAAGAGGCGAAAATTCAGGAACGCACCGGTGAAGCCGTTGATGCTGCGCCGGATGCTGAAGTCATGGCAACAGCGGAAGAAATGTTTGACGAAAATTCTGAGGATGCCTCGTTGGAATCATCTGACGAAGTTGAAGCTGGGGTTGAGGCCGGAACTGACGCTGAAGTTGAAACAGAAGCTAAAGAAACCGGTGACGCAGATATCGACGACAAAGAAAAAGACGCATAGCCGTTAGAGGAGTTACATTAGTTTTTTAAAGACGCGCCGTTTTGGCGCGTTTTTTTTGCCCAATTTGTTAGCTGTTGAAAACTAACGCTAGTCTTCACGTTTTAGGCGCAATATGGTATAGATTGTTCAACACATTAGAAAATTTAAACAGGAGTCAATCGACCACTTCCAAATATTAGCGGCATGGGAAAAGCGGTATTTCATCAGCCGCTGAGGAGGAACAATGTATTTATTGCACTCTCTTCTTCGCCAGGTGATAAAACTCGGCGCCCTTGAAGTGATAGACGCGAACGGAGCGTCTTATTGGTTTAAAGGTGTGGACGGACCAACCGTCACCGTAAAATTTAATGATCAGAAATTTTCGACTTGGCTTGCCCTGTCGCCAAGCATGGCATTAGGCAAGGGCTACATGAGCGGCCGTTACGAAATAAAAAACGGTACGATCTACGATTTCTTGGAGATTCTCGCCCGCAATATCGAGATTATCGGTGAAACGAAATTTCACAAAATTCTGAACAAGTCAAAAAGCTTGTTTCGCCGGTTTGAGCATTACAATCCCATCCAAAAATCCCGTCAAAATGTCGGCCATCATTACGATCTTTCGGGCGAACTCTACAAATTATTTCTCGATAAGGATCGGCAATATTCATGCGCTTATTTCAAATCTTTAGAGGAAAGCCTGGAACAGGCGCAGGAAAACAAGAAAGCCCACATTGCTTCTAAATTGTTGTTAAAACCTGGCCAGCGCGTGCTGGATATTGGATCGGGTTGGGGCGGCATGGGGCTCTATCTTGCCGAAAATTTCGGCGCTGAGGTTACCGGCATTACCCTATCGAAAGAGCAACTGAAAGTTTCCAATGATCGGGCCAAAAGGCAAAAATTGGATCAGATTTCTCAATTTCATTTACGAGACTACCGCCTGCAAACCAGTATTTTCGATCGTATCGTCTCGGTCGGCATGTTCGAGCACGTCGGATTGAAGCATTTCAAAGATTACTTCGCAAAGTTCGGAGATTGCCTGGCCGACGACGGTATGGCACTTTTGCATACTATCGGCCGCAACGGAGAACCTATGGAAACCGATGCCTGGATCAGAAAGTATATATTTCCCGGCGGCTACATTCCGTCGCTGTCGGAAATTGTTCCGGCTGTCGAAAATTCAGGTCTAATGATCACTGATATCGAGTTTCTCGGGCTGCATTACGCTGAGACATTGAAACATTGGCAAATCCGGTTTCAAGCCAACCGCGTCAAAGTCAAGGATTTGTATGACGAAAAGTTTTGCCGCATGTGGGAATATTATCTAGCCGCCAGCGAAGTGGCCTTTCGGCATTTGGACTTGACCGTTTTCCAAATTCAGATGGCAAAAAAACGAGAGATTGTTCCGATTACCAGGGATTACCTGTTGTTGAATGGAGAAAATACTAAAAAGACCGGCATTAACGACAACCGAGCGGCATAGGAAAAATAAAAATTAGAGTTATCCCCAGGTTAAACAGGGGTGTGAATCCTTTCTGGCTTCTCATGGCGGATGGGGGAGAGTACTTTCCTGGCCATGGCGACAGCAATTCAAAATCCAACCAACGTGCAACCTTTGGAAGATAGCGAACAAAATCTTTCTTCCTTTCGGTCGCCGCCTCATAATTTCGAAGCGGAGAAGGCTCTGCTGGGGGCAATTTTCGCCAATAATAATGCCTATGACAGAGTGTCGGGCTATCTAAGACCTGAACAATTCGCTGATCCGGTGCATGGTCGGATATATGATGCTACATCAAAACTTATCGAACGGGGACAGATCGCCGATCCCATCACCCTGAGAACCTTTTTCGAACGAGACGGTTCAATTGCCGATGTCGGCGGCACCCGATACCTCGCCGAAATTGCCGGTTCTATGGTCAACGTTATCAATGCCGGCGAATATGGTCGCACTATTTATGATCTTCACTTGAAACGGCAACTTATCGAGTTGGGTGAGCAGATAGTCAACCGGGCCTTTACGCCGGAAGTCGAAGACGATGCCATGCATCAGATTGGAAATGCCGAACAGAAATTGTACGATTTGGCAACAACCGGTGAAATAGAGGGCGGTTTTCAGGAATTTAAAACGTCTATTATCACCGCCATTGAAATGGCCGAAGCCGCCCATAAGAAGGACGGCAAGCTGAGCGGTGTATCAACTGGCTTGCGCGATATCGACGGATTGCTGGGCGGCCTGCATCCTTCCGACTTGGTCATCCTAGCGGGTCGACCTTCCATGGGTAAAACGGCGCTAGCAACCAATATCGCCTTCAACGCGGCTTATGACTACAAGGTCGAAACCCAACCTGACGGATCTGAGAAAGTTACCGACGGCGCCGTCGTTGGATTCTTTTCGTTGGAAATGTCGGCGGAACAACTGGCGGCGCGTATCTTGTCGGAACAGACCGAAATCGCCTCGGACAAAATGCGGCGGGGAACCCTCTCCAACGAGGAATTCGACAAACTTGTGGTGGCGTCCCAACAGTTATACCGTCTGCCGATTTTCATCGATGACACGCCCGCCATGTCGGTCAGCATGCTGCGAACCCGCGCCCGCAGGCTGAAAAGAAATGGAGGCCTGGGATTGATCGTCGTGGATTATTTGCAGCTCATGGAGGGATCGCAACGGACCGACAACCGGGTTCAGGAAATCGGTGAAATCACACGGGGTCTGAAAACGTTGGCCAAAGAACTAAACGTCCCGGTTATTGCGCTCTCCCAGTTATCCCGGGCCGTCGAACAAAGGGAAGATAAGCGGCCACAACTTTCGGACCTTAGGGAATCAGGCACCATCGAACAGGATGCCGACGTCGTGACGTTTATTTACCGGGAATCCTATTATCTCGAGCGCGCCGAACCGGCTCAGCGCCAGGATGAAGGTCCTGATAAATTTGCCGAACGCCTGACCCGCTGGGAGGAACGCATCCAGGCCGTACGCCATCTTTCTGAGCTGATTATTGCCAAGCAGCGGCACGGTCCGACGGGGACGGCCAAGCTGTATTTCGACGGCATGTTTACCCGATTCGGCGACTTGGATACGCAACATACCGAAAAATATTAGTTTCATGGCTTCCGCGTAGCGGAAATACGCGACTTTTTCCGGGACACATTCTTTTTACAATTCTTTTGATACTATGGCCTGATGAAATCACACAGCTCCATACTAACGATTGATCTTGATGCTATCGCCGACAATTACCGCCTGCTAAGGGACCGCTCCCAAGGGGTGGAAATTGCCGCCGTTGTAAAGGCCGATGCTTACGGTCTCGGGGTTGAAATGGTCGCCCCGGTCCTATCCGATGTTGGCTGCCGCTGTTTCTTCGTCGCCACACTTGAGGAAGGAATTGAGTTACGTGGGATACTAGATACCGGGGACGTTCATGTTTTAAACGGCCCCCTGCCCGGGCAATCTGCCGCCTTCACCGATCATAAGTTGGTACCAGTCCTGAACAGCATCAATCAGATTGAGGAATGGAACGGCCATTGCCGTATACAAGAAGAAAAACTTAAGGCTGACCTCCACGTTGACACCGGCATGTCGCGCCTGGGCATGGATGATCGGGAACGCCGGCACCTCGAAACCACGCCTTCCCTTTTAGAGGATTTAGCACTGGATATTGTTATCAGCCATCTAGCCTGTTCTGATGAATCCGAACATCCCAAAAACGGGCAGCAGTTGGAAAAATTCGTCACCTATGTCGGTAAATTTGGTGGGCGCCGTGCCAGCCTCGCGGCCAGCTGTGGTTTTTTTCTACCGCCTGAATTTCATTTCCAAGTCGTCCGGGCCGGCATCGCATTGTTCGGCGCCCTGCCGGTCTCCGACAAGCCCAACCCCATGGCGCAA